>PWWM01000157.1 GCA_003561495.1 Gammaproteobacteria bacterium
GAGGACCGACCCCGTAGGTCAAGACAATCGGCGTCAAAAGCAGCCATTCGCTGCCGGTCGCGGCATGCAGGCCCACGGCCAGCACCGGAAACAGAGGGTAGACCACCGAAAGCATCCACCAGGCACGTTTGCCGTCCACATACGTAGCAGTCTGGCCATCGACGGTGGTGTAGTTGTAACCGGCCATGAGATTCCACCTGCAAATACCTGCTCATAGTTTGGCAGCCCTTGACTTAACTGGCAATATATCCCTGTCTTCCAGGTTCCCTGCGAGCCGTTATTAACCCGACTTGCAACAATCACAATGAGGTCACATAATTGAAAGATCAGCACAACTCGGGTGTAGATGGTCGCAAATTCGCATCCGCCCAAATCAATTGCCGGTGCGCATCGATCAATCCAAAAAGGGGTCCGGACATGCTCAATTCCCGTTTTCTCACCAGCCTATGCTTCATCGGACTGGTCATGTTGCTCAATCCTGTGCTTGCCGATGAGAGCCATTGCGAACGTGGTATTGGTGAGGACCGGGCCAGTACGCCGGCCAGTGCTTTCGAGTTGCTTCGTGATGGTACCGTGATTCATGCCGATACCGGCCTGCAGTGGGCCCAGTGCGCCATTGGGCAAGAGTGGAACCGCGAATCCTGCTCGGGAGTCGCGGAAGTATTCGACTGGGATGGCGCACAGACAGCGATCGATGCCTTCAATCGTAACGGTGGTGTGGGTGGTTTCACCGATTGGCGTCTGCCCACCGTCGAGGAGTTGGAGTCCATCGCCGAACACTGCCGTGAAGCCCCGGCCATCAACACCACGATCTTTCCCGACACCCCCTGGGCCGGCTTCTGGACTTCCAGCGATGGAGCCGAGAATGCCGAATACGCATGGTTTGTCGGCTTTTACTATGGCCTGGCGTTCGAGTATTCCCGCTTGGCCAGCTATCGTGTCCGCCCGGTCCGTTCAAGGTAACAGCCCTCTTGCACCATATCCTTCGAGCAGCGACAATGTGTTCACTCGTTGAACGCAAGGAACCCGTTCCAAAGGCATGAAAGATCCGCACGCCCATCCCTGCCGGCGCTGGCACGCCGTGTTCTGCAAGCCGCAACAGGACGCACGCGCCGAGGAAAATCTGCTTAACCAGGGTTTCGAGATCTTTCGTCCCAAGACCCGCACCCGCAAGACCCACAATGGCCGGCGGCGCACCTGGGTCGAGTCGCTGTTCCCGCGCTACCTGTTTGTCCGCTTGAACCAGCAGGGGCAGGACTGGGCGCCCATTCGCTCCACGCGCGGTGCCGTGGGACTGGTTCGACTCGGCCAGCAGACCCCGATTGTTCCGGACTTTGTCATCGAGGATTTGCGACGACGCTGTGATGCCGACGGCATATGCAACCTGACCGGCACAATCGACTACCAGCCCGATGACCTGGTTGAAATCATCGATGGTCCCTGCTCAGGGTACCGCGCCCTGTTCAAGGCGCGTACCAGCCAGGAGCGGGTTGTCGTGCTGTTGAAGCTGATGCACCAGCAGCGCGAACTGGAACTCGATGAGACCTGCATTCGGCGAGCCTGAGCCTTTGCCATCAAGGAAATTACAGTCCAAATGAACACCTTGACCAACAGCCCATTCAAGGCTTACGACATCCGTGGGCAGGTACCGAGCGCCCTCAACAAGCAGCGCGCCCGGGATATCGGACAGGCTTATGCGACTATCATCCAACCGAAAGGTCCGGTCGCGATTGGTCGGGACATGCGTCTGTCCAGCCCGGAACTGGCCGAAGCGCTGACCGAAGGGCTGAACTCGGCCGGCATCGATACCATCGACATCGGTCTGTGTGGCACGGAACTGGTTTATCACGCCGCATCCCGCCCCGGAATGGGCGGCGGCATCATGGTGACCGCCAGCCACAATCCGGCTGATTACAACGGCATGAAGATGGTTCGGGAAGAAGCCATTCCCATCAGCGCCGATACCGGCCTGAAAGACATCGAGGCGATGCTGGCCGAAGGCAACCTGAACCCACCAGCCACCCGGCCCGGCCGGGATCAGCAAGAAGACCTGCTCGACAAATACGTGCACAGGATGATCGCCGGCGTCGATATCGACCGAATCAGGCCGCTGAAGCTGGTGGTCAACGCCGGCAACGGTTGCGCCGGACCGGCTTTCGATGCCATAGCCGCTCATCTGCCGCTGGAGGTTGTCCGTTTACACCATGAGCCGGACGGACGCTTTCCGAATGGAGTGCCCAATCCGCTGCTCAGCGAGAATCGCGCCGAGACGGCCGCTGCCGTGCGTGAACACGGCGCCGACTTTGGCATCGCCTGGGATGGCGATTTCGATCGTTGCTTCTTTTTCGACGCCGACGGTCGCTTTATCGAGGGCTATTACCTGGTCGGCCTGTTCGCGGCACGCTTGCTGGAGAAACATCCGGGCCAGACCATTGTGCTTGACCCACGCCTGACCTGGAACACCCTGGACCAGGTCGAAAAGGCCGGCGGTCGGGCCGTGATCAACAAGAGTGGACACGCCTTCATCAAGGAGCGCATGCGCTCCGAGAATGCCCTGTACGGCGGCGAAATGTCGGCACATCACTATTTCCGCGACTTTTCTTTCTGCGACAGCGGCATGCTGCCCTGGCTGTTGCTGGCTGAAACGATCTCGGAAACCGGACGATCACTGGCCGAACTGGTCGATGAACGCATTCGAGCCTTTCCGTGCAGTGGCGAGCTCAATTTCGAGGTGGGCGACACCGATGATGTCATTCGACAGGTCCTGGAGACATTCTCGAAGGATGATCCGGTGATTGATCGCACCGACGGCATCAGCCTGGAATTTGATCACTGGCGCTTCAATCTTCGCGCCTCCAATACCGAGCCGGTCATTCGCCTGAATGTCGAAACCCGGGCCGACCCCGGTCTGCTCGAAGAAAAAACCGGACAGCTTTCCGACCTGATCCGCTCACTGGGCCAGGCGACTTGACCGAAGTCACCCGACTGCACAAGGACTGATTCACACCATGCGTATTTCCATCATCGGCACCGGTTACGTGGGGCTGGTCACCGGCGCCTGTCTGGCCCAGGTCGGCAACCAGGTGCTTTGCCTGGATACCGATGCCGCCAAGATCGATATCCTCAACAAGGGCGGCATTCCCATCCACGAGCCCGGCCTTGAAGACCTGGTCGTGGCCAATCGCAAATCCGGCAGATTGACTTTCACGACCGATCCGGAGGAGGCCAGTCGACATGGCCAGGTGCAATTCATCGCCGTGGGCACCCCGCCTGGAGAGGATGGTTCGGCCGACTTGAGTTACGCCATCGCCGCCGCCCGCAATATCGGTCGCTACATGGATGACTACAAGGTCATCGTGGACAAATCAACCGTGCCGGTCGGCACCGCCGACCAGGTTCGCGATGCCGTGGCTGAAGAACTGGCCCAACGTGAACTCGACCTGCCCTTTGCGGTTGTATCCAACCCCGAGTTTCTCAAGGAAGGCGCTGCAGTGTCGGATTTTCAGAAGCCCGATCGCATCATTGTCGGCGGCGACGATGAACGGGCGCTGGAGATCATGCGTCGCATTTATGCCCCCTTCAACCGCAACCATGACCGCTTGATCACCATGGATGCCCGCTCGGCGGAACTGACCAAGTACGCTGCCAACGCCATGCTGGCCACGCGCATCAGCTTCATGAACGAGCTGGCCAACCTGGCTGAACACCTCGGCGCCGACATCGAGCAGGTCCGCCAGGGCATCGGTTCCGACCCGCGCATCGGGTTCCACTTTCTCTACCCCGGCTGCGGCTACGGCGGTTCGTGTTTTCCCAAGGATGTCAAGGCCTTGATTCGCACCGCGCGTCAGACCCCGGAAGGCGGACTGTCCATCCTCGAGGCCGTCGAGGCGGTCAATGAAAAGCAGAAATCCCGCCTGGCCGCCAAGATCCGAGCCCGTCTGGGCGCCGATCTGTCCGGTCGCCACTTCGCCATCTGGGGCCTGGCCTTCAAGCCACGCACCGACGACATGCGCGAAGCCTCCAGCCTGGTTTTGATTCGCGAGTTGCTGTCGGCCGGCGCCACCTTGACCGCATTCGACCCGGCCGCACTCGACACGGCACAGGCGGAATTGGCCGGCACCGAGGGCATCCGCTTTGTCGATAGTGCCGATGATGCGCTTGCCGATGCCGATGCACTGGTGATCGTGACGGAATGGAACGAGTTTCGCAGTCCCGACTTCGAGCTGATTCGCTCCAGTCTCAAGCAGCCGCTGATCTTCGATGGACGCAACCTGTTCGAGCCGGAAGACATGCAGGCCATGGGATTCGAGTATCATCCCTTCGGTCGTAATCCGTCCCTGCTTGCATGATATCGAACTCCCCACCGTCGCAGTCCGGACCGGTTCTGGTCACCGGCACGGCCGGCTTCATCGGCTCGCATGTCGCCCACAAGCTGCTGGATCGCGGCGATCGCGTCATTGGCCTGGACAACCTCAGCGATTACTACGATGTCAATCTGAAAAAAGCCCGCCTGGCGCGCCTGACCGAGCGTGAAGACTATGAGCACGTGCAGGCTGATCTGGTTGATCGCCAGGCCATCGAAGCGCTATTTGAAAAGCACCAACCGTCACGTGTCATTCACCTGGCTGCCCAGGCCGGGGTACGCTATGCCGCGACCAATCCGCACGTCTACACGGCCAGCAATGTCACGGGCACTCTGCATGTGCTGGAAGGCTGTCGTCAATACCCGGTCGAACACCTGGTGTTTGCCTCGACCAGTTCGGTGTATGGGGCCAACACCGATATGCCGTTTTCCGAGCACCATCACACCGAACACCCCCTGACCCTGTACGCCGCCACCAAGAAGGCCAACGAGATGATGGCGCACAGTTATGCCCATCTGTACGGCATCCCATCCACGGGTTTGCGGTTTTTTACCGTTTACGGGCCCTGGGGACGCCCGGACATGGACCTGTTTCTGTTTACCCGGGCCATGCTGGCCGATGAACCGATCCGGGTCTTCAACCATGGGCATCACAAGCGCAGCTTCACCTACATCGACGATATCGTCGAGGGTGTGGTGCGCATCCTGGACCAGCCAGCTGCAGCCAACCCACATTGGGACAGCAACCAACCCGATCCAGCCACCAGCAACGTGCCCTATCGCCTGTTCAACATCGGCAATGAACAATCGGTTGAACTGCTGCGCTATATCGAGGTGCTGGAAGAGTGTCTGGGACGCAAGGCGCGCATGGAAATGCTGCCGTTACAGCCTGGGGACGTACCCGACACCGAGGCCGACGTCAGTGCTCTGCATACGGTCACCGGCCATCGACCCGGGGTTTCCATTGAACAGGGCGTGGCCCGATTTGTCGAGTGGTACCGTGACTACTACAACTGCTGATGCATTGCGCGAAAGGGTCCGCAACCGGGATGTCACCATCGGCATCATCGGCCTGGGTTATGTCGGCCTGCCGCTGGCAGTCTATTTCGGTCGGGAGTTTGCCACCATCGGCTTCGACATCAAGGCCGAACGCATTGAACAACTCAAGCAAGGCGTCGATGCCACCCGGGAAGTCGACCAAAGTGAGCTGGCGGCGGCCCGGAGATTGCAGCTGACTGACCAGGTCACCGACCTGGCCGATTGCCAGGCCTTCATCATCACCGTACCCACCCCCATCGACACCGCCAAGCGACCCGACCTGGGGCCTTTACGCTCGGCCTCGAAACTGGTCGGCCAGGTCATGCAACCCGGCTCCGTGATCATCTACGAATCGACGGTTTATCCCGGTGCAACCGAGGAAGATTGCGTGCCCATTCTGGAGCACGAATCCGGCTTGAGCTACATCCACGATGATTCCGGTGATCCCCAGCGCGGCTTTTACTGTGGATACAGCCCGGAACGCATCAACCCCGGTGACCGCGAACATCGCCTGCCCGACATCGTCAAGGTCACCGCCGGCTCGACCCCGGCCATGGCCCAAGCGATCGACGAGTTGTATTCGACGATCATCACCGCCGGCACCTACCGGGCCGAATCCATCCGAGTGGCCGAGGCCGCCAAGGTCATCGAAAACACCCAGCGCGATCTCAACATCGCCCTGGTCAACGAACTGGCCATCCTGTTTGCCCGCATGGACATTGACACCGACAGCGTGCTGCGAGCGGCCGGCACCAAGTGGAATTTCCTGCCCTTCAGGCCGGGCCTGGTCGGCGGTCATTGCATTGGCGTGGATCCGTACTATCTGACGCACAAGGCCCAGTCCATCGGCCACCATCCGGCGGTCATCCTTTCCGGCCGACGGGTCAACGATGCCATGGGCCAGTTCGTGGCCGGCGAGGTCCTGCGCCTGATGGCCCGCACGGGGGTCTACCAGCCCGGTGCACGGGTCCTGGTCCTGGGTCTGACCTTCAAGGAAAACTGTCCGGACCTGCGCAACACGCGGGTGATTGATCTGATTCGCGAACTGGAGACCTACAACCTGAAAGTTGATGTCCACGACCCCTGGGTGGAGCCTGCCGAAGCCCGTGAAGAATACGGAATCGACATGACCGACCAACCCACTCCAGGCCATTACGCCGCCGTCATCCATGCCGTTGCGCATCGCGAATTTCAGCAAGACCAGCAGCGGTTACGGGCGTTTCTGTCCCCGAACGGAGTGCTTTACGATGTCCGCGCCACGCTGGAGCGGGGTCTGGTTGACGGTAGGTTGTGATCATGTAGGTCGGGCCTGCGTGCCCGACGGTCCATCTCGAATCCATCTCCATTTGATTGTTGGCGTGTTGGCACCCGAACCGGGACTCGACACGTGTCGGATTGCTGTCGATGGTGCAAACATGGTCCGTCGGGGACGTAGCCCCGACCTACGAGACTTAACCCCGTCATCCCTTCGCCCATTAACCCATTAACCCATTAACCCATTAACCCATTAACCCATTAACCCATTA
>PWWM01000197.1 GCA_003561495.1 Gammaproteobacteria bacterium
CACCACGGCGGCGGCAAAGCCCATGGCAAACAAGCTCAGTGATGGTTGATAGCGGAACTCAAACAACTCTTCGGCCAGCAGCCAGCCGGTGACGGCCGCGCCCACGGTGGCCAGCGTTGCCGCAATCACCGCCATGATGCCGTACTCAATCAGCAGGCCGCGCCGCACCAATGCATCATCAGCACCCAGTGTACGAATCAGGGCCGACTCATGCCGTCGCTCATCGCGGGTCGCCTCTAATGCGGCCAACAACACCACCAGACCAGCCAGCAGGGTAAAGAAAAACACCACCTGAGCGGCCGAGCTGACCCGATCAATGATCTCGCCGATGCGCTCGATGATAGCGCCGACATCGATGATGGAGATATTCGGAAAGGCGCGGCTGACCGGACGCAGCACACTGCCGTCGCCATCGGCCAGATAAAAGCTGGCGATGTATTGGTGCGGCAGGATGTCACTGGCCTCGGGGCTCAACAGCACGAAGAAATTGACGTTGAAGGAATTCCAGTCGACTTCGCGAATGCTGGTCACGGTGGCGGTCAATTGACGTGCGCCGGATTCGAAGACCAGCTCATCGCCCAACTGGGCGCCGAGGCGCTGGGCCCACATGTTGGCCAGCGACACCTCGCCGGTGGCCTCGGGCGAGAAGAATTCGCCGGCGATTACCTCGTTGGCCGGCGGCAGCTCATCGATCCAAGAGACGTTGATCTGGCCGGCCATGCGGTCATCCTGGCGAATCGTGCCGCTGGAGCCGACCAGGTTGACGTTGGCCATCGGACGGATCTGCAAGTTGCGCGCGCCCACCCGGATCAATTCGTCTTCGATATCTTCGACCTGGTCGGGCTGGATGTTGACCAGAAAGTGATCCGGGGTGTCCGGCGGCAGGCTGCCGCGCCATTGTTCCAGCAGTTCGGTGCGCACCAGCATCAAGAGCAACAGTGACATCAGGCCAAGCCCCAACGCGGTCACCTGGATAATGCCGGCCGCGCGACGTCGATGCAGCCCGGCCAGGCCAAAGCGCCACGACGAGGTTGCACGCTTTGAAAGTACACGGGTGATGATCATGGCCAGCCAGCCACCCAGAGCCAGGGTCAGGGCCAGCAGGGCGCTGCCGCCGAGCACGATCAGTGCCAGGCGCAGATGTCCAAGCTGCAGCACCGGAATGGCCAGGGCGCCGGCAATCGGCAGCACCCACAACAGTCCCTTGAGCCCGACCCGGGTATCCAGAGAACGATTGAGAATGCGCATCGGCGGGACGCTTCGCAGGTTCAAAAGCGGCGGCAGGGCGAAGCCGGCGGCCAGCAATACGGTGAACAGGCTGCTGGAAATCACGGGCATGGCGCGTGGCGGGGGCAGGGCCCCGGCCGGTCCATCAGCAAGGATCTGGGCAATGATGGCTTGAGCGCCCAGACCGGCCAACCCACCCAGCACCACGGCCATCCCCACCAGCCACAATAGCATCAGGCTAAGGGCGCTCATGACTTGACCGCCGGTGGCGCCGAAGGATTTGAGCAAGGCCACCAGGTCACGCTGGGCATGGGAAAATCGCAACGCCGATAACAATACGGCCACCGCGGCCAGGATGACCGTGGTCAGTGCGGCAATGCCGAGAAAACGACGCGCCTGGGTCAGCGCCAGCCCGGTCTGGTCTTCGGCATCGGCCACCGTGATCAGCGAGTGTTCCTCGCCCAGGCGGGTTTCGATTTCGCGAGTGAATGCGCCCACGTCGTTCTCGCTGCCGGCGACCAGCATGCGATAGCGAGCGCGGGCACCGGGACCAAGCAACTCACTTTCAAGCAGATCTTCAAGATTCACCATCATGCGCGGGGCCAGCATGAAACGGCTACCGCCCCGGTCAGGCTCGAAGACCAATGAACGATTGATGGTCAGCTCCGAATACCCCAGCTCGGTGGTGTCGCCGACCTCGGCATCCAGGTAGCGCAGGCCGCGAGGTTCCAGCCAGGCCGTGCCGCGCTCGGGGATGGCGCGTACTGCCTCGTCTTCACCCCCCAGTCGATCGGCCAGGCGCAACTCGCCACGCAATGGATAGCCACCGGCCACGCCCTTGACATCGATCAGCATGCTGTCATCACCGACAAACACCGCCGTGCTCATCAGGATAATCTCGGCGGTGTCCAGTCCCATGGACTCGGCCAGCTCGAAATACTCGCGCGGCAAGCGATCGCGCCCGGCCACGATCAAATCGGCCGCCAGCGCCTCCCCGGCCTCACGCTCCAGCGCCCGTCCAACCCGATCGGTAAACGAACTGACCGCCACCAACGCTGCCGTCGCCACCACCAGTCCGGCCGCCAGCAAACCCAGGGCGCCGGAGCGGGTTTGGCGCAGCAGGAGCCTGACCGACAAGGAGAATGAATTCATTGACGCTGGCTCCGTTCGATATTGGGTGAACGGTTTCCGGTTTCAGGGGAAAGGTTCAAGGCGCAAGGTGCAAGGCACAAGGAAAACCCTTGAACCCGACGCCTCGACCCTTCCGCTTTTAGCCTTGAGCCTTGAGCCTTGTTCCTTGTTCCTTGCATCATCCCTTATCCACCAGCCGAAAACGATCCCGCTCTTCACCGGCCCTGGCCGTCACCAGCCGACCATCCTCGATCTCCTCGATGCGGCCGCAGCGTCGGGCCAGGTTGAGATCATGGGTGACCAGCACCAGTGCGGTGCCATGTTCGCGATTGAGATCGAACAGCAAGCGGGCCACGGATTCGCCCGTGTTTCGATCAAGATTTCCGGTCGGCTCGTCGGCGAACAGCACGGATGGGTCTCCGGCGAAAGCGCGCGCGATGGCGACGCGCTGCTGTTCTCCGCCGGACATCTGGCGCGGGTAATGGGCCATGCGATGGTCCAGCCCGACCTGCTCCAGGGCGCGGGTGGCGCGCTCGCGCGGACGGTCCAGCCCGGCGATCTCCAGGGCCAGCATGACATTTTCCAGCGCGGTCAGGCTGGGCAGCAGGTGAAAGGACTGGAACACGAAGCCGACCCGGCGACGGCGTAGACGTGCGCGTTCGTTTTCATCCAGGCGGTTGAGATGTTCGCCAGCCAGCCAGATATCTCCGGAAGTCGGCCGTTCCAGCCCCGCAAGCAGGCCCAGCAGGGTGGTCTTGCCGGAACCGGATGCCCCGACAATGGCCAGCGTTTGGCCCGCGTTCAGGTCAAGGCTGATATCGTTAAGGATGTCCAGACGGCCGCCAGGCGCCTGGACCGTGAAGCCCACGTGCTGGGCGCGCAGAATCTGTTGAATGGAATCACTCATGCCTGGATTATCTGTCCTTCGTTCGCTGACTAAGTTTCGCCCGATACTTGCGGTCTTGGTGCTGACCCTGATGACTGCGCCGGCTCTGGCCGGAACCACCACATTGCTTGTGATCGGTGACAGTCTCTCAGATGCCTATAACATGCCGCGTGAAGCCGGCTGGGCCCATCTGATGTCCGAACGGCTCGGTGATGACTACCGGGTGGTCAACGCCAGCATATCCGGTGAGACCACGGCCGGCGGCGTTCGTCGCCTCGATGGTCTGCTCGATGAACTTCAGCCGCAAGTGCTGATCGTCATACTCGGCGGCAATGACGGGTTGCGCGCACTCTCGCCACGCCAGATCGAGGATAATCTGGCGGCGATGATCGAAAAGGGCAAGGCCGCCGGCGCCAAGGTCGGCCTGATGCAGATCCGTATGCCACCCAACCTGGGCCCGGTCTACGTGCGACGCTTCGAGGCCATTTACCCGCGCCTGGCCGACGACCACGGGGTCGAATTGCTGCCGTTTTTTCTCGATGACCTGTTCGATCGGCCCGGCATGATGATGCCTGACGGCATTCATCCCACGCCTGAAGCCCAGCCGAAAATGCTGGAGCGCCTGTGGCCGGCGATCGAATCCATGCTGGAGCAGGAATGATTGCCGATGGATCGACCGCCGGCCAAGCGTTGATCGTTCGCCGCCGCCCCGAGCACGATGAATACTGGTTTCGTGAGGGCTGCTTCGTGACCGAGCTATCCAATTCCTCGAACGACGAGGATCTGTCGGTCGCCCGCATCCGGGTTCCTCCCGGAGGACGGACGCGCTGGCATCGATTGATCGGCACCATCGAACGCTACGTCATCCTGGCCGGACAGGGTGAAGTTGAAGTGGGCAATCAGCCGGCAACTCACGTCACCACCCACGATGTGGTCATTATCCCGGCCGACTGCCCCCAACGCATTCGTAATACCGGCGACAATGACCTTGAATTCCTGGCCCTGTGCACCCCACGATTTCAGGCCGAGCGTTACCTTGATGAGACCATCACCAACCGAAAAACGCCGTGACTTGATTGCTGTTTCTACTCCTCAAAGCGATCACCGAAGATGCGTTCGAGTTGGGTCTGGAATGGGCCCAGGTCGACGCCGCCGGCAAAGATTCTCGGGTTGCCGTCCAGGTCTTGTTCAATACCGTCGGCGGCTTGCGGGTCGCCGGCGCGGATGGCGGGCGAGTCCGGCTCAAGCCGATAATTCCCGATCGTTGTGGGTGCATCAGTAGCGTTGACGGCATCGATGAAGCGCGGGTCGGCATCGGGCAGGATGGCTTCCTGATCATCGCCACAATTCGAGTTCCAGACACCATCAGGATTGCAATGCTCAACCAGGCTGAAAGCAAAGTCAGATGCCGTGGTTCCCAGGATAACGATCGAATGTTCATGATCGGAAGTCGCGGCACTACTCCAGTTGCCATGAATGATGCCATTGACAAAGGACAATGAACTGTCCCCGCTGATATCCAGGCCACCTCCGCCGACCAGCGCCCCCTCACTGCGATTGCCGACCACGGTTACGTTGAGCATCGAAAGCTCACCCGAGGAAAGGAATACGCCACCGCCCCACTCGTCGGCTTGATTGCCGCCAATCAGGGCGTTGTGAAGCACCCCCTGGCTGCCGTCAACAATTGCCAGGCCTCCGCCATCTCTAACGGCGTGATTTCCGGACAAACGGATCTGCTCCATCGTCATTGACCCGCCATCGTTCATGAACAGACCGCCGCCATCGTCGTCGGCGACATTGGCAAGGAAGTCGACTCGCTCAAGTGTCGGGCTGCTGTTGCGGTTGGCCAGCCCGCCGCCTCTCGAGGCACGATTGGCGCTGAAGATGATATTCGACAGGGTAGGGTTGGCCTGATCACGGTTGTGCATGCCTCCGCCGTCCCAGTTGGCGCGGTTACCGATGATCAGTAAATCGTTCAGCGTCGGGCTGCCTGCCAGATTGAGGATCCCGGCGCCGCGCCGGTCCGTATGAGACGATGGGCTATTGGCCCGTCCTGCTGTAATCACGAAACCGTCGAGCACCGCGCTCTGGTCGGTCTCGCTTGCATCAACCACGTGGTAGCTACTGGTGCCGACAAGGTCGGCGTGATGCTCGACAACGCCATCTGCATTGGACCGGCTGGCGCCGTCGATATCACCGCTGAGCACACTAGGATGAGCGTGACGGTCGCGCTGGGACATGGAACCGCCGGACGGCGGGAAGCTGCCGAGCAGTTCGATCCCGTCGGTCAGTTGGAAGCGGGCCGAGCGATCCTCGCTCAGTTGAGTCGGCAGATACCGACCGGCCGCCACCCGCACCTGGCAGGGCGCTTTGACCAGCAAGGCCTCCTGCAGGCTGTTCAGGGCAGTGGCCCAGGCCAGCCCGTCACCGGCCGCGCCGGCATTGCGATCCACGTAGAGCCTGCCGCTATCGGGACATGCCGTGACCACGCGTTCGTAGGCGCCCATGTCAATGGCCGTGCCGGCAATCCGCGCATTGCCGGCCAGGTCGGATTCAATCTCGTTATAGTCATCGAAACCTCCATCAATGGCCGGTGAACCGGTCTGCAAACGCCAGTCGCCGGCGGCCATCGGTGCATCGGCGGCATCGATCGGTGCGATGAAGTCCGGATCGAAATCGATCACCGCCGTGCAGTCGGCATCTCCCGGGCAGCCGCCTTCGATCAGGCTGTGTGAGATCACTGCGGCGGTATCCAGGTTGTCATGATTTTCTTCGGCCTCGTTACCCCAGACGATGCTGTTGCGCAGGCTTGCCGTTCCATTGGACCAGAATCTGAAAGCACCACCATTGCGACTGGCGCTGTTGCCGGCAATGGTTGCATTGACCATCTCGACGTTACGACTGGAAATCGTGATTGCCCCTCCATCGCGCGCGTGATTGCCCACAATGAGAACATTGGTCCATTGGTCGGATCCGTCATAGTCCAGATAGATTCCACCGCCATCCAGCGTGGCCTGGTTTCCGGCGACAATGACGTCTTTAAGCAGCACCTGGCCTCGGAAATACCCGTTCAGTCCACCGGCGTAATCGGCGCGGTTACCGATCAATTGAACTCGTTCCAGGTCGAGCACGCTTTTCGGCCAGTTCGACTCATCTCCACTGCTGACTGACACACCACCGCCGTCACTCTCGGATTGGTTGGTGCGGATCACGCTGTCTCTCAGGTTGACGTAGCTTCCGGTGCCGACTTCGAGCCCGCCACCAGATGATCCGGATGCATTGTTCTCGATCCTGACGCCGACGAATACGGCTTGGCTGCCTTTGATCATGAGGACCCCGCCGCCTTCGCGGTCCACCCGGTTCCCGATCACTTGCGAATTTCGCAGGGTGATATCGGCGGCATCGCCGTGAATGCCGCCACCCGAACGCTGCATGGAGTAGACCGGGCCGCTGTCCATGTCCGAAACGCCAGCGGTGATTACGACACCGTCAACGATGGAGCCCGGCCCGGTTTCGAACGCGCGGACCACGCTGTAACTGTTGGCCCCGGCCAGGTTGTCCGGATCGCGGACCACGCCGAAGGAATCCGCAGCACTCTGGCCATCGATATCGCCGCTGAGAACGGTCAGATTGTGACGCCAGTTACGCGCTTCCCAGTCACCGCCGCCGG
>PWWM01000023.1 GCA_003561495.1 Gammaproteobacteria bacterium
AACGCATCAGCTCCGGATTCAAATGGCCGGGTTGGACGATGTCGTCCGGTGACAGATCACCACTGTGTGCCTTGTAGGAATTGTAGGGAATGTACATTTCCTTCTTTCCGACGATTTCCCAGGTAAACCGATCCATCGCGCCGTTGAACATGTCAGTCATGTCATTGGTGCGCAGGCCATCCGAGGCAGTACCGGGATTGTCGTAGGCCACGTTGGGCGCACGCCGGACGCGGCGCTGACCCGGGTTGTAAATCCAGGCCTGCCGTGGCTGGGCCAGCTGGTTGAGAGTCTCATGGACCAGCAGGATGTTACCGGCCAGACGAGCCGGTGATTCCACTTCCTGGAAGAAGTACAGCAGGATGTTGTTGGTGTCCTCGATGGTGTTGCCTTCGACGTAATAGAGTCCAAGCAACTCCTCGCGCAATCGAACCAACTGGAAGCTGCCACGCGCCGTCGGTGCGACCTGGTTGTTGTAGCGGGTACCACCAGTGCCCTTGTACTTGAGCTTGTGATTCCACATCAACTCGTAGGCATTCTGCGGCAACGGGAATGGAAAACCCTCGGCCACATCAGCAACACCCTCGCCATCGGCGATCAGGCGACCGGTCGAAGCATTGCGAATCGATGCGTTGTAAACGAACTCTGGAAACGAAGCACTCCGTCGGGTCGGGTAGACCTTCATCCGGTAGGTATCAGGATAACGCTCAAAGGTGGCCATCTGCCCCACCGACAAGCGATCTTCATACTCGCGGAAGTTCTCCCCGGTAATGATGTAAAGCGGCTCATCATCGGCGAACGGATCGAGATGGCGATCACCGGGCTCGAATCCGGCCGGCCAGTCATCTTCGCTCAAGCCGCCATCCCAGGCCGGAATGCGACCATCCGGGCTGCCGGCCCGAATGGAGCCCATAGGCGTCAGGTCATTGCCGAGACGTGCGATGTTTTCCTCGGTTCGCGGGAGAATGGCATCGACATCCTCGACCGCCACGGCAGGCGCATCGGCAGCGCGTGTCGCTTCTTCCGCCGCACGGCGCTCGGCCTCGGCACGCTCGGCCGCCAGTCGTGCTTCCTCTTGTTCGGCGGCACGACGTTCAGCTTCAGCCTGACGAGCGGCCTCTTCCTCGGCAGCACGGCGCTCGGCCTCGGCACGCTCGGCCGCCAAACGGGCTTCCTCTTGTTCGGCGGCACGACGTTCAGCTTCAGCCTGACGAGCGGCCTCTTCCTCGGCGGCACGACGTTCGGCTTCGGCTTGACGAGCCGCTTCTTCTTCGGCAGCACGACGCTCGGCTTCGGCGGCACGACGCTCGGCTTCAGCCTGACGAGCGGCCTCTTCCTCGGCGGCGCGGCGTTCGGCTTCGGCACGCTCTTCGGCCAAGCGAGCCTCTTCTTCCTCGGCAGCGCGGCGCTCGGCTTGCTCAGCTTCGAAACGATCCGCCATGCGGGCTTCTTCAGTTTCATCGACCGCCGGTTCATCTTCCACCACGGGACCGGTACCGCATGCGGACAAGGCCAGGGCCAGCGCGATTGCCGCGAAGATTTTCAGTGTATTTCCTGCTTGTTTCATATTTGACCTCTGCACTAGAACGAATAGCTAATGGATGCAGAAACAAAGTCGCGGTCTCGCAATAAGTTGTTGCTGCCGGCGCCAAAGAAGTTGGTATAGGCGAAGCCAACATTCCACTGGGCCTGGTAATCGAAATTCACGCCCAGTGTGGCCTGCTTGCGACCGGCGATGAAATTGCCGCCCGGACCGGGAGTCACACCCTGGACATCATGGTTGAACGCAAATCTCGGCGTCATGTTCCACGGGGTGCCGAACACGGCGTTGTAGGTTGGCGCGATTACAATGCGATAACCCCAACTGAATGCAGTCGCAAACCCGTCCTCGGTTGTGACCGGGTTGCGCCCGGCGCCGCTGCGGGAATCGGGACCGCCACCAGTGTCGGTGCCCGGACCTTCGAAACGAAGCTCATCCCGGCCCGGCAAGTCCCAGAAATGCGTGGCGCCGATTTCACCGACGAGCGCGATCTGGTCTGCACCGATCCAGTTATTGGGACCAACCAGGTTGGTGAAAGTTGCCTGGGCCTGGGAAACACTGCGACGCTCGTACCCCGGAATGAACTCACCCGGTTCATACTCACCGAGCTGGCTGCGGAAGCGCAGGTAGTCGGAGGGCAGGATGGCATTGAGTGGTGAAAGGCCGGCAAACAACAGTTCGACATCATCGATCTGGATCGGCAGGTTGCGCCGATAACTGACCTCGGCGCCGATTGACCAGCCCCCCACGGTGGTGTTCATGCTCAAGCCCCAGAGGCTGATGTCCTCCGGGTATTCAACAATCACCTGGCCAGTGCTGATGACCGGGCTGGTCACGGCCTGGCCGGATAGAACGGGCAGACGGCTGTGATACTTCAGGTAGTACAACCCGAACTCGGTGTCATTGAGCTGTGGGCTGAAATACCGCAGGGTCATCCCCCACTGACCACCATCGCGGGCATCGATATCCTCACCACGCGGGAAAGCAGCGGAACAGCCGACAGCGACCAGCTCGGGCGGCAATCTGCCACCGTCGAAAGTCGCGTCGGAGGCACCGAAGTTACCGTTGAAGCAGACATCGTCAAAAAGGTCGGTGTTGCGGACCGGCTGAGGCACCAGTCCGAAATTCAGCATCGCGTAGCGGCCACCAGCGGTAGCAAAGTCGTTGGTCGCGAAGAACGTGCCGGAAGGTTCGGCCTCAACCGCATCCCATTCGAACATCACCAGACCTTCCACCGAAAGATTCTGGGTCAGGTCCATACTGCCCCAGAGCATGTTCAGCGGCAGGAACGCATCGCGCAACTCGGCCCCGGCCGTTCGCAACGCTGTGATATCAACCGGGTTGATAGTATTGATGCCGCCGGCCAGGAAGGTACTCTCCCCCCAGCTGACCACTTGTCGCCCGGCGCGAAGCGAAAGCGTTCGATCTCCGACATCGAAGTCACCGAACACGTACGCATCCAGCAAGCGCGCCCGTCGACCGACCTGGTCCTTGGCGTCACTGGACAACTCGTCCATGTTGTTGAGGGTGAAGTCATTGAAAAAGTAGCCGCGGAAGAATGCGCCATAGCGGCGATAGTTGATCAGTGCTTCCGACGAGATACGGGCTGCATTGAAGATCAGATCTCCGCGATCGAAATTCAGATTGCCGTCATCGGAGTTGGCCGAGAAGCGCCCGGGTGAAGCGATCTGCTGCTCCAGTGGCAACTGGCTCACGAGCGGGTTGAAATACGATTTGGCCACCAGGTCGTCATCGCGGCTACTGACGCGCATACCGACACCGTAGCTCAAGGTGGTGTCGACATTCATGCTGAAATCACCCTGACGAATTTCAAATGCCTGGGCCTGTTGAGTCGACAGTGCCAGACCGATTGCGCAAGCCAGCAGGCAGGGGCGCACGGTGCTTGCCTGGCGGCGAGTCATTGATTTTTTCCGTGTCATTGTCTTGTTCTCCCTGTCAGTCATCGGTCTGGATCAGTGAAGGATCATTAATGACCACCGTGGCGCCGCCGGACGCCACCATGCTGGCGGCCTGGCCCTGCATTTCCGCAGTTACCGCCGGGCCGGCAGAGGGATCCAGCAATGAGCCATGGCCGCCCTGCAGCATACGCACCGCACCTCGAATTCCAGACGGGTCCTGAGTGGTTTCTGTGATGGCGTCAAGTCCCAGCGCTCGAATCAACGGCTCGGTACCGGCCAGAGGCGCACCCTGGACAGCGTTGGGCACGACCGTGTCGCCGGCGATTTGCTGCAACAGCATGCTGTTGGTCAGTGAAGCCGCGCCCCAGTTGATCGGGTCTGCGGCATCGATGACGGTCTGGGCGACCAGAAGGAACTGGAAAAACTCCGGTGAACCCGGCTCCACACCAGCTTCAGCCAATCCGGCTCGAATGACCGGACCGAATGTATCCGATCCGTTGAGCAGGTAAGCGATCCCGCCACCGGAAGCCGAAATCACGCCGTTGTTGACAGTGGGTTCGACAGCCATGAAAGGCAGACCGGTAATGCCGCCCAGGGACAGGCCGACGAAATTGATATGGGAACCGTCCATATCGCCGAGACCATCGCCGGTCAGATCCATGAAGGGAATATTGAGGGCCAGCACCGACAGGTCGGCCTGGGCCTGGCGCAGGTTGTCGCGCGAGGTCAGCAGGCTTTGCAGGTTGATGAACCAGGCGCCCGATCCATCCAGTTCAATGCCGTCGGGATCATTCAGAGTCAGATCGAAGGTTCGCTCCATGGCAATCGGTGCAAAGTCCGTATTACCAATATACAGCGGGCTGGTCTGGTCGGTAATGCCATGCAGGGGCAGGTCGATGGAGACGACGGCAAAGCCAATCGAAGCCATGGCGTCAGCCAGCGCCAGCATCTGCGATCGATCACCCGTGATGCCATGCTGGAAGATGACCACCGGCCAGCCAGACACCGGACGAGTGAAACCGGAGTTGGCATTGGGTACCGTGATCAGCAAAGGCACGTTCAGCCGACCGGTTTCTACCGGAATGGGGTTGGCCACGGTAATGTTTTCCGAGCCCGGGTCCAGGCCCAGTCCATCGAACGGAGGCATGTAAGCGCCCGCCTCGGCGCGCCAGAAATCAAACAGCGGCGCGGCCGGGTTTCCTTCACTGGGGATCCCGAGATAGTACGGAAGCTCCATGACCCCGACATAGAGATCGGCTATACCCGGTGAGTCGGGAAAGATGTCTGCCGTGGTCAGGCACACGCCGGGGGCCAGACAGGCCTGCCCGATCAGGCTGGAGGTCGGCTCGGCCATGGAACGAACCACATTGAGTACCGGCGTGATGGCCTGAGTGGTGGCGGTGAACGACAGCACGATGTCATCGCGGTTGATACCCACCGAGGCGGCCGCCGCTTCCTGAGCATTGGTCAACTGACGCAAAGGCTCCAGAGCCTGGGCCGTGGCGTTGTCCAGCAAGGGTTCAGTACTGTTGCCCGCTTCATCAACCAGCGGATTGACTCGCTTGGTGAGGGCATAGGTCTGGTCCGGCTGGGCCACATTGCCCTGCGTATCCCGAACACCATTGGTCACCACCGCCATGTAGCCGGTCATTTCGTCCAGGGGGCGAAGCGGAACAATGGCCACGGTCTGACCGGTCGGATCGGTCGGCGCAACCGTGGCGACGAAATCCTGACCGGGAACCAGCTCACGATTGATGGCCTGGACCGCGATGGTGCCGAAGGCAAACTGCACCTCGAACAGCCGGACCGAGCTGCCGGGGATCACACTGGCCGGATCCACCTGCTGGGTGAACTGGAAACTCCAGGGTGCGATCGTGCTGAATCCGTCCAACGTACCCAGCGCGGCCAGAGGATCCGTAAAATCGTTCGGATCTTCTGCCGGCGTATTCAGAGTCAAGTCGGTCGAACCAGACAACAAGAGATTGGTCGGGAACGGCAATTCACCTTCGGCCGGGTCGAAAATGGCCGTCATGTTCTGACTGACCGGAGTGTCGTCGGGATTCGTGGCCGGCTCCTGTGGCGTGGCCCGGTCCACGCTGGATCCACCGCCACAGCCAACCAGCCATAGCAGTGAAAGTACAAGAGCCAGAGACAGGCGTACCTTCATGTGTTTACTCCCCGAAGCTTAGATGCTTTGTGATTGGAATACTGTCCGGTATGGTACACACCAAATCCGGCACTGTCCTTATGATATGAACATAACGTAAATTTTTGCAAGCACTGATGTTCAACAAGCTACCATCCTTCTGGCCACGATTGTTTCTATTGGCCGGGCCGGCGGGTGCTGTCGCCGTTCTGACCCTCTGCCAGCATCATGCCGGATTGGGCCTGGGGCCATCGGCGACGGCAGCCGTGACATTCTGGTGCGCGGTCTGGTGGCTGACCGAACCCGTTCCCATTCCCGTGACCTCTCTGCTGCCGATTGCCCTGCTCCCAATGGCCGGTGCGCTGACGCCCACCCAGGTGGCGGAGAGTTACGGCAGTCCGCTGATTCTGTTACTGCTGGGCGGCTTCATGCTCTCCGGCGCACTGGCCAAATGCGGCGCGCATCGACGCCTGGCGCTGGTCATGATCCACGCCTGTTCGCGGTTCGGGCTGCGTGGCCTGGTACTGGGCTTCATGCTCGCGGCCAGCATTCTGTCGATGTGGATTTCCAACACCGCTACCACCTTGATGCTGCTGCCGGTGGCCCTGGCCGTTCTCGAGGACAAGCGGTTTCGCCATCTGACCGTGCCATTGCTGCTGGGCATGGCCTATGCGGCCAGCCTGGGCGGCACCGGCACCCCCATCGGCACGCCGCCGAACCTGATCTACATGCAGGTGGCCGAGGATCAATTCGGGACCGCCGCTTCTTTTCCCCTCTGGATGAGCTGGGGGATCCCGGTGGTGGTTCTGTTCCTGCCGCTGATGTTTCTGTGGCTGACCCGCAGCGTCGGTCGCGGCGAGCTGCCGACCATGGAAAGACCGGGACCATGGCGAACCGCAGAAATCCGGGTCCTGACCGTATTTGGCATTACCGCGCTGTTGTGGATGACTCGCACTGCACCCTTTGGAGGCTGGCAGGAGTGGCTGAATCTGCCCCATGCCAACGACGCCTCGGTGGCCATGCTGGCCGTGGTGGCGTTGTGCATGATCAGCAACGGTGAACGCGATCGACCCGGACGATTGCTTGACTGGGACACAGCCGGAAATATTCCCTGGGGCGTGCTGATCCTGTTTGCCGGCGGAATTACCATTGCGCGCGCCTTCATCGAGACCGGACTGAGTGACAGCCTGGCTGGGCAGTTGACCATATTGGCCGGATTGCCGCCCTGGCTGATGGTGTTGTGCGTCTGCCTGGGAGTGACATTCCTGACCGAGATGACCAGCAATACCGCCACCACCTCGTTGCTGATGCCGGTGCTGGCCGCCACCGCCATTGCCGCCGAAATTCCACCGGAGCTTTTGATGGTGCCGGCCGCCATCAGCGCCTCGTGCGCCTTCATGCTGCCGGTCGCGACCGCACCCAATGCCGTGGTTTACGGATCCGGACGAGTCACGGTCAGACGCATGGCCGGAGAGGGTCTGGTACTCAACCTGATCGGCGCCTGCGTCATCACTCTGGTGGTCATGCTGCGCTTCTGATTTGCCGAGCGCAGGCTTGGCCGGTAGAATCCGGCAGCTTCGGGGCTAAGGGCTCGCGAAAGAGTAACTTCCCATTTTGGCGCGCCCTAAGGCCATTGCCTGGATAAATCAATGAACAAGTTTGAGAAACATCCCCTGCGCGCCGCAATTGGTCCTGGCCTGCTGATGGCCGGCGCCGCGGTTGGAGTGTCGCACCTGGTCCAGGCCACCCGTGCCGGGGCGGAGTACGGCCTGGCCTTGCTGGCCCTGGTGATCGTGGCCTGCGTGCTGAAATTTCCGTTCATCGAATTCGGACCGCGTTACGCCGCGGCCACCGGCGAGAACATGATTCGCGGCTATCAGCGCATGGGCGGTTTTGCCCTGGGTATTTTCAGCCTGATCACCATTGCCACGATGTTCTTCATCCAGGCCAGCGTGACCGTGGTCACGGCCGGCCTGGCCGGCCTGGTGTTTGGTCTGGACATGTCGATCACCATGCTGTCTTTCCTGGTCCTGCTGGGCTGCATCATCGTCCTGACCATCGGCCACTACCGTGGACTGGACCTGATCATGAAAATGATCATGGCGGCACTGTCGATTTCCACCCTGGCCGCGGTCGCCCTGGCCTTCGGCGCCGGGCCCGACTGGGGCGCGATGAATCCATTGGCCGGCTGGGATCGGATCTGGACCGCGGCGGGATTTGCCTTCATTCTTGCCCTGTTGGGTTGGATGCCCATCCCCCTCGATGTGGCGGCCTGGCATTCTCTTTGGACACTGGAGCGAGCCAAGCAAACCGGCCGCACCCCCAGTGTTCGCCATGCCGTGTTCGATGTTCGCCTTGGCTATGCTGCGGCAACGATTCTGGCCGCGCTGTTCCTGCTGCTCGGTGCGTTGGTCATGTACGGTAGCGGCGAAACCTTCCCGGCCTCAGCCGCAGGTTTCTCGGCCAGCCTGGTCGATTTGTATGCCGCCAGTCTGGGCGAGTGGTCGCGGCCCCTGATTGCCGTTGCGGCGCTGACCACGATGTTCTCAACCACCCTGGCGGTCACTGACGCTTATCCTCGGGCGGTGCGTGCACTGATCGAGGTGAGCGGCGTCGCCGATGACAAGGACAAGGCGCCCAACCTGCACCGGGGGCGCTACGTCAGCGCCATGTTGCTGATCACCATCGGTGCGCTGATCATCATCAATTACCTCGGCGATCATTTCACCGTGCTGATCGATTTCACCACCACGGTGTCTTTCCTGGCCGCACCCGTGCTGGCCTGGCTGAGCCTGAAGTTACTGACCGGCCCGTACACCCCGACCGATCACCAGCCAGGCCCGGCCCTCAGGGCCCTGGCCTGGACCGGCCTTGCCTTCCTGGTCCTGTTCTGCCTGATCTGGGTCGGCTGGAGAATCTTCTAGACAACCCGTCTCCCTTCTCCCGTCTCCCGTCTCCCGTCTCCCTTTCACCTTTCACCTTTCACCTTTCACCTTTCACCTTTCACCTTTCACCTTTCCCCTTCTTCCCCAAATACAAATCCGTAATCGTCCCCTCATAGACCTCGGCGGCCATCATCACCGATTCACTCAATGTCGGGTGCGGATGGATGGTCAGGCCGATATCGGACGCATCACAGCCCATCTCGATGGCCAGGGCCAGTTCGGCGATCAGGTCACCGGCATGCAGGCCGACCACGCCGGCCCCGATCAGCCGGTCAGTCTTGTTGTCGAAAATCAGCTTGGTGAAACCTTCGGATCGGTCCATGCCCAGGGCGCGCCCGGAGGCCGCCCAGGGAAACTTGCCAAGACCGTAATCCAGGCCCTTTTCCTTCGCCTGTGCTTCGGTCAGTCCGACCCAGGCCACTTCGGGATCGGTGTAGGCCACCGACGGAATCACACGCGCATCGGCAGCACGTTTTTTTCCGGCCGCCACCTCGGCGGCAATCTTGCCCTCATAACTGGCCTTGTGGGCCAGCATGGGCTGGCCGACGATATCGCCGATGGCGAAGATGTGATCGATGTTGGTGCGCATCTGCCCGTTGACCGGAACAAAACCCTTGTCATCCACCTTCACGCCGGCCTGATCAGTATCGATGCGATCGCCGTTGGGTCGACGACCCACGCACACCAGCACCCGATCAAAATCCGTTGGGTCGGGCGCCTTGTCCCCCTCGAAATGCGCGCGCAGATGCTCATCACTCGCCTCGACTTTTTCAACCTTTGTTTTCAGGTGGATCTCCACCCCCTGTTTTTTCAGGAATTGCTGAAGTGGCTTGACCAGGTCCGGATCGGCCCCGGGCATCAGTTGATCCATCAACTCGACCACGCTGACCTTGGCGCCCAGGGCGCGATAGACACAGGCCATTTCCAGGCCGATGATGCCGCCACCGATCACCAGCAGGCGTTCAGGCACTTCGGCCAGCTCCAGCGCACCGGTCGAATCCATCACGCGCTCATCGTCCCAGGGAATGCCGGGAATCTCGATCACCCGTGAACCGGCGGCGATGATGCACTGATTGAAACTCAGCGACTTTGTCTCACCATCTTGCTCGATGCTCAGCTCATGTTCACCGGCAAAGCGCCCCTCGCCTTCGATCACTTCAACCTTGCGCTTCTTCGCCATGCCGGCCAGCCCGCCGGTGAGCTTTCCGACCACGTCATCCTTGAACTTGCGCAGTTTGTCGATATCCAGCTCAGGCTTGCCGAAATTCACACCATGAGCACCCAGATGATCGGCCGCATCAATGACCTGTCCGACATGCAGCAGGGCCTTGGACGGAATGCAACCGACGTTCAGACACACCCCGCCCAGGCTTGGATAACGCTCGACCAGAGCGACCTTCAGCCCCAGATCGGCAGCCCGGAATGCGGCGGTGTAGCCGCCGGGGCCGGAGCCGAGGACCACAAGATCGAAGTCGCGGCCGTGACCGGCCGGGGAGACGGAAGAAGGAAGACGGGAGACGGTTTGTGCAGCGCCTTCGTCAGCTCTTTCGGAGTCGCCTGACTTACCGTTGCCACCACCGCCATCAGAATCCTCCCCTGACCCCCGATCCCTGACCCCTGACCCCTCGTCTTTTCCCGTCTCCCGTCTCCCGTCTCCCGTCTCCCCGTCTTCATCACCAGCCACCTCCACCACCGCAATCACATTCCCTTCGCCCACTTCATCGCCTTCCTTCACCTTCAGCGCCGCGATCTTCCCGGCCGAAGACGACGGAACTTCCATGGTCGCCTTGTCCGACTCCAGGGTGATCAGCGACTGCTCGGCCTCGACCTCGTCGCCTTCGGACACAAGCACTTCGATGACGGGGACCTTGTCAAAGTCGCCAATGTCGGGAACGCGGATTTCCTTGGTATTGCCCATCAATTTCCACTCTCAGTTCGGATTGAAAATCCGTAGGTCGGGGCTACGTCCCCGACGGACGAATCACAGTTCATTCCGCCACCAGGCGGAGTTCGCCATCGCGCTGTGTCATTTCCAGTTCGCGCAGAAAACTCATGCCCAGAAGCACCGTATCATGGCGACCGGGATTGATGGCTGCGCGCACATCGCGCTGCACGATTTCACCCAGGCGCACCTCTTCAAGGCGGGTCAGCCAGCCCTGCACATTTCCGGCAGCGGTTTCCAGACGGATCGGCGCCAGACGCTCCAGGCCCATCCGGTCGGCCAGGCCTTCCGGCACGGAGACCAGGGTGGCGCCGGTATCGACCAGAAAAGTCACGTCGCGGCCGTTGATTTGTCCGGTAGCGATGAAATGGCCTTGACGGTCAGCAGCCAGGCTGACCTCGATCATGCCGTTGAGCACCTGGCTCTGAACTTGCCGGTTGGGGTGGGTCCGGTCGTCGATCTGGCCGGAAAAGAACCAGGTCAGCAGCACCAGCATGCCCACGGCCGCAGCCAGCATCATGCCGAAACCGGTGCGTTGTGGGTTGCGACTCATAACAACTGTCTACGCAAATCCTCCAGCTGATCGGCCAGGTAGCGGGTAAAACGAACCGCATCGGCGCCATCGATCACGCGGTGATCATAAGACAGTGACAGCGGCAGCATCAGGCGCGGCTGGAATTGCTCGCCATCCCAGACCGGTTTCATCTCGGCACGAGAGACCCCGAGAATGGCCAGCTCGGGCGCGTTGATGATGGGGGTAAAGGCGGTCCCGCCAATACCGCCCAGACTGGATATGGTCAAACAGCCCCCCTTCATTTCGTCGCTTTTAAGTTTACCCTCGCGCGCGCGCTCCGACAGGTCGGCCAGTTCCTTGGACAACTCGATCAGGCCCTTCTGATCGCAATCCCTGAGGACCGGCACGACCAGCCCGTTGGGGGTATCCACGGCCACGCCGATATGGAAATACTTCTTGCGAATCAGCGTCTGGCCATCTGTACTTAGCGAAGCGTTGAAATGGGCAAACTCGCGCAGGGCGGCAACGACCGCCTTGATCAAAAACACCAGTGGAGTCAGCTTGGTGCCGGCCGCTTCGGCGGTCTTCTGGCTGGCCTTGCGAAAGGCTTCCATCTCGGTGATGTCGGCCTGGTCGAACTGGGTGACATGCGGAATCGAAACCCAATTGCGATGAAGGTTGGGCCCGGAAATCCGCTTGATGCGCGAAAGCTTCTCTTCCTCGATGTCGCCGAACTTCGAAAAATCGACTTCCGGCGGAGCGGCAATATCCAGCCCCGACCCCGCGGCGACCGCCCCGCCACTCTCCATGGTCTCTTTCACATACCCCTTGAGGTCATCCTCGGTGATCCGACCCTTGCGACCACTGCCCTTGACCGAAGAAAGATCCACACCCAGCTCGCGCGCCAGCTTGCGCACCGACGGCGAGGCATGCGGCAGCGAACCCGGATCATGATCCATTTCATCGAACGGCACTGGCGGAGGGGGCAGGTCGTCTTTTGAGGAATCGGTTTCCGGTTTCCGGTTTCCGGTTTCCGGGGTGCTTTCTTCGGACTCTTCGGGCTTGTCTGAGCTTTTTGACTTTTCCGAGCCTTGTCCGTCGGCCGCGTTGGGCCGACCTACATCTTCCTTTTCCGTCTCCCGTCTTCCGGCTCCCGTCTCCCCGTCTTCATCACCGGCCACCTCCACCACCGCAATCACGTCCCCCTCACCCACCTCATCGCCCTCCTTGACCTTCAACTCCACGAGTTTCCCGGCCGAAGGCGACGGCACTTCCATGGTGGCCTTGTCCGACTCCAGTGTGATCAGCGACTGCTCGGCATCAACATCATCGCCCTCGGCGACCAGAATCTCGATGACCGGCACCTTGTCGAAGTCACCAATATCAGGGACGCGGATTTCCTTGGTCTCACTCATCAACTTTGCTCTCTATTCCGATTCAAGTATAGGTCGGGCAGCGCAGATTGTAGGTCAGGTGCGGTTTGCCGAAGGCAAGAAGCGCCTGAGCGCAAATCGCCCGCGCGTGTCCCCGACGGACGATATCGAACTCTTCGACACGGCATGGTTCGCGTGTCGAAAGGTCCAACTTGCCTCAAACCGACAGCGGCAAGGGCTTGTCGGGATCGATCTCGAGCGCACTGCGGGCCTTGACCAGATCCTTGTCGTCGAACTGACCACGCCGATTCAGGCCAACCAGCGCCGTCCAGGCAATGTGATTTCGATCAACCTCGAAAAAGCGCCGCAGATTTTCGCGCGTGTCGGATCGACCGAAACCATCGGTGCCCAGCACCAGATAATCCTCCTGGGGAATATATTCACGAACCTGGTCAGCATAGGTTCGGATATAGTCGGTGGCCGCCACCACCGGCCCAGGCCGGCCCTTCAGAATTGCGGTGACATAAGGTGAAGTCGCCGGGCCCTCAGGATTGAGCCGGTTGCGACGGGTCACCGCATGCGCCTCGCGCCTGAGTTCATTGAAACTGGTCACCGACCAGACATCCGCGCTGACGCCATAATGCTGCTCGAGCAGCTCGGAAGCTGCAATTACCTCGCGCAAGATTGATCCCGACCCCATCAACTGCACCCGGGGCGCCTCCCCGTTACCGTCTTCCGTTTCCCGCTTCGCGCCCTCGCGAAGCAAGTACATTCCCTTGCGAATCCCTTCCTCGCTGCCTTCGGGCATTTCCGGGTGGGCATAGTTCTCGTTGAGTACGGTGATGTAGTAGTAGACGTCCTCCTGCTCGGCATACATGCGGCGCAATCCATCCTGCACGATGACGGCCAGTTCGTAGCCAAAAGCCGGGTCGTAGGAAACACAATTGGGAATGGTCGAGGCCAGCACATGACTGTGGCCGTCCTCGTGCTGCAAGCCCTCGCCATTGAGGGTGGTCCGGCCCGAGGTGCCGCCGATCAGGAATCCGCGGGCGCGCATGTCACCGGCCGCCCAGGCCAGATCACCGATGCGCTGAAAACCGAACATGGAGTAAAAGGCATAGAACGGGATCATCGGCAGGCCGCTGGAGGCATAACTGGTGGCCGCGGCAATCCATGAACTCATGGACCCGGCCTCGGTAATGCCCTCCTGCAACACCTGGCCCTTGCGATCTTCCTTGTAATACATCAACTGGTCGGAATCGACCGGCTCGTAGAGCTGGCCTTCCGGGGCATAGATGCCGATCTGGCGGAACAGTCCTTCCATGCCGAAGGTACGTGCCTCGTCACAGATGATCGGCACGATGTGCTTCTTGAGATTCTTGTCCCTGAGCAACACCGCCAGGCAACGCACGAAGGCCATGGTGGTCGAAATTTCACGACCATCCGAGCCCTTGGTGATGGATTCGAAGGCATCGAGGCCGGGGATTTCCAACGGCTTGGCCTCAAACCGGCGCTGCGGCAGGAAACCACCGAGTTTCTCGCGCTGTTTTTTCATGTAGCGCACTTCCTCGGAATCCTCGCCGGGATGATAGTAGGGCACCTCGCCGATCTCCTCATCCTTGATCGGTACATTGAAGCGATCACGGAAATACTTCACACCCTCATCATCGAGCTTCTTCTGCTGGTGCGAGATGTTCTGCCCCTCGCCGGACTTGCCCAGCCCATAGCCCTTGATGGTCTTTGCCAGGATGACCGTGGGCCGGCCTTCATGCTGAGTGGCCGAGTGATAGGCCGCGTAAATCTTGTGCGGGTCGTGGCCGCCACGATTCAGGCGCCAGATGTCCTCGTCGGACAGATCGGCGACCATTTCCTTCAGTTCGTCGTAAGCGCCGAAGAAGTGTTCGCGCACGTAAGCGCCGTCGTTGGCCTTGTATTTCTGGTAGTCGCCATCCAGCGCCTCTTCCATGCGCTTGCGCAAGAGTCCCTTGGTGTCGCGGGCCAGCAACGGATCCCAGTAGGAACCCCAGATGACCTTGATGACGTTCCATCCGGCGCCGCGGAATACGCCCTCGAGCTCCTGGATGATCTTGCCGTTGCCGCGCACCGGCCCATCCAGGCGCTGCAGATTGCAGTTGACCACGAACACCAGGTTGTCAAGCTTTTCGCGCCCGGCCAGCGAAATCGCGCCCAG
This sequence comes from Gammaproteobacteria bacterium, assembly GCA_003561495.1. Classification (GTDB taxonomy): domain Bacteria; phylum Pseudomonadota; class Gammaproteobacteria; order Xanthomonadales; family Wenzhouxiangellaceae; genus Wenzhouxiangella. The sequence goes on from PWWM01000023.1 coordinate 14,568, forward strand.
CGACTCCGGCTCATCGCATTCGCCGTCACCCATGAAGCACCAGACCTTGCGCTTTTCGGCATTGATCAGTTCGCGATTGTTCAGGTACTTGAGAAAACGCGCCTGGTAGATCGCCATGATCGGACCCAGGCCCATGGACACGGTCGGGATCTGCCAGAAATCCGGCATCAGCCAGGGATGTGGATAGGAGCTCAGGCCATCGCCATCGACTTCCTGGCGGAAACGGTCGAGCTGTTCTTCCGTTATCCGTCCTTCCAGATAAGCGCGCGCGTATATCCCTGGCGAGGAATGGCCCTGAATGAACAACAGATCGGAACCATCCTCGTGATCCGGTCCCTTGAAGAAATGATTGAAACCCACATCGTAGAGCGTGGCTGCCGAGGCGAAACTGGCGATATGACCACCCAGTTCGCCGCCCCGTCGTGCGGCACGCACCACCATGGCCATGGCGTTCCATCGAATGATGGGACGAATGCGCCTCTCGATGGCGCCATCACCCGGCATTGGCGCCTGACGATGCGGCGAAATGGTATTGATGTAGGCAGTAGTCAGGTCAAACGGCAGATACGCGCCACTCCTGCGCGTCAATTCGACCAAGCGTTCGAGAAGGAAATGTGCCCGCTCCGGACCGTCCCGGTCCACCACGGCGGCCAGTGACTCCAGCCACTCCCGGGTTTCCTGCGGGTCCAAGTCGTCGGGATGAGGGTGTTGTTGAACCATGCCAGTCCTTGTTCAGCGTGCCAATAGTGAGCTTTGCAGCCATCTATTGTACTGACTGATCACGATCATGCACATTGCCGCGCAACACCACCCGACAACCCGAAATCCGGTCATATGGTGTGCGCCAGCTCCCAGGGCAGGAATTTCACCACCGAGCAAACCGGCGACTGCCTGCAAGGCTACGCAGCAGCACCACAAACCGGTCGAGGAATCGGGTCATTGCAATAGCAGAAAATGGATCAGCACTTTGCTCAGTACCTCGGCGATCACCAACGCGGCGATGAAACTGAGAACGGCGCGGTGACCGCTCAGGTTGGTGACCAGCCTGTAGCCGTGATACATCAGCCAGACCATCCACACAATCGCTGCCAGGATGGGCAGGCTGAGCAGCATCAGCCACATGGCATCGAACAGGTACTCCACCGGCGCAATGACCTCGGTCGGCTGGTCCGGCATAGTGGCCAGCAAACGGGTCGTACTTGCCTCGATGCTCTGCCCGATTCCGGGAATGGAATACCAGAGGGTCGCCAGCAACATGGGCCAGCGCGCCAACGCCTGGGTCCCGATCAGATCAATCAGGCGAAAACGGCCCTTGCTCAACCACAACCCGGTAAACAACAACAGGACACTCAGACACAGCCAGTTGATCAGCCCCTGGGCCACCAGCACCCACAACGCCACTTCCGGCCCGAAGTTCAGGTCCAGCACGCCATCAGTATGCAAACCGGCACGCCGGGCCACCAGCGCAGTCACCGCAATTATCAACAAGCCCAGTCCCAGCGCCGGTGCTCCAGCCATTCGATCAAAAGGTCTGAACAGCCACGTTTTCATTGAGTCGGTTCTTGTTCCAGCGTTTCAATGATATTGTCAAGGCGATTTCGGACCGTCGGGTAACTGACCCCCAATTGGCCCGCCATGGCCTTGAGACTGCCCGAGGCGCGCACGAAGGCCTCGATAAATCGCTGATCATCCGGGTTGAGGCGCAAAAGTGACGGCAATCGATAGTGACCGGTCACTCGAGTTTCGCAGGACAGGCAGGTCAGCTCCGTGATCACCAACTCGCCATCACAGGCCGGACAATGGACAGGGGCACGCTTCATGATTGAATAGATTAAACCTGTTTTTAATAAACTTCAACATATATGATATATTATTTACCTAAGTTAACCGATCTTGCATGAAATCCGGAGAAAGTTTGCGATGAGAATCCTGATGATATTGTTATTGACCTCCGGTCTGGCCGTGGCCGGCGAAGAGGCGGTCGAATTGCCGCGCGAAGACCTGACCCTGCACGGCACTCTGCTAAACCCTGATGGCGCCACCGATCTGGTCATCCTGCATGTCGGAAGTGGCCCGACGGATCGAGATGGCAATCAGCAGGGCATGATCAACAACAGCCATCGATTGCTGGCCGAAGGGCTGGCCGAAAACGGTCTGGCGGTATTGCGCTACGACAAGCGCGGTATTGGCGAAAGTCGCGCAGGTCAGCCCGAAAGCGAGATCCGTCCATCGCATTACTCCGACGATCTGGCAGCATGGGCCCGCTGGGGCAAGAGCGAACGGGATTTCGAAAGGATCCACCTGGTCGGTCACAGTGAAGGCGCCCTGTTTGCCAAGGTGGCCGCCAACCAGGCACCGGTGGCCAGCGTGGTCGCCATTGCCGCGGCCGGCCGACCCATGGGCGTGGTGCTGCGCGAACAGACCGGCGAGCAATTGGCCGGGACCGGTGATCTGGCTGATCAGTTCGAGCACATTCTTTCCGAACTCGAATCCGGACGCACGGTGGAAGACATCCCGCCCACGTTCAACACGCTTTTTCGTCCATCGGTACAGCCCTACCTGATCGAATGGCTGGCCATGAACCCGGCTGAATTGGCCAGTGAACTGAACGTTCCTCTTCTTATCATCGGCGGCAGCACCGACCTGCAAGTGGGCCGCAACGACTTCGATGCCCTGGCTCCGCATGCCGACGACAGTCAATGGATCGAGGGCATGAACCATGTACTCAAGGCCGCCGAGGGCTCGATCCAGGAGCAGATGACCAGTTATGTCAGCCCCGATCTGCCACTACATGAGGCTCTTTTGCCCGCGATTCTGGAGGTACTTGACCGGGACCAATCGCGGTGAGAAGCATCAAATCCAGCGTCGCACTCGGCGACAGTAAGCGTCAAACTCCGGACCGAACCTGGCGCGCAAAGCGCGCTCTTCGGGAATAATCTGGAATCGCGTGATCCAGATCACGAACAGTGCCGGCCCAACGAGTGCCAATGGTGCAGTCAGCCACAGTGCCCAGGCCAGCAACACCAGCAACATACCCAGATACATCGGGTTGCGGCTGAATCGGTAGATGCCCGAACTGACCAGCGCCGTCGACTTTTCCGGCATGAACGGGTTGACCGTGGTTTCGGCACGATGGAAGGACACCACTCCGGCCAGAGCAACTGCCAGCCCGGAAAGCGTCATCAGGATCGCCAGCGACAGTCGCACCGGGATGGCCAACTCCAGTACGGGACCCTGCCTTGCAAGCACCCACATGATCAGTGCCGCCAAACCCGCAACCAGCGGCGGGGGCAACATCAACTCCAGTCGTTTCATTGGGACCGATCTCGTGCCGTCCATTGATTGTTCGGGGTAGCATGGCATGACTCAACATGCGTTCACAACGCAATCAGCAAGCATGTCTGACTCGGCCGGAAAATACTTTTCAGCGGAACACCGTGGCAGCCCGCGCATCACCAGCCTGGACTGCCTGCGCGGCCTGGCCATTGTCGGTACGCTGGGCACCAACATCTGGGCCTTTTCCTACCTGGGGGGAGACCTCGAGGTGATGTTCGGGCCGAAGGAATGGTGGTCAGACCTGAATGACTTTCTGCTGGCGCTGACGCTTTACCTGACCAATGGCAAATTCCTCGGGCTACTGGCCATCCTGTTCGGGGTCGGACTGCAGCTGCAATTGCGCTCGGCAGTCAGGCACGGCGCACGATTCGCCCCGCGCTATGCATGGCGCAATCTTCTGTTGCTGGGTATCGGCTTTATCCACTTTGCGCTCGTGTACGGCTATGACATTCTGATGGGATACGCGCTGGCCTCGCTGATCGTCATGGGCCTGGCCATCGGCGGACGCGTACACCTGATTTCCGGCATGATCGCGGCGCTGGCACTCCATGTGCTCATTTATGGTCTGGTCTGCCTGGTCATCGACCCATCCGGACAAGACCCCATCTCTGATCACATCAGCCAGGTGCTGGCCACCGCCAGTTACTCCGAAACGGTCTGGTTGCGAATGGACCTGGCGCTTTACTTCCGTTTCGAAGTCATTACCCTGCTCGGCCTGAATACCGTTCTGATGGGACTCGGCGTGTTGCTCACCCGCGCCGGCCTGTTCGATGGTCGGGAGAACGGTCGACAACTGGCCCGCCGCCTGGTGATCATCGGCCTGGTCATCGGTGTACCGCTCAACCTGGCCAGCTTCTATCCCGATGCGCGCGTGGCCATGGCCGCCCGGTACTTTTTCGCCCCGCTGATGTCCCTGGCCTACCTGGGCCTGGGCGTACTGCTGTTCCAGGTCGTTCGCGGCCCGATCACCCGCGCGCTGGAAGTGGTCGGGCGCACTGCCCTGACCTGCTACATTCTGCAAAACCTGCTGGCAGCGATCGTCTTTTACGGCTGGGGGCTGGGTATGAAAGGCCAATTCAACGCTCCCGGCACGTTGATGGCCTGGCTACTGATCACCCTGACCTACACCGCCCTCATGGCGCTGTGGCTGCGCTGGTTCAGGCAAGGGCCAGTGGAGTGGGCCTGGCGCAGGCTGGCCTGAGTGTAGTGGCCCGTTCAATGCAAGTGGCTTGATCGAGAATAGCGGCCACGCTCGAACTGGTCGAAAAACTGCCCCAGCGCCGGATGGCTGATCTGGTGACCGGACGGATCGGGCTCCAGGTGCTGTTCGGCCACGTAGGTCGAATGCTCGGCCCCGTCGACCAGCACGTGGTACCAGGGACGGTCTTTCGGGGGGCGGCTGACCGCCATTTGCTCATACCATTCCTCGGTGCCTGAAAACACCGGGTCGACATCGACGATCACACCCCGGTAGTCGTATTTCTTGTGGTGGATGATCTGGCCAATGCTGAATTTCGGTTGAGTCGGTTGCTGGCTCATCAATCTTTCTCTGTGTACTTTTTTCTTTGTAAGGGCAAAAAACCAAGAACTCACCACAGAGGCACGGAGGTCACAGAGAAAGACAATAGAGTTACTTCTTTTCTCTGTGTCCTCTGTGCCTCTGTGGTCTGCTCTTCTTGTTTCTTTCGCAACAGCAGGCCCTGATTCGAGTTCGGGCACTCTTTGGTGAATTCCATGCTTTGTTGCATTATTCCAGGTCGGTAATGCGCACATCAGAGGGCGGACGTTCGGCCTGGAGTCTCTCGGCCGTGGCCTCGGCCTGGCGCATGACCCGAAGCGCGTTGTTGCCGATGATTCCGGCCAGCTCCGCGTCGCTGTAATCTCGGCGGATCAGTTCGGCAATCAAAGCCGGATAGGTGGAGGCATCCTCCAGTCCCTCGGGCACGGTGGTGATGCCGTCGTAGTCACCGCCAATGCCGATGTATTCACTGCCGATGCGATCGCGGATGTAGTCAATATGATCCGCGACGTCGGACAGTGTCGCGATTCGTTGGGGATTGTCCTTCAGCCAGGCGTCCATGCCCGCTTCAACGGCATCGGGATTCCCGGGGTGCAGACTTTGAAGGCGTGAGCGCTCGGCAGCGCGCCGGGCGCCCCACTGGCGCAATGGCTCGTTCACGAAGCTCGGCACGAAGGTCACCATGACGATGCCGCCATTGTCCGGCAGGCGGTCAAGCACATCATCAGGCACGTTGCGCGCGTGCGGGGTCACGCCCATGGCCGAGGAGTGCGAAAAAATGACCGGCGCTTCGGAGACATCCAGGGCGTCATGCATGACTGCCGGGCTGACATGCGACAGATCGACAAGCATGCCCAATCGATTCATCTCGCGCACGACTTCCTTGCCGAACGCGTTGAGACCGTCATGGCGCGGATCGTCGGTGGCTGCATCGGCCCAGTCATGGGCCTGCCAATGGGTCAACGTCAGATAACGCGCTCCCAGTTCGTGGAACATGCGCAACACCGCCAGGGAGTTGTTGATCACATGACCGCCTTCCATGCCGAGCAGGGAAGCGACATGCCCCTCGGAAAAGGCCGCTTCGAGCTCGTCGGCGGTCGTGACGAACTTCAGTTCGTCATGGGCGTCGATCAGGCGATGGGCAATGTCGAATTGCTCGAGCTGAACGCGCACCGCCTCGTCACCGGAATATCTCGGCGGCACGTAAATGGACCAGAATTGTCCACCGACGCGCCCGGACCGCAAGCGGTCCAGATCGGTATGCATGGGTGGATCCAGTTGACGAGTATCGCCGGCGAAGTCGATTTCGGCCAGGCGATTGTCAACCCGGGCGCGATACTGCCAGGGCACATCATTGTGACCATCGATCAATGGTGTTTCAGCCAGCAGCTCCAGCGCGCGCTGATACTCGGGGGAATGGTCGTCGGCTGCGACCGGGCTGGCCAGCAACAATAAGATTGCGGGGATGAAGTACTTCAAATTCATTTCCTTGCTTTCTCCAGTAAATCCATGATGTCCTTGACCGGCAATGCTTCAATGCGCCGTCCCTGATGACCGGTCATGGTTTCGGCCATGAGCAGCGAGTTGACAATCGCCTCTTCGGTGGCCTCCACGGCAGCCAGAAACAGCGGCGTCATTGCGGCATTCGATAATTCAGTCAGTTCGTGACGGTCACGACCATCGTGTTCAATACGAACCGACTTGGCGGTGGAAAAGGCGATCACGTAGTCGCCCGAGCCATTGGCCATGAATCCGCCGACCCGCCCCACGCCCAGCAACGCCCGCTTGGCCAGTCGTTCCAGATTGCGAGCCATCACCGGCGCATCGGTGGCCACGATGATCATGATCGAGCCATCGTCATCTTCAGGCGTGTAAGGCACATGATCGGCCAGGTAGTGACGGCCCAGTGCTTCACCCACGCGTATTCCGTCAATGGCCAGCACACCGCCAAAATTCGACTGCACCAGCACACCCAGGGTGTAACCACCCTCGGAAGCCGGCAGGACCCGCGAACTGGTGCCGATACCGGCCTTGAAACCCAGCGCCCGGGTTCCTGTACCGGCGCCCACATTACCCTCGACCACCGGCCCGCCGTCGGCCGATTCAATGGCTTCCCTGACATGTTCGGGTGTGATGACACGGGCGCGAATATCGTTGAGATACCCATCATTGGTCTCGCCAACCACGGCATTGACCGAGCGCACGTCCTCGTTGCCGGCCAGACCCAGAACCCAATCAGCCAGCCCGTGAGCTGCCTGGTAGACACTCAGGGTGTTGGTCAGGACAATCGGAGTTTCCAGTTCCCCCAGCTCCTGCACCTGACTCAATCCAACCGCCTTGCCGAAACCGTTGCCGACATACGCCGCGGCCGGCACCCGATCGATGAACGGATTGCCGTCATGGGGAAGGATGGCGGTCACTCCGGTGCGTACGGACTCTCCTTCGATGAGCGTGACCTGACCCACTTTGACCCCGGCCACGTCGGTGATGGCGTTGTGCGGGCCGGGCGCGAGAATGCCAATCTCCACACCCAGGTCGCGGGCACGCTCGGAGGCATGGCTTGAGGCCGTGTAAAGGCTGGACATGATGATCAGTGCGCTTAGAGAAAAAATCAGCTTGTTCATTGTAAAGCTTCGGTATTGGAAAGCTCGATGCGAGCAGCCATTATGCAGCGGGCTCGAAAAACCTGCAGGGCATCAGGCCGGCGGCGGAATCAGCCCCCGGGATCCCCCTCGAGGGCAATGACCCGCCCTTGCTGCATCACAGCGGCACATTGCAACTCGGTGGTCTCGTAGCGCTGCCAGCTGATGCGCTTGAAGACCTCCAGCAAAGTGATCGACGGCACCACCAGGGGTGTGGTGTCTTCGATGGCATCAGCGCAATGTCCGGCGTTCGGACCGTCGGCAAAGTATTCCAACCAGTCCGAGGTCGACGACGTTCATGTTTTCGTAGACGCGATCATCATCGCGCGGGACGCGCGTATCCAGGCCCGTCAGCGACCCGCGCAGGCTCTTGGCGGCACGCAGCGGGATCAGCTCGATGCGGTCGTTGAACTGCACGACCTGCAGCCGAGTGCCGGGCTTGAGGTGCAGGGCGCCCGCCAGCTCGCGGATGACCGACTCCGTGATCTCGTCTTGCAGGCCCAGAACATCCAAGATGGACCCGTGATAGCTCTGCCCCCAGAGCTCGAAACCGTTGTGGCCGTCGACCAGGCTGACATGAACGCGCACGTTGTCGTTATCACGCTGGATGGAGCCTTCCAGCAGATAGGACACATTGAGGGCTCGGGCGATTTTCGGCAGTCGACGGCCGAGCATCCGGGCA
>PWWM01000208.1 GCA_003561495.1 Gammaproteobacteria bacterium
AAGGGGTGAGCTGATCGAGTTGGTAACTGACCGCCGACCCCAGGTTGGCCTCGACCGCCAGCGGCAATTCCACCGGACGCTGCAGGACTTCGTCAGCCGGCAGACACAAACGGATCTCCGGGGCGCCATCGGTAAAGGAATTTAGCAATTCCTGCCAGCGGCCACGCAGAATGTGCGCATCCTCGTCCTTGCCATAAGTATCCCGATGTTGCGGGTCATCACCGCCGATCCAGACTTCCAGATCCGCACTTTCGAGATCAGCCACCAGCCAGACCGTTGGCCGCGGCGGCATCATGCGCTGGCGCAGGGACTCCGGAACCAACTGGATCAGTTCACCTCCCCACCAGCGAAAGAAAGCCGGTAACGGGCTGGCCCGGTAACGGGCCGTCAGACTGGTCCAGTATTCGTTGACGGCGCTCAAAATCATCGATCCTCTACATGTTCTCGCCAGCGCAATACACGAAACGGCTGGCCGCGAATGTTGGTGCCCGGACGAATCGTGGCCTCAATGGCCGTCCAGGCGCCGTTTTCCAGTGTCGCCCGTGAATAAACACTGAAGGTCCCTCCGCCCCCCTGCAAACTGACCACCTGGCCGTTGGGCATGATCAGGGCCGCCTGGTCCGAGGGATGATACTGGAAACGCTCCTCGATAAAAGCGCGGGCATCATCAATTGTCATGTCCGGCATGGCCGCCAGCACTTCAGCGGGTGCAAACGCCGGGTTGACCTGGCTGGAGCGGCTGTGCACGGTCAAAAGCCCTTCGATTTGCTGAAAAAGCTCCCAGGTCATGCCCATGACCTGTTGCAACTCGTCGACCGACTGGAAGTCCTGATTGGCCGGCCCATAAGGATAACCGGCGGCCAGATAGTCGTCGATTTCGGCCCCATACAGGCGCGGAATGTCGTCACCATCGCGCCAATCCTCGATTGCGTCGGACAGGTGCCAGGCTTCCAGCTCATCGACACCGTGTGAGATGAACAGTTCGATCAAAAGTTCCGGATCGGCCCGGTTGATGTCGATCCGACCCGATTCGTCGGTAATCCGGATTTCGACAATGGCGTCTCCAAACTCGATGTAATGCGGGCGCCCGTCAGGTACCCAGCGGGTTTCCAGGTCCGGATTGCGCATCTCGAATGCGGCCCGGTGAATACCAGCCTCGGCGGCATAACGCGCCTCGGTGACATCAAACAGGAATCGGGCCTGCAGGGTCTCGGTCCGGGCCAGCACGGCGTAGATGCCGACCACGATGGTCAGCAATACCAGCACCCAAAGCACGACGATCAGGGCAATGCCGCGTTGATGAAAGCGCCTGCTCATCGCCTACCTGCGAGCTCGCTCACGGCGTCGATCACCGCCGCGAATAAGATCATCCGGGCGACGGATCTGTCCGGGACGCGCCTGCGGGCCGGCGATTGAATCCACCATGACCGGGGCGTACAGGTCCGGCCAGACCAGACCATTGTCGCGGTCCAGATCACCCTCCAGCACGACGGCCAGTGGCAATTGGTCGGTCTCTTCCCAGAAGTCATCCCAGAAGGTGTCGAAACCCTCCTCGTCCTGACCCAGGTACAAAAAGGACGCATCACGAAAACCGCTCATCAGGACGATGCCCTCGGTCTGCTCGATTTCGCCCGGCTCGTAGCCGTTGAGCATCGCGTAGTAGTAGACCAGTTCCATGCCATCAACCCCACGCTCCAGCGAAATCTGCTGGACGTAGGAACCGCCGAAACTGAGATACCCCGGCATGGGTGCAATGAAACGCACCCGGTCGCGTTCGCCCTCGAAGCGGATCTGCATGCCCTCCTCGTCGCCTTCCTCGATGATCAGGTTCTGAGCCAGACTGAGCTGGCGACGAATGAACTGGTGGGTGACCCGTAACTGGTTGGTTTCCTCGATCAGGGCCTCGCCACTGGCAGTCGCCCGGTTGCTGGCCCGAAAGCCACCATAGGCCAGCGCCATGATCAATGCCACCAGGGTAATCGCCAGCATCACCTCGATCAGGGTAAAACCGCCTTGCCGGACCTGGCCGCCGTGCGTCACCGACAACGGCGTGGTCTTCAGGGCATCGGATAGGGGCAGCATCGACAGCATCCTACATCCCCGCCCGCTGACGCTCTTCCCAGTGCATATCGACACTGCGCAGAGTGGTAAAGACGGCCTCGCGCGGGCGCTCATCACCCCACTCCACGACCAATTCCAGCCGGTACAAGGCAATCGGCAAATCGACCACATCCACGCCCATGGCATCAAACATCATTTCTTCGGAAACATCCAGCGTCCAGGAAAAGCGATCATCAAAACGCCCCGACGTGCGGCCCGGCTCGATCATCTGCTCCAATCCTGCACTATCGAGCTTGGTCTGCGCCCACAGCGCCGCCTGGGTGTAATCCCCGGCCCGTCGGGTGTTCTGCATCGAGGTCGACAGGACCTGCAACACCACGCCAAACAACAGGGCAAACACGGCGAATGCCGCCATGACCTCGATCAGGGTAAAACCGCCTTGGGATCGTGATGGTTTCATTGCACGTCCCGCTCCAGGCCGATCTCGCCGGTCAGCCAACCGACCGTGACATGCCATTCGCGGCCATCGATGCTCAGCACCACACTGCCGCCAGTCGATGCACCGTCCGGATAGAAGCGAATGCCACCGGCTCGCTCACCGGTCAGTTCCGAACGCGCGGTATTGAGCGTGATATCCAGCCCTTCGGGCAACTGAACCGGATCGCGCCCCGGTGCCTGCCAGGTTCGCGCCTCGGCATCCACTCGAAAAACCTTTTGCTGGCGCTGAACGATGGCCTGCCCCCGGGCATAGCGAAGATCGGCAGTCAGCTCACGCGCGGCATTGCGAATCTCGGCGCCGGACACCGAGCGGGTCACGGAAACGCCAACGACTGCAAACAGCAAGGCCACCAGCACCATCACCACCATCAACTCCAGCAGCGAAAAACCGCCTGACCGCCCAAATCCAGGACCTGAACGTCCGAGTCCCGAGTCCCGAGTCCCGAGTCCCGATCGACCGAAACTGCGACTTCGGCAAAGCGCCATGAAAACTCCGTCAGACTGAATCGGGCACCCGATCAATCCCAATTCGTGATCGGTCGATTGATGCCCTCACCGCCCGGCGACCCGTCCGCGCCGTTGGAAAAGATGTCATAGGACCGATGCTGACCCGGGTAGCGATAGTTGTAGGGATTGTCCCAGGGATCAACCAGGTTGGAAGCATTCACGTACGGCCCGTTCCAGTTGCGGGCATTGGCCGGGCGCTCGACCAGTTCGCGCAGCTCGCGCGGGGGGCGGCCCGAGTCCAGGTAGAACTCGTCGACAGCCATCGACAATCGCTGAATCTCGGCCTGGGCCGCGCGCACCTTGGCGTCCTCGCCGCGCTGCATGATGTTGGGCACCACAAGCCCCGCAATCAAACCGAGAATCACCAGTACCACCAGCAATTCAATCAGTGAAAAACCCCGTGTTGCAGTCATCGTCTTCATTTCCTACCAAACCTCTTTTCATGGTCCCGATCCGATGCGGAGGGGACAGACTCCTTACACACTTAGAAAATCAGGCAATCAATTCGTTCACACTCAGAATCGCCATCAATACCGACATCACGATCACACCGATCAGGAAGGCCAGCGCCAGGGTCAACACCGGCACCAGCATCGCCATCAACCGGTCAATGGTCACGCTGACCTCGCGATCATAGGTATCGGCGACCTTGAGCAGCATTTCGTCGAGCTTGCCGGTTTCCTCGCCGACATTGACCATTTGCAGGGCCAGGCGGGGAAAGTTGCCGTTCTGCGCCAGGGCGCGAGCCATCGGCGTTCCGGTCTTGACCTGCTTGGCCGCCTCGGCCACATCGTCTGCCAAAACCGTATTGGTCATGACATTTTTGGCGATCGAAAGTGCCGACAACAGGGGCACGCCGTTGACCAGCAAAGTGCCGGTGGTGCGGCTCAGGCGGGCTGTTTCGATCTTGGCGATGACATCGCCCACCCATTTCATGGCGAGAAAGCGCGCATCCCAGCGACGCCTGGAAACCGGCGATCGCATCTGCATGCGAAACCACACCACGATCAGCACGAAGAAACCCACCAGAGCCCACCAGAAATTCTGCAGGATGTCGCCCACACCGACCACGATCCGGGTCAGCATCGGCAGATCGCCACCGAAATCCTCGAACATCGGAGTGAACTGCGGGATCACGTAAATCATCAGCAACATCAGCGAAGCAATGGCCAGCACCACCAGCAGGGCCGGATAAATCAGTGCCGAGATGACGCTGTCCTTCAATTCCTTGGCCCGTTCCAGGTACTCGGCCATGCGCGAAAGCGTCTGATCGAGTGACCCGCCGATTTCACCGGCCCGAACCATGTTGATGTAAAAACGCGAGAAGACGCCATGGCGTGCCTCCAGGCCCTCGGATAGCGATCCGCCTTCACGCACATGATTTCGAATTTTTTCGATGGTCGACTCGACCCGCTCGTTTTCGGCCAGCTCGGTCAGGATGCCCAGCGAGCGATCCAGCGGCAGGCCGGCGCTGAGCAGTGTTGACAACTGCTGGGTCATGTCACCAATCTCGCGCTGAGAGAGCCCGCGCTTGCCACGAAACAGCGACTCCAGGCGAAAACCGGACCCGACTTCGCGGGCATTCACCGGGATGTTGCCGGACTCCTGCAGATGGGCAATGACCAGCTCGGAACTCGGCGCCTCCATCTCACCCGTCAGGGTTTCTCCAGTCGGCGAGACCGCCTTGTACTCGAACAGTGGCATTTAGGCTTCCTGGGTCACCCGCAGCACTTCCTCGGCCGAGGTCTCACCCTTGAGGGCCTTGAGCAGTCCGTCCTCGTACATGGTCAGCATGCCTTCCTGGCGGGCCTGACGTTCGATCTCTCCGGAGGTGGCATGTTTCATGATCATGCGCCGGATTTCTTCCGACAGCGGTAACAGCTCATGAATGCCAGTTCGACCGCGATAACCGGTCGGACTGGCCTCGGAACTGCCGGGATGATAAAGCGTAATGGGGTCGGCATCGGTGAGCTTGTCGAGGCCGAGCTCCTTGACCATTTCCGGCAGCACTTCATAGGGTTCGGCGCAATCCGGGTCCAATCGGCGCACCAGGCGCTGGGCCATGATGGCGTTGACCGTGGATGTCAGCAGATAGTCTTCCACACCCATATCAAGCATACGGGTCACGCCGCCGGCGGCGTCATTGGTATGCAGGGTCGAGAGCACCAGGTGACCGGTCAGGGCGGATTGAATGGCGATCTTGGCCGTTTCCAGGTCACGCATTTCGCCGATCATGATCACATCCGGGTCCTGGCGCACGATGGAGCGCAGCGCGCCGGCAAAATCCAGTCCGATCGCAGGCTTGGCCTGGATCTGATTGATGCCCTCGATCTGGTATTCGACCGGGTCTTCCACGGTAATGATCTTGCGCTCGGGCGTATTGAGGTGGTTGAGCGCGGTGTACAAGGTTGTGGTCTTGCCCGAGCCGGTCGGACCGGTGACCAGAATGATGCCGTGCGGCATCTCCAGCGACTTGATGAAGGTCTTGCGGGCATCCTCGGTAAATCCCAGGCTGATGAAATCCAGCACCACGGCCTCGCGGTCTAGAATACGCATGACCACACTTTCACCGTGTGCGGTGGGAACACTGGAGACACGCAGATCGAGCTCCTTGCCGCCGACCCGGTGCATGATGCGACCGTCCTGCGGCAGACGCCGTTCAGCAATATTGAGCTTGGCCATGATCTTGACGCGCGAAATCACGGCCGCGGTGGAGCGCGCCGGCGGGGCCTCGACCTCCTGCAATACGCCATCGATGCGATAGCGCACCTTGAGGCGATTCTCGAAGGGCTCGATATGAATATCAGAGGCGCGCGACTCGACGGCGCGCTGCAGAATCAGGTTGACCAGGCGAATGACCGGCGCCTCGGAAGCCAGGTCGCGTAGATGTTCGACATCTTCCTCGTCTTCGGCGCCACCTTCGCCGCCCAGCGACTCGGCGATCTGGCCCATGGCGCTCTTGCCGCCGCCAAAGTAGCGCTCGATGGTGTTGTCGATCTCTGAGGTCACGCCCACCTTGGGGATGACCTTGCGACCGGTGGCCATGGACAGCGCCTTGAGGGCGAAGCGATCATGCGGATCCGCCATGACCACGACCACCTCAGTGTCGCTGACCTTGATCGGCACCAGATGCTGCTGTTTCATGTAGCGGATCGAGATATCCTCGATTTCCGGCCCCTCCTCGGGGTATTCCTTGTCACTGATCAGTTCGATATCGAGCAGTTCGGACTGCGCGCGCGCCAGGTCACGCTCAGAAACCAGCCCCAGGCGCACCAGCAGCGTCAGCAGGTTGCCGCCATGCTGATCACGGTAGGCCCGGGCGCGATTGAGATCTTCCTCGCGCAAGCGTCCCTGCTCGACCATCAGCGCACACAGCTCGGCGGCCTGGTCTTCGAGGTGCTCGCCAATACTGGGCAGCAGATCGGACTCGTCGGTGGCGGTAACGGGCTGAGTTTCCATGAGGTTTGCGATTATAGCTCCAGGTTGAACTTGGGCTTGATGGTGATCGAGACCAAGCCAATCAACAGACAACGACCAACAACCATCGGTTCACCGACGCTTGCGCAGAACATGATTTTCGATAAAGTCCCGGTTCATCAGGATCCAGGCCGCCACCGGCACCACTGCCGGAAACATCAGGTAGCCCATCTGGTAAAACAGCCCGATCAGGTTCATGTTCACACCCAGGCCGCGCGCTGCCGCGGCAGCTTCCGGGCCGGAACGGAAGGCCAGATCGGTCAGCGTTTCCCAAAATACGCCCCAGGTGGTGACCAGGGTGACGACGATGAAGCCGATCA
>PWWM01000135.1 GCA_003561495.1 Gammaproteobacteria bacterium
GCATCGAACCCGCCGCTCGCGCTCACACCATCGCCGATGGTCTGCGCACCACTCTGGGCCAACTGAACTTCCAGCTCATCCGAAAGCATGTTGACGAGATTGTCACAGTGTCCGAGGACGCCATAATCGATGCCATGCGCAAGGTCTGGGAACGAATGAAGATCATCATCGAACCCTCGTGCGCCGTACCGGTAGCCGCCCTGCTTGAAGGAAAAGTCGAAGCGGCTGGAAAAAGAATTGGAATCATCCTGACCGGCGGCAACGTGGATCTGGATGATTTGCCCTGGATGCGCTGATTAGGTTTTCAGACTGCCGCAAGCTCGGCGGGAAAATTGGAATACTGTCTCCAGGCCCGGGACCGGGCCTGGAGACAATGGTCGAGATCAGAAGCGGAACCGCCAGCCGAGATTGAACCGGTCGACATCACCGTCAATGCGCTCCCAGGAAAAGTCCAGGCCATTGTTCGGATTGAACATGTAGCCCAGGCCACCACCGAAACCCCATTCCCACGAACGATCGGAAACGGACATGCCAGCGCTGGAGGCCTTGGTCTTGTAGTTGACATGGGAGACCACACCGAAGGCATACATGTCATTGCCGAAATCGAACTGGAAACGGTTGGAGAAACCGTAGAGGTTTTCAATTTCAAAATCGACCCGGGTGCCTCCAACATTGATGGTGTCGTCAACAACACCAACGCCCGCACGAAACTCGGGCACCAAGGAAAAGCCGTCCGCGACAGGAAACTCGTAGCCGAAGGAACCAACGATCACGCCGACATCGAAGTCGTCGGTAAAGTGGCTATAACCCACGCTACCCGTCCACTGGGCAGCAGCTGGTGCAGCACTCAGGGCCAGCAACAGGCTTGCGAGAAAGAAACGTCTGAACATGGTTTTAGCCTCCAGAATATGTGTTTGTTATGAATGGACCCGGTCATGACCCTCGCGCTCTGCATCCATGTCAAGGGGTGCTCAGAGCGATCCGGCGACGACCCGCCCACCTTTTGGAACATAAAGAACTCGTGAAATTCAATCGAATTGAAGAACCGAAGCCAGCCCCGAAAAGCGTCCTGCAAATCGGCTGACGATGCCTCTCCTCGCTTTTTCAATGAAGGCTCAGGGGTGATATGCTCGTTGCTCATGTTTGTGATTCAATCGCATGCAACATGCCGGGTGAACTGACACTCCTGTTGAAGGCAGCAGGTGAAGGCGACCAACCTGCCCTGAATCGGCTTGTGGGCTTGCTTTATGTTGACCTTCGCAGACTCGCCCACCGCTGTCGCCAGGGTGATGCGAAAGCGCTGGACACGACCAGCCTGGTTCATGAGTGCTATCTGCGTTTTCTCAACAGCAGACAGATCGAGATCAATGATCGCTCCCATTTTTTCGCATTGGCCGCGCGGATCATGCGCCAACTACTGGTGGACTACGCGCGCGAACGGCTGGCGGAAAAACGTGGCGGCGGCGCCACGCATGTTCAATTGCGCGACTCCGATGCCGCCGAGCGATCCGAGGCCGAGCATTGTCTGGCGGTCGATCAGGCTCTCGAGAAACTGGCCGAAATCCGACCGATCCAGGCCAACGTGGTCGAATGCCGTTTCTTTGCCGGACTGACCGAGCAGGAAACCGCCGACGCCCTGGACCGGTCTTTGCGCAGCGTGCAGCGGGACTGGCAGGCCGCCCGGGACTGGCTGACACAGCACCTTGATTCATGAGCGACGACTCCCTGCGTCCCGGCAAGTTGCTTGACGGCCCGCTATTCCGGGGTTTTCTCAAGCGCCTGGCCGAAATCCGTGAGCCCGAGCCGGGTGATCGAATCGGCGCCTGGCGAATTGTTCGTGAGCTCGGTCGGGGCGGCAGTGGTGTGGTCTTCCTGGCCGAGCGCGCCGACGGGGCTTTCAACAAGAACGTCGCACTGAAGTGGCTGCGCGGTGATCGGCCGACGCCGGGGGGCCGTGAAGCCCTGGCACGGGAACGCGAACTGCTGTCGAGCCTGGACCACCCGCATATTGCGCGACTGATCGATGGTGGCCAGACCGATGACGGCATGCTGTGGTTCGCCATGGATTACGCATCGGGGCAAACCATCGACCGGCATGCCGAAACATTGGGGCTGCGCGAGCGCCTGGGTCTGGTCATGAACCTGTGTCAGGCGGTGCAGCATGCGCATCGCCGCGGGCTGATTCACGGTGACATCAAACCCTCCAATGTCCTCATTGACGGTCGCGGTCAACCCCGCCTGCTCGATTTCGGAATTTCTCGCCTGACAGGGGGGGCAATCGGATCCAGTTACGGCCTGACACCCGATTACGCCAGCCCCGAACAACGCCAGGGCGGCCCCCTGACCACCGCTTCGGATATCTGGCAACTGGGCCGACTGCTGGAAGACCTGCTCAGCGATCACCCCGTATCAGCCGATCTGCGTGCCATTATCGACTGCGCCACGGCCACAAGCCCCGAACAACGCTATGCCTCGCCAACCGCGCTCGCATCGGATCTGCAGGCCTGGCTGGAGCAGTTGCCCGTCCGGGTCTATCCGGGCGGCTTGGGCTACCGGTTCAGGCGCTGGGTGCAACGCAATACCGCCGTGGCGCTGGTCAGCACTCTGGCGCTGCTCACCCTTTCCGGTGCCGGCGTCTGGATGGCCTGGCAGGTCATGGCCGAACGGGATCTTGCCCGCACCGAAGCCGCTCGGGCCGAGGCCGCGCTGGCTGAAAGCGAGTCTGCCCTGGCGCGCGCCACGGCCCTGCGTGATTTTCTGCTCGACCTGTTTCGGGCCACCCGGCCGACCCAACCCCGGGACGAGCTACCGACCACCGCCGAGATCCTGGAACGAGGGGCGCAAAGGGCGCTGGACTCCGAATCGGCACCAGCCAAAGAACGGTTCGGCATGCTGGTTGCGCTGGGCCAGGTCTATCAGTCGCAGAACCTTTACGATCAAGTCCGGCCCCTGGTGGAAGCAGCACTGCAACTGATGTCTGAAACCACTGGACTGGATCCGGTCGACCAGGCTCGGGCCATGCAACTGAAAGCTCGATTGATGATCGCCGACGGCGACAGCCTAGACGATGCCGAGGCGTTACTCATCGCGGCCGAGTCCCGGCTGGGCGGCGCCGAGGAGGGGTATGATCTGCTGGCTCAAAACCGGATTCAACGAACCTGGATCGAACGCCACCGCGGCAACCATGCACAAGCCCTGAGCCTGGTCGAGCCACTGTATGAGGATCTCTATCAACCGGGTCATCTGAGTGATCTTACAGGCGGGGCATTACTGGATGCCCTGAGTGGCCTGAATGCGGCCTCCGGCAACCTCGACCAGGCAGCTCACCTGCGGACCCAGGCCATCGAGGCCTACAGACTGGCCGTGGGGGAAACGGGCCAGGGTCACGTGGTCGCGCTGGCCAACAGCATTGGCCTCGAGCTTGCTCTGGGTCGATTCGACGAGGCCGAGCGCCGGGCCCGTCGCGCCATTGAGCTCTATGATCAAATCTATCCGGATCCGGTCGACTACCGTGCCGTGGCGCGCCGCAGTCTGGCACACATCCTGATCAACACCGGCCGGACCAAAGAAGCCTTCGAGGCGCTACGATACGCCAGTGACGAACATGCCGAAGCCCTGGGGTCATCACTGGAACAGTGGCCGCTTTATTACAGCCAGCGCGGCGCCTTCAACGCCCGCCTGGATCGCACCGAGGCTGCTGTTGACGATCTGGCCCGGGCCCATGCCCTGGCTTTGGAGCAGGACGACTGGGATCCGCGAGTAATCGCCTCACTGGACATGCTTTATGCCTGGACACGTTGCCTGGCCGATGACGGCCCGGGTGGTCAGCAACTGCTTGAGGCCATGCAGCATTCCGACACCCTTAAAGGTCATCCGCGCAACCGTGCCCAACTGCATGAAGCCCGGGCAACCTGCCACCAGGCCAATCAGCGCCCGCAACAGGCACTGGAAGAGATCAAGCTGGCATTGGAAATTCACGACCAGGCCGGACAGGTTCTGGATTCGCTGAGTCGCCGCCTGCTCAAAGCCGAAATCCTCCTCGATCTCCAGCGCCCCGATGAAACCCGCCGGGTGTTGCACGAGGCCGACCAACGATTCGTTGCACTGGGACTTGACGACCACCCCCGTAGAACCGCAATTCAAGCCGCTCTGGGCAACCTGCCCGAATAGCGACAACGTCGAAATTCTCTGGCGGGTTTCCCGCCCACATTCCGTGGATCGAGGCAAGAGAAAACCAACCGGAGGCCACCATGTCGCTTGAACGTCTTTTACAATCCGGCTTGCTGGCGCTGATGCTGGTCAGCACCCACTCCGTGGCCGGGCATGATCATGACGAGCATGAGTCCGGCCACGACCACATGCATATGCACGACGATGCGCCCATTGATCCCGAGGCCGATATCGGTCGGGTCGACTTCGGCGCCAGCTGCAGCGAGGCGGCCAGCCCGGCATTTGACCGGGCGCTGGCGATGATGCACCACATGATGTATGAACAGGCCCGCGGCCTGTTCAAGGAAATCACAGTGGCCGACCCGGATTGCGCCATGGCCCACTGGGGAGTGGCCACGACGCTGTTCCAGCCACTGTGGGGTACTCGTCCGCCGATCGAAGACCTTGAACGCGGCCGGACTCTGTCGAGGAAGGCGGCCGAGCGAACCGAAAGTGAACGCGAAAGCGCCCTGATTCATGCCACCGCTGAATTCTTTCGGGATCCGGAGGATACCGACTATGCCACCCGCCAGAGACGTTGGCATGATGGCATGAAAAAAGCCCACCAGGCCCACCCCGATGACCTGGATATTGCCGCCCTGTTCGGACTGGCGCTTCTGGCCGAGGCCCAGGGGGCAGACGATCCCCACCCACTGCATGATCGCGCCGAGTCCCTGCTGCGCGCCGTGCACGCCGAAGAGCCCACTCATCCCGGGGCCATCCATTACCTGATCCATGGCGATGACATTGACGGGCGAGCCGACCGCAACCTCGACATGGTCGAGGCCTATGGACGGATTGCACCACAAGTACCGCATGCCCTGCACATGCCCTCACACATCTACGTGCGCCTCGGGGACTGGCCTGAAGTGATCGAGTGGAATCGCGCATCGGCCCGGGCGGCGCTGGACTTCCCGG
This sequence comes from Gammaproteobacteria bacterium, assembly GCA_003561495.1. Lineage (GTDB taxonomy): Bacteria > Pseudomonadota > Gammaproteobacteria > Xanthomonadales > Wenzhouxiangellaceae > Wenzhouxiangella. The sequence goes on from PWWM01000135.1 coordinate 5,128, forward strand.
CCGGCGAATACATCTCACATCATTACCCGCATGCTCAGGACTACCTGATTTATGCCCATCTGCAACGCGGCGAGGATGAGCAGGCCCGCCAGATCCTGGAAGAAACGCTTGTCAAGGGAGACATGCAGCGCACCCACATCAGTGCTTTCCATGCCGCCACCATGCCGGCGCGGATGGCCGTGGAACGCCGTGACTGGCAGCAGGCGGCCGACCTGCAGGCCCGCCAGCCGCCCGAGCTACCCTGGGAAAGCCCGGTCGGGCTGTGGTCGGAATCACAAACTTGGGTCGGCCGTGGTCTCGGCGCCGTTCATATTGAAGAGCTGGACCAGGCACAGACAGCACTTGAACGCATTCGCCAATTGCGCGAACAGGCCGAGCAGCAGGGTGAGCACCTTTTTGCCCGCTACATCGGGATTGACGAATACCTGGTGGCCGGGTGGCTGGCTCATGCCAGGGGCGATCATCAGCGGGCCATCGAAGCCTTGCAGCGCTCGGTCGAAATCGAGAACGCGGTCGAGAAACATCCCATCACCCCCGGGGCTCTGCTGCCACCCAACGAGGCATTGGGCGATGTCTACATGGCACTCGACCGGCCCGAAGACGCACTGGATGCCTATCAATCCTCCGACGAAATCTGGCCGGGCCGCTACAACACCTTGTACGGGGCCATGCTGGCCGCCGAAGCGGCCGGCGACGACGAGGCGGCTTATCGTTGGGCCGAACGCCTGCTGACCATTGCCCCCGATGCCGATCGGGCCAACATCGAGCGTGTCCGACTGGTTGTAACGGGGTATTGAAGGCGCCCAACTTGGTATCGGTTGAGGTTGGTATAACATGTCCGACAACGCCAACAGATCCGCACTGAGCCGAATAGCATGCAACCGACTGAATTCGCCACCCACCTGGGAAAGGTCCGGGCGAGCGCCATTCTTCGAACCGATGCCGCCGATGCCGCCATCCAGGCCATGGAGGCCGCGGTTCGCGGCGGGTTTCGCATCTGCGAGTTCACCCTGACCATCCCCGATGTCCATGACATCATCCGTGAATTCTCACGCCGCCATCCCGACATCATTGTTGGAGCCGGGACCGTTCTGGAAGTGGAGCAGGCCCATCAAGCCGTGGAATCCGGCGCACGCTTCCTGGTCTCGCCGGTCGTCGATGAAGCCGTCATTTCGGCCGCCACCGAACTCGGAGTGGCCGCTATGCCGGGCACCCACACCGCCACTGAAATGCTCGCCGCCTATCGGGCGGGCGCCATGTTGCAGAAACTGTTTCCGGCCCCGGGCGTTGGCCCGGATTACCTCAAGGCCTGCCTGGGACCCATGCCGTTTCTCAAACTGGTGCCCACCCACGGGGTCAATCACCACAATGCCCAGGACTGGATCGCCGCCGGCGCGCACGCCATCGGGTTCGTCGCCCCGCTGTTCGACCCCGAGATGATGGCCAACCGGCAATTCGATCGTATCGAAGAACGCGCAAGGCAACTGCTGGCGGCTGTTGATTCCTGAGATATCGGCTCAACTCACCGGCCACACCAGCCAGATCGGCACTTTCTGTGATGACCAGGTGTTGATCAATCCGGGCGAGAATCTGTACCTGTACCTGCCCGACGGATACGAGTATCACCTCACGGGTCACCGCGGCGATGGCAGCCTGGTCGGGAAAAAACCCATCAAGGTCGAGGTTTTTCGACCCTGACAATGTGTGAGGGTCGA
>PWWM01000233.1 GCA_003561495.1 Gammaproteobacteria bacterium
CCGAGGATGATCGCGTTGATGATGATCAGGGCGATGATGAAACGGGTAACGGCGACCCCTTCGACCCAGTCCCCCAACCGCTGGCGCCAGCCGGCGACCTCGGGGTCACCGGGGCGCGCTTTAGGCCGAGGCGGCATTCGAATCTTCCGCAGCGGATGCCTGTTCTGAATCCCGCTTGCCGGACAGCGCAGCAACCAGCAATTGATTGACACGCTTGACGTAGGCGGCCGGATCGGCCAGCTCACCACCCTCGGCCAGCAGGGCCTGGTCCAGCAGCAAGTGGGCCAGGTCGGTGAAACGATCCTCGTCGGACTCTTCGCGCATGGCCTTGAGCAGTTCATGACCCGGATTGATTTCCAGGTCCGGCTTGGACTCGGGGACTTCCTGACCAGCCTGACGCAGCAGTTTCTGCATCTGCAGGGTCATGCCGTGTTCATCGGCAACCACGCAGCCGGGGGATTCGGTCAGGCGATGGCCCGGCACGACATTGCCGACTCGCTCGCCCAGGGCCTTTTTGATCCGCCCGGCCAGGGCCTTGGCCTGCTCGTCGGGCTCGTGCTTGTCCTCGTCGAGATCCAGCTTGCCGCGGGCGACGGATTTCAGTTCCTTGTCCTTGTACTGGTTCAGATGCGACACCAACCATTCATCGATGCGGTCGGTCAGCAGCAAAACCTCGATGTCGCGCTTCCGGAAGGCTTCCAGGTGCGGGCTGGAGCGGGCGACTTTCAGGCTGTCGGCGGTCAGGTACCAGATGGCGTCCTGGTCATCTTTCATGCGTTCGATGTAATCGTCCAGGCCGGTCGATACTTCATGCCCGGACTCGGTGGAGGCAAAGCGCAGCAATGAGGCGATGCGTTCGCGCTGCTCGAAATCCTCGATTACGCCTTCCTTGAGAATGGTGCCGAAGGCTTTCCAGAATGTCTCCCAGGCCTCGCCGCCCTCATTGGCCAGCTTTTCGATCAGGTCCAGGCTGCGCTTGACCACGGTGGCGCGAATTTTTTTCAGCAGTGGGCTGTCCTGGAGCATTTCGCGCGAGATGTTCAACGGCAGGTCGGCCGAATCCACTACCCCGCGCATGAAGCGAAGGTAACGCGGTACCAGGTGGTCGGCCGCGTCCATGATGAAGACCCGCTGGATGTAGAGCTTCATGCCCTCGCGCTCGTCGCGGTTGATCAGCAAATCGTACGGCGCCTGACCGGGCAGATACAGCAGCAGGCTGTAGCTCTGGCTTCCCTCGACATGGTGATGGGCCCAGCTCACCGGGGCTTCCGGATCGCCGGTCAGACCGGTATAGAAGGACTTGTAGTCGTCCTCGGAAAGCTCGTTTTTCGGGCGTGTCCACAACGCCTGGGTGTCATTGATGACCTTGTCTGTATCACTCTGCTCGTCCTTGTCGTCCTTATTACCCAACTCGAGCAGGCGAATGGGAAAGGCGATGTGGTTGGAGTAATGGCGGATGATGCGCTCGATCTGAAAGCGGTTGAGCAGGTCCTTATGCTCGTCGCGCAGCACCAGCCTAATGGTGGTGCCCTGGGCCTCGCGCTCAATGGTCTCAATGTTGTACTCACCGGAGCCTTCGCTGTGCCAGCGCACGCCCTGGTCGGCCGGCTCATCGGCGCGGCGAGTTTCCACGGTGACTTCAGCGGCCACGATGAACGATGAGTAGAAACCGACACCGAACTGTCCGATCAGGCGAGCGTCCTTCTTGTGATCGCCGGACAGCGACTCCAGGAACTTGCGCGTTCCCGACCGGGCGATGGTGCCGAGGTTTTCGATGACCTCGTCGCGGTTCATGCCGATGCCGCGATCGCTGACCCGGATCTCGCCATTGTCGGCATCAATGGAGACCTCGATTTCCAGGTTCTGGTCCAGTCCCTTGAGGGCCTCGTGGGTCAGCGCCTCGAAGCGCAACTTGTCGCTGGCGTCCGAGGCATTGGAAATCAGCTCGCGCAGGAAGATTTCCCGGTTGGAATACAGGGCATTGATCATCAGCTTCAGAAGCTGATGCACCTCGGTGTCAAATGCTCGGGTTTCGGGTTGTTGTGTTTCGCTCATGGCTGTCTTTGTCGGAAAACGGGCAAAATGACCTGTCCCAAAGTTGGGCTTGCCGGGCGCTGAATTCAAGGTCAATACGGGCCGGATCCAACACCGAGCCTGCTTGTCGGGTTTGCATCCGGGGCGCTACACTCGCATAATTGTGAGCCCGACCAGCGGCGGGGAGGCGTATGCCTGGCCGGTTGAAGCCGGTTCACCCCGGCACCTTCCGTGCCCCCTGCCAACAAATACAAACATAAACAAAAGCTTATGCGTCATCGATACCTGATCACAATCACGGATTACAAGGGGGCGCGTCATTTCACACTCAGTCAGCTTATGCGCCGCATGCTGGCGGGAGTGCTCTGCACGGTAGTGGTGGTCTTTCTGACTGGCTCTTTGGTACTGCATGGACTGAGCAACAAGGTCAGCACGCTCAACGAGGAAACCGCACACCTGAAATCGCTGCATGCATCGATCCAATCGGATAATCAGGCCTTGCTGGCCGAGCGCGCCCTGCTGCAGGAAGAGGTGGATGACAAGGCGCGCTCGCTCTCTGCCCTGGGAGATGAGCTGGAAAATATCGAAATCATGATTGGCTTGCGTGCCGAACCCGAACGTCCGCTGGCTCAGCGCATCGATACGGCCAGCCAGACCGCCTTCGAGAAACGCCTGATGCTGGAATCCATCCCAAGCGGCTTTCCGGTGGAGTCGGAGCAGGTCACCAGCAGCTTCGGAATGCGTCGACACCCGATTCACAATCGTACCGCCAAGCACGGTGGCGTGGATCTTCGCGCCCCGCGCGGGACTCCGATCTACGCCACGGCCGACGGAGTGGTCGAGTGGGCTTCGAAGCACCACAACAGCGGTCTGGGCAAAATGGTCAAGCTGATTCACAACTACGGCTTTTCCACCATTTATGGCCACATGGACCAGATTGATGTTCAAGTCGGCAATTACGTCAAGCGCGGCCAGTTTCTGGGTTATTCCGGCAATACCGGCGCTTCGACTGCCCCGCATCTGCATTATGAAGTCCGTCATCTCAACAGACGCCTGGACCCCTCCCCGTTCCTGCGCTGGTCAATGGATGACTACGACATACTTTTCACCAAAGAGGATCGAGTTGAATGGGAATCATTAGTCGAGGTCATTCGCCGGACCGCAAGCGTTCCGGAACGACCGTCATTGCAGCAGGGACAAAGCTGGTCGGCGACCTCTCCCTGACCGACAATTTACATATCGACGGCAACGTCGAGGGCAAGATCCAGTGCGATTCCGAGGTCTCCATCGGAGAGCAAGGTGTGTGCGATGGCGATATCGTGGCCGGCAAGGTGATGATCAGTGGCCGCTTTACCGGCACGGTGGATGCCGAGAGACTCGAGATCGTGGCCAGCGGCATCGTGACGGGCACGGTCAACGTGGGTCAGCTTGTGGTTGAATCCGGCGCCCAATTCAACGGCACCAGCAAGATCAAGGGGCAGGAGCCGCCCCGCCAGCTTCGCCACGAAAAGGCAGGCGAAGACGAAAAAAGTGGCGATAAGGGGGGCAAGGGAGAAAAGAGCGAAGCAAGCGCTCGAAAAGCCGGTTGAATGAATGCGTGACATGAAAAAGGCCCGCTGCGGCGACGCAGCGGGCCTTTTCTGAATGGATTGCAACGCCGATCAGGTCTTGCGAGTCAGCTTTTCCTTGATGCGGGCAGCCTTGCCCTCCAGGTCGCGCAGGTAATAAAGCTTCGCGCGACGCACCTTGCCACGACGCTTGACCTTGATGGACTCAATCAGCGGGCTGTAGGTCTGGAATACGCGCTCCACCCCGGTGCCATGCGAAACCTTGCGCACGGTAAACGCGGAATTGACACCACGATTGCGCCGGGCAATGACCACGCCCTCGAAAGCCTGCAGACGCTGACGATCGCCTTCACGCACCCAGATATTGACCACGACGGTATCACCGGCGGCGAAATCCGGGATTTCACGCTCGGTCTGTTCGTTATTGATTTCTTCGATGATATTGCTCATGCCTGCTTTCCCGTTGTCCATGCAAATCCCGCCATGAGGCGGGAACATAATCCTCTAATTTTACCCGCTTTCCTCCGGATTTTGAACCTTTCCAGGTAAAAATTCGTCCGGAAACGCCTTCAGGGCGGCCCGGTCCACATCGTCAAGCCCATGGGACTGGTACAGATCCGGTCGGATTCGACGAGTTCGATGCAGTGCCTGGGCTCGCCGCCACTGTGCAATTTTCCCGTGGTCACCACTCAAGAGCACCTTGGGAACGTCCAGCCCGCGCCAGGTATCCGGACGCGTGAAGTGCGGACAATCCAGCAATCCTTCGGCAAACGAGTCCTCGCTGGCCGAGAGCTCATGCCCGAGCACGCCGGGAATCTGGCGAACGACCGCATCGATCAGTACCGAAGCTGCCGGTTCACCGCCGGAGAGCACGTAATCGCCCACCGACCACTCCTCGTCGACGTGGGTATCGATCAGGCGCTGATCCACGCCCTCGTAGCGGCCACAGACCAGGATCAGTCGCCGACGCGCGGCCAGCTCCATGACGCCTTTCTGGTCCAGGCGCCGCCCCTGGGGCGAGAGATAGACCACCCTGGCCTGATCATCACCGGCTTTCGCCTGCTCAATGGATTTCGCCAGGGGTTCCGGACGCATCACCATGCCCGGACCGCCACCATAAGGGCGATCATCGATGCTGCGATGCGGGTCATTGACCTGGTCGCGGGGGTTATGACAATGCAGCTCGACTCGATGGTCAGCCAGCGCCCGGCCGGTCAGGCCCAGATCCTTGAGCCCTTCGATCCACTCCGGAAACAGCGTGACGACATCGATTCGCTCAAGCATTCAATCCTCCAGCCATTCGACCGGCCAGTCCACCATGATCCGATTTTCTTCCAGATCAACTGACTTGATATAGTCATTAATTACAAATGGAATCAGTATATTATAGGACTTTCCTGACTCGATTTCGAGGACATCGTTGGCGCCGGTGGCCAGCACTTTGCGGACCACTCCGTGGCGATGACCCTGGAGATTGACAACCTCCAGGCCGATCAGGTCATTCCAGTAATAGCTGCCCGGTTCGGGACGCGGCAATTGCTCGCGGGAGATGAACAGATCCTGTCCGATCAAGCTGGCGGACTGCTCGGGGCTGTCGAACCCTCGGATTTCGGCTACCAGGCGATTGCCCTGACATTGCCAGTCAGTCAGTTCGAGTTGCCGGCCATCGGCCAGCAACCAGGGCTGATAGTCGAAAATGGCGGTGGCGGGCTCGGTATGGGAATACACCTTGACCCACCCCTTGATGCCCCAGACGCCGTTGATCTGGCCGATGACGACCGTCCCAGTGGCGTCCGTTGCCACCATCAGGCCGTCTGCTGGGCGGCCTTGCGTGCTTCCTTGATCAGGTGGCTGACACGCTCGGACATCTGCGCGCCCTGCTCGACCCAGTGATCCACGCGGTCGGTGTCGACACGCAGACGCTCGTCCTGGCCACGTGCAACCGGATTGAAGAATCCAAGACGCTCGATGTTGCGACCATCGCGGCGAGCGCGGCTGTCGGTGACGATGATGTGATAGAACGGCTGCTTTTTGGCGCCGCCCCGGCTCAAACGAATCTTGACCATGTTCTCTCCGAAAAATTGTCTGGCTGGACATTCCCGACTTGGCCGGAAACCCTTGCCTTCAAATGCGTTATTGGCAAACCCGCAATTATATCGCTGAACTTGGCTGAATGGAAGTGGATCAGTCGTTTACATCACAATGGATGCAATTGTCCAATCAATCGCCAACTTCAGCGCTGCCGGACTCCCAACGCGGGTCATGGGCGGCCTCGACCCGACCGGTCCGGCGGTCCCACATGACCGCATGCATATTGCCCCAGGTTCGACCCCGAATGCTGACCTCGTGGCCGCGTCGTTCGAGTTCCTCGATCTGTTCGCGATTCAGAGTGTCGCGCTCCAGGGAAATCTCGTCGGGCTGGTACTGATGGTGAAAACGCGGCATCGAAACCCATGACTCGGGACCGTTGCCTTCGATGAAGTCAAGCACCCCGAGCATCACCATGGTGATGATGCGCGAGCCGCCTGGTGTACCGATGATCGCGGTGCGCTCGGGCCCGGTGACGATGGTTGGGCTCATCGATGAGAGCATGCGCTTGTTGGGTTCGATGGCGTTGGCGGCAAAACCGATCAGCCCGTAGGCGTTGGGCTCGCCCGGGGCGGCGGCGAAATCGTCCATTTCGTTGTTCAGCAGCACGCCGGTACCGGGCGGTGCATAGGCCGCACCATAGGGCAGATTGACCGTCAGCGTCGCCGAGACCAGGTTGCCGGCGCCATCCATCAGCGAAAAGTGAGTGGTATTGTCGCTTTCCGGAGCCAGGTCCGGATCAGCCGCCAGCGCCGCCGACGGCAGGGCGCGGTCCATGCGAATGGTGGAGCGAAGCCCTGCGGCATAGTGTGGGCTCAGCAGCATTTCGGTGGGGATTTCAACGAAGTCAGGATCGCCCAGGTACAGGGCGCGATCGCGATACACTCGACGCATGGCTTCCGCAAGCAGATGGACCCGGTCGACCGTGTCCATGGCGGTCAGATCAAAGGGTTCGATGATATTGAGCATCTGGGCAATGGCGATGCCGCCCGAGGACGGTGGCGATGCAGTGATCAACTCGTAACCGCGATAAGTGGTTCGGATCGGCTCGCGCTCGACCACCCGG
>PWWM01000127.1 GCA_003561495.1 Gammaproteobacteria bacterium
GACGGAAGCGGGAATAATCTATCCGTTCTTCCAGCACCTGAGAACCCTACCAAGGGCAGAACCCTATCCACTGGATCAAATGCAATTCAACAGGCACCAGAACGCCCCTGAACTCGAACAATCGACCAAGCCGTTCACCTCGATCCCGGCACCGGTCAAGGCGACTCGTCGCCCCGCCCCCAAAAACTCCAGCCCGAAACAGACAAACCCCGATGATCACATCAAACCACTTCGGTGGTTTCCAGGGCTCTTGTTTTGTTTGAAATCCTGCGATGCAGTGATCAGACCAAGCACAGGAATCTGTTTGATGAGAGGCACAGTTGCCACAGAAAAAAGTGACCTTTTAGCTCTTTCTCTATGACCTCTGTGCCTCTGCGGTGAATTCAGATGTTTGTTCCATGCAAATGCCCAAGCCGATTTTTAGAGCCACCATCGAAACTCAAGAAAGAACTGAGGCAACCAGCCGAGCGTAGAGACGCTCGCGCAGGTTCTTAGGGGTCTTGAGGCCCAGCCGGTCAAGTTCTTCGGGAAAGCGATCGGGCCGGCCGCGCAGCACGGCGCCGGCCAGCTTGAGACGATTTTGCGATAGCGCCTTGAGCTGGCCCAGGGCGGGGATCAGGCGCTGCTCGATTTCGGTGAAATCGCTGCCGAATGGATAGGTCGGGAAGCGGTCACCGGAAAACTCCTCTTCGATCCGCTCGCGCCGGTTGGCTCGGGCCCGGTCCGGAACCCGCCAATTGCGACCGAGCTTGCCGGCCTTGACGGCTCGCTCGACCATCTCGTCCTGGAACTCGGCATCCATGATGCCGATCAATGCCTGGATGCACTCCTCGTCGGTCTTGCCGCGCAGATCGGCCACGCCGTACTCGGTTACGACCAGATCGCGCAAGTGGCGCGGAATGGTCACATGCGGATACTCCCAGACAATGTTTGAAGTCCAGACCCCGTCGGACTCGCGCGCGGCGCGCAGCATCAACGCCGATCGACCATCATCCATGGCATGGGCCATGGCCACGAAGTTGTACTGGCCGCCCACCCCCGAGACCACCTGGTGGTCCTTGAGACCATCCGAGACGGCCGCCCCGGTGGCCGTGACCATCATGCAGGTATTGATGAAACGGGCATGGCGGCGTTGTTCAATTTCCAGCGCTTCGCTGCCGCCGTAGAGCTGATTGATGCGCCCGACCCCGTGCATGCGAAAACGCGGGCGCTCTTCAGCATCGAGGTTGCGGAGAAATTCGTAGAATCCCTTGCTGCCGAGAAAGAAGCCGCCATCCATGAGGGTCCCCTGACCCGCCTGCTCCAGGGTTTCACCGGCATTGGCACGTTGTTGCAGCTCGATGTCGTCAAAAACCTCACGCGAGAGAATTCCGGCCTTGTACAGGTGCATGAAACCATCCAGGAACATCTCGCTGGCGCCATACAGGCCTTCCTCGAAGCGACCGGATTCGTCGAGCGAGCATGGCTCGAAATCCAGCGAATCAATCTTTTTACGATAACTCGCGTTGTCCTTGTGACGAAGAATCAGGCTGTGAACCAGGGCGTCGCTGAGTGAACCAATGCCGATCTGCAGCGTGCCACCGTCGGCGACCAGGCGCGAGGCTTGGAAGCCGACCGCATAATCCTGTGGCGACACCGGCAGGCGCGGCAGGCCAAAGAGTTCCTGCCCGGGATTTTCCTCGATGATGTGATCAAAATAGTCGGCATCGACCACGGCATCACCGTGCATGAAAGGCAGGTCCGGATGAACCTGGCCGATGCACATCAGTTGCCGACCACAACGATCCGCCAGGCGCTTGAGGTCAAGGCTGACATCCGGATTGCTTGAAAGGCTGTAGCGGCCCTGCTCGGGTCCGGCGATCATCTGGGCGACCACGTTGATACCGCGATCAATCAGGTCCCGGGCCACATGGGTGTAATTGCTGGAAATATAGCGGCGCTGCATGACCGGTTGGCCCAGCGCCGCTCCGGACTGAAAGTAGAATTCGGTCACGGTAATATTGTCCGGCAAGCCCTTCCCCTTCAGATCGACCATGAAGGACAGGCGCGGATAGTCGGAGCCGAACTGGCGCTCGATGATCGGTCCCATCATCCGCTCCTGCAACCAGTGGTTGGACTGCGGAATATCGAGGCTGAGTGCGGTGACGATATCAAGCTGAATCGAGGCATCCGACCGGGCACGCTGGTAAAAGGCATTGACCAGGCGGTTGGGTTTGCCCAGGCCCAAAGGAAGACCGAGGACAATATGCATGCCCAAGCGTGACAAGGTCTGTTCAACGACCCGCTCAAGTTCCTTGGTTGAATTCAAGCCAGCCTCCGCATCACTTCATCGTATTGAAAATGGCAGAATAACCGATCTCATCTGCCGAATCAGACTGATGCTTGAATCGCTGCCGACCCCCTGTCTGGTGATTGATGGCCGGAAAATGCAGGCCAATATCGCGTCCATGGCGACCCACCTGGCTCAGCACAACGTTGCGCTGCGGCCTCATTTGAAAACCTGCAAGAACATCGAGATCGCCCAAACCATGATCGATCCGCGGTCAGGAGGTGCGACCGTGTCGACGCTGGCCGAGGCCGACTACTTTTTCGATCACGGCATCAATGACTTGCTCTACGCGGTCGGGGTTGCCCCGGGAAAGCTGGCTGCGGTGTCCGAGCGTATGACAAGAGGCATGAACCTGACCCTGGTGCTCGATCATCCGCAAACCGCGCGCGCCGTTGCCAAGGCCCGTGCCGAGTCGGGATGCCGCTATCGTGTGCTGCTCGAAATCGACTGTGACGGCCAGCGCGCCGGCTTCAAGCCGGAATCAGCCGAATTGCTCGAGGCGGCCGAGATTCTGGCCGATGCAGATTGTGATGTGGCCGGCGTCATGGTCCATGCCGGGGGATCCTACCTGTGCCGGACAACCCGGTGCATTCAGGAAATGGCCATACATGAACGGACCTCTGCGGTTCTGGCAGCCGAGCGATTGCGCACCGCAGGTCACCCGGCCGAAGTAGTCAGTATCGGATCGACCCCGACTGCAACATTCGGCGAGAATTTCGAGGGCGTGAGCGAAGTGCGCGCCGGTGTTCATGTCTTTCAGGATCTTGTCATGGCCGGCCTGGAAGTCTGCCGAATCGATGACATCGCACTGTCGGTTCTGACCGAGGTCATTGGACATCGGTCCTCGCAAGGTCAGCTTGTGGTCGATGCCGGATGGATGGCCTTGTCTCGCGATCGCGGTCGAGCACCGTCAGCTCCCGATCGGGGTTATGGCCTGGTCTGCGAGCCGGACAGCTCAGCACCGGGAGACGATGAGTTGATCGTGCACGGCGCCAACCAGGAACACGGCCTGATCAGTCACGCCAGCGGCAAGCCGATCGATCCGGACCGCTACCCGATCGGCACCCGATTGCGGATTCTGCCCAACCATGCCTGTGCCACGGCCGCCCAGCATCCCGGCTACTGGTTGCTTGATGATGAGAAGACCGAACCGCAATGGTTGGCGCGTTGCGCCGGCTGGTAAAATCCCTCCGGGCCTTCACCAACATCGACTCCATTGACTGGTTATTTTCTGCTCAAGAACCTGCACATCGGCCTGGCGCTGATCAGCGGCCTGGGTTTTGCCTTGCGAGGCTATCTGCGCCTGGTGCTCGACCGACCCTACCCCGGTCCCCTGGTTCGTATCGGCCCTCACATCATCGATACCCTGCTGCTGATTTCCGGTATCGGTTTGTGGATGCAAACCCGTCACGGACTATTGTCCTGGATGGGCTTGAAACTGGTGCTGATCTTGGTCTACATTCTGATGGGCGTGGGCGCGCTGCGATCAAAATCGCGCGGCACCGGCATCATGCTTTACTGGTTGGCGCTGGGTGTATTCCTGTCCATCGCCATCATCGCAATCGAAAAGCCGATGTAGCTATCCCGGCAGAAGTCATTCGAGCCCGGCCCTACTTATTGGAGTCTTCCCAGTAGAACCAACCGGCACCAATGCTTTGATGGCCTGTCCGCTGTTTGACCGGAGTCTCGACCGAATCCCACTCGGACTCGACCTGTTCGACCGATCGGGCCAGGATTTCTTGCACGCGCCGACCTAACCTCTCGACCTGGTCGGACGGGATTGACCTGGAGAATGAGTCCTGATGCAACCAGTTCGGTTCCGATTCGCCGGCATCCAGGTTATGAGCGATGGTCTTGCCGAGGTGGTTGATGGAGAAGCTGCCTTTTTCAAGGATGGCCTGCTCGGCCGGACTGACCGGCACATAGTGCGGACTGATCAGACGTACATGATTGTCGTTGTCCACCGCTAGATGACCACTTTCAGTCAGGCGCTCCAGCACCGTTGAACAAGTGACATTGCGACCGGCATTGCGGGTAACCAGTGTCTGGAAACTGGTGCCGCGACCATAAACGGGCAGCACCAGGGGCTTGCCGGTTTTCTTGTCGTGGTAAGTTTTGTCGCTGTGCCAGGCACTCAGGACCGCCGCTTCAGGGCACAATTCGCTGGCGCTGATGGGCCCTGGGTCGGACTGCCCATCCAGTGCCGCCACGACTCGGGTATCCAGCCCGGTCAACAGGCCCAGGGCGGACATGGTGATGCGACGGTCCGGATCTTTGGACCGCAGCATGCGCCTGGCCTCCTGGATGTAAGCTTGCTTGAGTAGCCTGACGACCACCGTACAGGACACCTTGCCGACCAGCAAGCGGGCAACCGGTTGCAACATGAGTTCGGCGGCCTTGACCAGCCAGCGCAAATCCTTTGCGGCCTTGGCGTTGATTTGTGCCATTGGGATGACCTCTTTGTCAGATCTCGGGTGATGATAATTTCAGATAATAATCCCGTTAGTCGCCATAGACACCAATTTTCTGGAAGATTTCCACCATTCGAAAAGGATTCTTTCATCAATGAACGACTCCAGATCGCCTCCGGCCTGCCGCAAGATCGGGAATCCCCACATGTAGCAGTGGTCTTGAGTATCATGCCCGGTAGCCGATCATTCGAAATACAGCGGTAATCACATGCCGGCAAGTCCAATTCTACGCCCTGTCCTGACGATCGCCAGCCTGTTGCTGCTCATTGCAATGACAAGTGCCTGCGGTGGGCACAGCCCCCGCCAGATCCGCGGTGAGTTGCCGACCATCCATCTGGATTCGCTGACCCGGAACAATGACCAGGTCGAAGTCGACATCGGCATTCGCAACCTCAATGACTCGCCGCTGACCATTCCTTCCATTCACATTGCCCTGGCCGTCAAAGATGAACCGGCCACCGAACTGATCGACGAGCAGCTTGAGTTGACCATCGGTGCGCGGGGACGCGAGGTCATTCGCCTGACCGGGTCTTCGGCAAGCAACCTCGATGAGAACCTGGATTTGCTGACCAGCGGTGAACGCAGCAGCCTGCCCTGGTCAATGGACGTCGAGCTGGGCCGCAGCACCGGCCGCGGCACCCGCCAGACCGAGGCCAACGGTTTTCTGCACCGCGTTCCCGGCCGACTCGACAGTTTCCGATAACACATGCACAACGGATTTCCGATCCTCACCTGGCACTCGATCAATGTGCTGGAGAACAGTTACTCCGGCAGCGACCTGATCGCCTTTGCCGAAGACTTGCGCCTGCTGGACCGATCTGGGTGGACGATTCTGCCCCTGCACAAGGCCCTGGATGACCTGGCTACCGGCCGACTGCAACCGAAAACCGTGGTACTGACCGCCGATGATGGTTCACGCATGGATTTCGAGGCGTTCGATCATCCCACCTGCGGCCCCCAGAAAAGCATGGTTGAACTGATGCGGGAATTTCGCGATCAGACCGCTAGCGACCGCCACCGCCTGCATCTGAGTTGTTTCGTGATCGCCTCTCCCGAGGCGCGCGCTGAGCTCGACCGGACCGACTACATGAGCCTCGATGTCTGGCCGGATCACTGGTGGCGCCCGGCCAATGAATCCGGTCTGATCAGCATCGAGAGTCATAGCTGGGACCATAACCATGGTTCACTGAGCCAAACCGTACAACACGACAACCGGCGCGGTGATTTCCGCTGGATCGAAACCTTCGAGGAATGTCGCGCCGAAGTCGATCAGGCCAGTGACTACATCGAAAAGACCAGTGGCCGTCGACCGCGGTTCTTCGCCTACCCGTACGGACAGGCCAGCGATTACATCCGGAACGATTACCTGCCGCGCCACGGCCCCGACATTGGACTGAAAGCGGCACTGGGCTGCGATCCTGAGCCGGTCACCACCGCCTCGGATCCATGGTACCTGCCCCGTTTCGTCTGCGGGCGGGACTGGAAAAGCCCGGAAGAATTGGCCGGCTTGCTCAAGAGCCTGTGATCAGAACGGGCCCAACCGGGAGACATCCTCGATCAGATCGCTGACCTTTTCCGGACCGGGTCGATTGTGCCAGCGCACGATCAGGTGGGGGTGATCGAGACGCTCGTAACCGACCTGGTCGAAAACCTCCCAGGCCCTCGCATCGCCACAGTACCCAAAAGTACCGGGCTTGTCGGCGGAAAACAGCAACTCGGCATAGCGCATGGCTGACACCAGAATCCCTCCCGATTCACGCACCGCCGCCTGTTGTTCAGAGCTCATCATCCGCAAGACCCGGCCGTCCGTGCACGCACCGCCTGAAAGCATGACCTCGCCGTGCGCCCAGTACTTGACGTAAGTCACCGGCAACCAGTTGAACTCATCATGATGGTAGAGCGCCAGGATATGGTGGCC
>PWWM01000165.1 GCA_003561495.1 Gammaproteobacteria bacterium
CCGTGCCGGCTGGGGCGGTCCTGTCCGTGGGGTTCTTTCTGATCTTCCGAGCCACTCTGGGCTGACCCTCGATCAACCTGTAGGACAAACCCCTACACCTCCGCCTCGCCTGTCCTACAGGCCTTTCCGGGTTTGGCCGATACCGGAAAAAGCACCCAAAATTCAAACTGAAACCCGTCAAGACCGAATGCGCTGATTTCATCGCTTCGGATGTTCAACCAACCACTTGAGGGGTACCGCAAATGAACCGTCTGATCCTCACCATCGTGATCGTGCTGAGCGCCGCCTCGGCGTGGGCCAATGAAATTGTTCCAGCTTCCGAACCGATTCAGGACCAATACATTGTCGTACTCAAGCAAGACGCCATCATCCCTCCGGGCCTGTTGCGCGCCGCCGAGCGCCGTCATCAGGCCCGGTCGCAGATCGAGTCGCTGGCCGCCGAGTATCGTGGCCGAACCCACCATGTCTTCACCGATACCATTCCCGGATTCAGTGCGGCCATGACCCGCCGTGAAGCCCGGGCTCTGGCGCGTGATCCTCGCGTTGCCTACGTGGCCCAGGATGGCTGGGTACAGGCTGCCGAAGCCCAGTTCCAGGCGGATCCACCCTCCTGGGGCCTGGATCGTATCGATCAGCGTGACAACCTGCTCGATGGGTTGTATGAATACATCACCGGCGAACATCCGGTCAGTGTCTACGTGATTGATTCCGGCATCCGCACCACCCACTCGGACTTTGCCGGCCGGGTCGACACCATGAACGCTTTCACGGCCTACACCGATGGCTGGGGTATCGAAGACTGTCATGGACACGGCACCCATGTCGCCGGCGTGATCGGCGGTACGTTACACGGTGTTGCCAAGAACGTGACACTCCACCCGGTTCGGGTACTCAATTGCTGGGCCGGCGGACCGATCTCGGCAGTGATTGCCGGTGTCGACTGGGTGACCGCCCAGGTCAATGACAACCCGCATGCCGCAGTGGCCAACATGAGCCTGAGCGCCGCCGGTTCCCAGGCACTTGATGATGCCGTGCGCGCGTCGATTGCCGCGGGTGTCACCTACGTGATCGCAGCCGGCAACAACGGCGCTGATGCCTGCAATTACTCACCGGCGCGGGTCGAAGTGGCACTGACCGTGGGTAGCAGCACCTCCAACGATAATCGCTCTCTGAGCTCCAACTACGGCCGATGTGTCGACCTGTACGCGCCGGGAGTGAGCATCGTATCGGCGTTCAACCGTCATGATGAGGACTCGCTGACCATGTCCGGCACATCGATGGCGGCTCCACACGTGGCTGGAATCGCAGCCAAGCTGCTGGCACAGAATCCGGCCGCCTCGCCAACCGAAATTGCCGATCTGATCATCGCCAATGCCACCCAGTCCGAAGGTGATTTCACCCCGGATGGCAATGACCTGATCGCCTATTCAATGATTCAGCTTGAAAACCATGAGAATAGCGATTCCGAGATCGAGGTCGGCTTCCAGGTTGCATGCACCAACAACCACCGATGCGTATTCCAGGCCGAAGTCGAAGCCGCTGACGCCTCCGTGAATCGCTACTACTGGGACTATGGTGACGGCAACACCCACGACCACCATCGCCCGACTGCCCGTCACCGCTACCAGACCGATGACGACGTTGTCACCGTGATTCTGGCCGTCGAATTCGACAATGGTGGCATCGCCATCAGTGAACGCGCGATCAGCCTGCCTTCCGGCGGTGGAAACAATGGCGGTGGAAACAATGGCGGTGGAAACAATGGCGGTGGAAACAATGGTGGCGGAAACAATGGTGGCGGAAACAACGGCGGCGGCAACTGAACCATCCGCCCCGAACCGATGACGGACTACCGGTCCGTCATCAATTCTCACCCCGGGCAAGGGAACAACCTGCGGAACGTTTGCGGAACCCACGGTCTTGACACCCCCCTTGTCCGGGGTTTTTTCTGTACCATGAATCCATCATGGACGAGCATCCAAGTCGTGCGACCAACCCCCCGGTCGATGCTGCCGGTCTTTACCGGCTGCTGGCCGACAATGCCCGCGAGATGATCTGCCGGCATTCTCTCGATCTGACCTTTCTTTACGCATCACCAGCGGCTCGACAGGTACTTGGCTATTCCGCTGAACGGCTGACCGGCCAGCGCCTGGATGACCTGGTCCACCCGGATGACCTCGCCGGCCTGGTCTCCAGTTTCGCAATGGTGGGAGAGTGCCGCGAATCCTCCTCGACCACACTCAGAATCAAGGCATCCGACGGAAGTTGGCGCTGGTGCGAAGCCTTCAGCCGCAAAGGCGAAAATCCCGAGACCGGGGAAGACGAGATTCACGCTTCCATTCGTGACATTTCCAGGTACAAACAGATCGAGAAGGCCATCGAGCGTGTCGCCAAGGAATGGCGCAGCACCTTCGATGCGGCCCAGGACGCCATCATCATGCTCGATCGACAAGCGCGGGTCATTCGCGTCAATCTCGCCACGACCCGGCTGCTGGAAGCCAACTTCGCTGATCTGCTTGGCCGGCCCTTGAATGAACTGATACGCAATCGACTCCAGCTCGACGATCCATTCGGTATCGAGGATGCCTGGATACGAACTGACCCCGTCCGGCGGGAAGTGCAACTACCCGGTCGTGAACGCTGGCTGCGTTCGACCCTGGATCCGGTGATGGCCGGCGATGACCAGAAGATCTCCGGAGCGATTCTGTTTCTCAGCGACATCTCGAAGGAAAAGCAGGCCGAGCATCGGCTTCGTGAAACTCTGGGCCATGTACGCAAGCTCTCGTCACACCTGCACAATGCGCGCGAGGAAGAGCGCAAGTCCATCGCCCGGGAGGTTCACGATGAGCTCGGTCATGCGCTGACCGCTCTGAAAATGGACATTGCCTGGCTGGCGCGCAAAGTGACTGATCACGATCCCGGGCTGTCCGAACGCGCCACGGGGATGAGCCAGCTCATTGATCAAACGATTTCGGCGGTCCGTCGCATCAGCACAGCCCTGCATCCCCCGGTACTCGATGACCTGGGCCTGGATGCCGCACTGGAATGGCTGGCCCGTGATTACCAGGACAGGACCGAGATCCGGACCCATGTTCACCTGCCTGAAAAACCGGAACGAATTCGCTCAAGCCGCGCCAGTTCGGTGTTTCGAATCGTTCAGGAAGCCCTTACCAACGTTGCCCGCCATGCCCAGGCGACCGAGATCGATATCACCTGGTCACAGGATGACCAGCAGATCAAACTGGTCATTGTCGACAATGGCCAGGGTTTTGAGTCGCTGCTGCATCGCCCTAGCGGTGGCTTCGGGGTGTTGAGCATGATCGAGCGAGCCCGCGACCTTGGCGGCAATCTGGAGCTTGAAAGTCAGCCGGGGCATGGGACTTGTCTGCGGCTGAACTTTCCACGCAGAGCCGTCTCATGATTCGAGTGCTGATTGCCGACGATCATGTGATTGTCAGGGAAGGCCTCAAGCGCATCATCGAGGAGGATGACCGGATCACCCTGGTCGCCGAAGCGAGCTCGGGACATCAGGCGGTCAGCCTGACACGCAGCGAGAGTCCCGATGTGGTCATCCTTGACATTTCCATGCCCGAACGCAGCGGTCTGGACGCCCTGGCCGATGTCCGCAAAGCTTGCCCCGGGGCCAAGGTGCTGATGTTGAGCATGCATCCGGAAGAGCAGTACGCCATTCGCTGCCTGCGCCAGGGCGCTGACGGTTACATGACCAAGGAAAGTGCTCCGGACCTGCTTCTGGGCGCCATCCACAAACTCCATGCCGGCGGCAAGTACGTCAGTCCGAATCTGGCTGAAAAACTGGCGCTGAACCTGGTCCGGGACAATGAGCGCGCTCCTCATGAAACCCTGTCCGAGCGTGAACTGCAGGTGCTGACCCTGATCGGCAACGGCAAGACGGCCTCGGAGATTGCCGGCGAGCTATGCGTCAGCATCAAGACCGTCAGCACCTACCGCACCCGTATCCTGGAAAAGATGAACATGGACAACAACGCCCAGCTGATGCGCTACGCGATCGAACACGGTCTGGAGTGATTGTGATCGGGAACGGTTCCGGCGAGAAAGATGATCTGGATCAAGAATCCGGACGCGTCAGTGTCCTAGGGTGATCAAGGATTGCTTGAGTTGCCGACAAGGAGAACATCAATGAGGCTGATCATCCAGGCGACCGTGGTCGCTGTTCTGCTGGTTTACGGTCCCCATGTGTGGAGCCAGCACGCCGAGGAGCGCATCCCGGCCGAATTGCTTGAAGCCTTCCATGACCTGGAAGCGCAAGCAACCGAAAACCCTGAAAGAATGGATCACTTGATCGCTGAAGGGCGTGACAGAGCCAGATTCTGCAATACCTGCCATGGACCGGATGGCAGTGCAGATCGCCCGAACTATCCCTCGCTGGCCGGCCAGGATCCGCTTTACTTGCTGGATCAATTCCAGCAATTTGCCAGTGGCGAGCGCGAGAAAGAGTGGATGAACGTGCTGGCGGAACAGTTTACCACCGAAGAAATGGTCACCCTGTCCATCTACTATTCGCAAATGTCCCTGGTCGGTGCTGATTTCGATCCTGAACTGGCCGAACAGGGCAGCATGCCCTACGCTCGCTATTGCACACAGTGCCACGGCAGTGATGGGCTCGGTGGGGAAGGCTATGCCCGTATCGCCGGCCAACAACCGGTCTACCTGAAAAACGTGCTCAGGGAATATCGAAGCGGCGAGACTTCGAGGCGTCCCAGTGAAATGCATGGCATTGTCAGGGCCCTGAGTGACCGGGATATCGAATCGGTGGCCCACCATGTTGCCAGCCTGGGCAAAAACCGGTAACGTTCCCATCGAGAAACTGTCATGACCCGGATATCCCATTGGCCCGCGTATTGGTCTTGCAACATGTGGCCGCCGAGCCGCTCGGCGTTCTCGACCCGATGCTGCGGAAGCGGGGTCACCGGATTCGCTACGTCAATTTCGCACGCGATCCCGATGCCCAGCCCGACCTGAACCGCTACCAGGCGCTGATCGTGCTCGGCGGGCCCATGCAGGTCGGCGATACCCGGCGCCACCCTCACCTGGTCACCGAGTGTCGCCTGATTGAACAGGCCCTCAAGAAACAGTTGCCGATACTGGGCATTTGCCTGGGAGGGCAACTGATGGCCCATGTGCTGGGTGCCCGTGTCGGGCCGTGCGAAAAGCCCGAAATCGGCTGGTATGATCTGCACCCTACCGAAGAGACTCGCCAGGACGCCCTGCTGACGCCGCTGGAATCAGCACATCCCATTTTTCAGTGGCACCACTGGGGTTTTGACTGCCCGCGGGACGCGGTGTCGGTGGCGACCAGCCTGGAGAGTGGATGCCAGGCCTTTCGCATCAATCACAGTGCCTGGGGATTTCAGTTTCACCTTGAACTGGACCAACGCCTGATTCATCGCTGGCTGACCCTGCCCTTTTACCGTGAAAATCTGGCTGAGTCCGGGCTACCGAAAACTCCCGCGGACATCGAAGCTGACACCGCCCGGTTTCTCCCGGACACTCTCGATCTTGCCGATCGGGTTTTTTCAGCCTGGCTGAACCAGCTCGACACGCCTCAGCAGCGCGTTGTCCTGGCTTCGCGATAAAGACCTCACTGATTTGGAGCGTCATGCGGGACGCTGGCGGGCCGGGCCAGGTGGGCCGGTCGCAATCCGGTGAGTATTAACACCAGGCCATAGGCCAGGGCGCCGGCAGAAACACCGATCAATAACCAGCCCAGACGACCACCAACGCCGGCTTCGACCAGAAGCTCGATCTCCGGCATCACGAATCTCACCACCGCAACCATGACCAGGCAGGCCAGCAACACCTGGCCAACCCGCCGGGGTGCGATTCGTGGCGCCAGACCCGGTGTTCGCAGGTTGCGCCAGAGCAGCCCGGCATTGAGCCAGGCCGCAACACTGGATGCCAGCGCCAGTCCGGCATGGGCGCCCGGGTGACTCGCCAGGGTCGCAAATAGCCCTCCGGAGAAATCACCGCCGACCAGGTGCCAGGTAATGACCAGAATGAAACTGACATTGAGGACCATGTTGACGGCCAGCGCGGTGACGGCGATGCGCACCGGTGTCCTGGCATCCTGGCGCGAGAAGAACGCCGGGGCCAGGATCTTGACGCCCATGAAGGCCGGCAGACCCAGACAATAGGCCATCAGGGCCAGTGATGACATGCGCGCCGCCTCGGGCTCGAAGGCGCCGTACTGGAACAAGGTGATGATGATGGGCTCAGCCAGCACCGCCAGACCCGCCGCCGACGGCAAACCAATCACCACGCCCAGCAGCACGGCCCACTCCAGCGTGGATCTGAATCGGGCCGTATCGCCGGCAGTATGCAACCTGGACAGGGTTGGCAGAATGACCGTGGACAAGGCCACACCAAACAGGCCCAGCGGAAACTCCATCAGCCGATCGGCATAGTACAACCAGGAAATGCTGCCGGCGATCAGAAGCGAGGCGATCAGGGTGTCTAGCAGAAGGCTGACCTGGGCCACGGAGGACCCGAACAGGGTCGGCACCATCAACTTCATGATGCGCCGGACTCCGGGGTGGTTGAAATCGGGACGCGGGATCGGCAACACGCCATGGCGAGCCAGGGCTGGCAGCTGAACCCCCAGTTGCA
>PWWM01000181.1 GCA_003561495.1 Gammaproteobacteria bacterium
GGAAAAACGGTTTAGTTTGTTTAGTTTGTTTAGTTCGTTTAGTTGGTTTGGGCGGGTGCGGTTGATTCACCCCAACCAACCAGACGAACTAAACCAACCAAACCAACCAAACCGCAGTCATGGAGCTTCTGACCCCGATTTCCCCCGGTGAGCTTCTCGACAAGCTCACCATTCTAGAAATCAAGTCCGAGCGGATTTCCGATCCGGACAAGCTCGCCAATGTCCGCCATGAGCGCCAACTGCTCGAGCGCGTCTGGCAGGAGTCCGGGTTGTCCAGGGAGACAGTCATGGAATTGAAAGCTCGGCTGAGGACCATCAATGAATCGCTCTGGGATATCGAAGACGAGATTCGCGACTGTGAGCGAGACGGTGATTTTGGGCAGCGATTTGTCGAGTTGGCGCGGTCGGTGTATCGCACCAACGACCGGCGTTCCGAAGTCAAGAAGGCCATCAATATCGAGCTGGGTTCGGCCATCGTCGAGGAGAAATCCTATGCCGATTATGGCGATGGCTGAGGCAGTTTTACCCGCACTATACTAACGAGGCACTCACAAGTGGTGGGTGGTGTACCGGTTGTGAAAGAGTTCCCAAGGAATTGACCAGATGATCAAAAAACTCCTGTTGGTTCTTGCTGTTGCGTTTGCCGGCAGTGTTGCAGCGCAGACGGGGGCAGTTAACGAGGACGAGCCGCGCTCGCTCAACCAGGTGCCTCTGAATTTTGTTGGAGAGCGTTACCGTATCGGCGTGGGTATCGATACGGAGTTTGATTTTACCGGGGAATTTCAGGCCTCCCTGTTCGAGTCCCAGACATCGGCGTTGATTGGCGAAGGGTGGCTGGGCCGCAGAGGCGCGGGCGGCGTCAAGCTCAACTATCACTGGCTTTTTTCCGGCGTGAGCGAGGCCGGTGTGGACGGCCCGGTCTATACCGATGGCCGAATCGCCAAGCTGTTCATTGCCGCCGATCAGAATCAGCTCGATGATCGAAAGCTCACCTTTGGCGCCGGCTATGAGCGCCAGGACTGGTTTTTTGGTTTATACGGCATGCGTGCGATTTCATCGGAGCGCCTGGTCAATCAGGCAACCGATTTCGAGGATCTGGTGGTGACTGGCCAGATTGATGGTCGTGACTTCACTCGCATCGATACCCTGGAGCGGTTGATCGAAACCTATGAGAAGCCCTACGACTGGGGTGTTGGTCTGCGTGGTGGGCGGTATTTTGATGATCGGCTGGTGCGTCTGCGGGGTGGCCTGGATTACGAGGACGGTGATTTCAGCTCATCCCAGGTGACTGCGTCGCTGTCCCTGGACAAGTACTTTCAGAATACCCCGCACAGCCTGTCGTTGAGAACCGGCTATGCGCGCAAGCGAGGCGATTTCGTCGAGGATCGCAATGACTGGCGCGCGGCGCTGGTCTACGGTTACAGCTTTGGTCGCTCCTACCAGCCGGTCCGAGCCTGGCGTGAGACCGAGGTCGAGGTCATGCCCGAACCCCGGTATGAAGAGCGCGAGGTCACCTCCGAAGTGACGCTGTCTGACCAGGCAACTTTTGAGTTTGATTCGTCGGCTCTGCTGCCGGAAGCTCGCCGGGCGCTATCGGAGTTGATCGAGGCGATCCGTGATGGCGTGCTGGTCGGCAGCATTGAAGTGGTTGGTCACACCTGCGACATCGGAACGGCCGAGTACAACCGGGGTCTGAGCGAGCGGCGGGCCCGCTCGGTAGTCGACTATTTGATAGAGCATGGCATCGAGTCCGACGAAATCAATTGGGCGGGTCGTGGCCTGACCGAGCCGCGCTATCCGAATGACTCGGAGGAGAATCGCAGCCGCAATCGAAGGGTTGAAATCAGTTTCACCACCATGGAATCGACCACCGAGCGGATTCAGGTCAGCCCTGAGGGACCGATTACCGAGATTCGACGCGTCGAAAAGGCGGTCGAGGCGCCGTGGATTCGTCGAGCCCTGCGCAATCCGGTCCAGCACAAGCGCCAGGTGGACTACTACCGCTACCAGGAAGTGACTGAAACGATCACCGAGGGTGAAATCGAGTTTGCCAATCAACCGCCGACGGCCAATGACAACAGCTTCACGGTCGAGCAGGATTCCAGCGAAAACGTGTTCGACGTACTCGCCAATGACACCGATCCCGATGGTGATCCCCTGACCATTATTGACCTGACCCAGCCGGCCAATGGTGAAGCGGTCATCAGCGGTGATGTCATCTTGTATACACCCGACGAAGGCTATTTCGGAGCCGATACGTTCACCTATACCGTTGATGATGGATTTGGCGGGCAGGATTCGGCGACGGTCAGTGTGGAAGTTATTCGAGCCAACCAGCCGCCGGTAGCCAATGACAACCAGTTCGAGGTGGAATCGAACTCCACTGACAATGAGTTCGATGTGCTGGCCAATGACTCCGACCCGGATGGCGATCCGTTGACCATCATCGAGGTGGCCCAGCCGGCCAATGGCGAGGCCGTCATCAGCGGTGATGTGATCCTGTATACCCCGGCCACGGATTTCATTGGCAGTGACTCGTTCACCTACACCATTGATGACGGTCGTGGCGGTCAGGACACGGCCACGGTCAATGTCGAGGTTGTTCAGGCCAACCGACCGCCGGTCGCCAATGACAACCAGTTCGAGGTCGAGCGGGATTCCGTCGATAATGTCTTCGATGTGCTGGCCAATGATTCTGATCCCGATGGTGATCCATTGACCATTGTTGAGGTGAGCCAGCCCGACAATGGCGAGGCGGTGATCAGTGGTGATGTCATCCTGTACACTCCGACCCCCGGTTTTGTCGGCGCCGACAGCTTCACCTACACCATCGATGATGGTTTCGGTGGCCAGGCCTCGGCAACCGTCAGTATTCAGGTGCTGGATGAAAACCAGCCGCCGGTTGCCAATGATGTAACCGCCTCGACGGTACGGACCCAGCCGGTCGATATCGACGTGCTGGCCAATGACTTCGATCCGGACGGGGATCCTCTGGAGATCATCGATTTCACCCAGCCTTCCAACGGCACGCTCTCACGCTCGGGCGATATGTTCACCTATCAGCCAGACCAGCTGTTCTTTGGTGACGACAGCTTCCAGTACACCATCAGTGATGGGCGCGGTGGACAGGCAACGGCCACGGTATTCATCGATGTCGCATTTGCCAACCAGCCCCCGGTTGCCGTGGATGATTTTGCCTCCGGACCGGCCGGGGTACCGATCACCGTGGATGTGCTGGCCAATGATTTCGATCCCGATGGTGATCCCATCGAGGTGGTCAGTGTGGTTCGCAGAACTTTTGCATTCAGCACCGCAACCATCAATGAGGATGGCACCATCACCTTCGTTCTCAGCGCGGCGTGCAGTGGCCTCAATCGCTTTGATTACACCATCACGGATCCATTCGGTGCGACCGCTGTGGCGACCGTGACGCTGCAGCGGGTTGATGACGATGGCGACGGAGATGGTTCCGAGTCGGCCGATGCCGCTCCGGAATGCCAGTCATTCTGATCAGCGCAGGATCGCTTTCAGACGTTCAATGACCTGGTCGGCCTCGATCAGGTCCATCACCCCGGGGTACTCGAGACGCTTTCCCCAGCGAAGGGCTTCGGCGGGCTTGCCGACAAATTGTCGAGCCGCCTCATCGAACCGGTCCACGCAATGGTCCAGGCTTCCCAGTGGGCCTGAGCGGCGGGACCAGGTGGCGGCATACAGCCCGACGACCGGCACCCCGAATGCGGCGCCGAAATGGGCGGGCCCCGAGTCCGGCGTGACCAGGCAGGCGCAGCGCTCGATCATGGCCAACGCCTGTTTGAGCGTATCCTGGCCAATCAGGTTTTCGGCCTGTTCGGTCATCAGGTCGCAGATGGTTTCTCCCTGCTCCCGCTCGATATTCGACGGTCCACCAATGAGAATCACCGGACGTCCGGTTTCCCGGATGATCCAGTCGGCAACCTCGGCATAGCCATGGGCATGCCAGTTTCTTTGCCGATGACTGGAGGCGGGACTGATCAGGACCGCGTGCCGGGGCTGGGGTTGATGGAGACGGGCAAACTCACTTGCTGAATCGGGGATTGGCAAGGCACGCGGGGCATTCTCGGTGGACAGGCCAAGAAAACGGGCAAACTCGAGGAACGCATCAGCCTGGTGCTGAAACGCAATACTCGGAATCCGCTCATTGATCACCAGGCCATGGCCTTCACGAGACCGCTGACGGTCGAACCCGATTCGGCGCTGGGCGCGAACCAGTTTCGACAAGAGGTTGGCGCGCAACGAAACCTGAGTTTGCAGCAGGATCTCGAAGCGCCGATTGCGCAGTTGTTGCCGCAATTGCCGCACGCCGGTCCAGCCGGACTTCTTGTCGAATACAATGAACTCGATGTTGGGCAGATCCTCGACCAGTCGATGTTCAAGTCGACCAATGATCCAGGTGATGTCAGTTCTTGGCCAGGACTGCTGAATGGCACGTACCAGCGGGACACAATTGCACACATCGCCCAGGGCTGACAGGCGCAGCAGGCAGAGACTGGCCGGAGCGGCGTCTTCGCGCGAGGATTTCACGTCGTCGTTAATGATGATTCAACCCCAAGGGTACCCCAATGGCTGGTGAAGAACTGAGGACGGACTCCGGCGCCATTCTATACGACGCCGATGCCTTGTCCGTGGTCAGTGGCGAGTGGCTTCAACCGGACTTCTGGCACATTCGCGGGGCTGTCATCGGCCAACTGGGTGGCCGTGGCCAGGCGCTGGTCGTGGAGACATCGGTCGGACCCGCCGTCCTGCGACGATATCTTCGTGGCGGTCAGGCCCGTCGGTTCAGCGTCGACCGGTATTTCTTTACCGGCTACGCCAACAGTCGTGGCTTTTGCGAATGGCGGATTCTCGACCGTCTGCACCGAGATGGACTGCCCGTTCCCCGGCCAATCATGGCCAGTTGCGAACGCATCGGATGGACTTATCGTGCCGGATTGCTGACACGATTGATTCCGGGAGCCCGCAATCTGCTCGAGCTGGCGCCGGACCTTGGAGAGACCGACATCGATCAGCTTGTCGATGTCCTCCGGCGATTCCTTGCGGCTGGTCTGAAGCATCCTGATCTCAACGCAACCAACGTGCTTCGTGACTCCCAGGACCAATGGTTCTTGATCGATCTGGACCGGGCCAGGCTGAAATCAGCACCGTCCAGGCCCGGACACATGGTCAATCGTTTGAAACGTTCATTAACCAAGGCCGGCTTTGCCGACCAGGCCGAGGCCATTGTCAACCGGTTTCCTGCCGGGCGCGGGACTCGGTGAAGCTCAACCAGGCCTCGGCCGTGGTTTGCGGGGCCTCCAGCATGGGCAAATGGCCAACCGAGGGCAACAGCAGTGACTGGGTATTGGGCATCAATTCCTCGAGCAGCTTGATTCCCTGGGGGTTCAGGACCTGGTCTGCCTGGCCCCAGGTCAACAGGGTGGGGGTTTCCAGACCGTCGGCGATGTCCTCCAGCGGCTGGGAGTCGTATCGCATGGCATCAAAAATACGCTGGGCGCGCACTGCGGTTGCCGCTCCGCGCCGGGCCAGAAACCGTGCCAATGGCGAGGGAATCCAGATTGGATGCACGAAACAGTAATCGATCAGACGAGTAAAGTCTTGGTAATTGCGAATGACCAGGGGATTGTGTCGCTCTTCAGCGACTTCCTCCAGTACGGCCGACAACTTGACAGTGCGCAAACCTCCAGGCGCCAGCAACCACAGTCCGCGAACCCGTTCCGGCGCAAGCCGTGCCATGGCCACGGCAATGTAGCCGCCCATGGAGGATCCCCCCAGGTAAAAGTCGTGAATGCCGAGGTCATCGAGCCAGCCCAGAACGCGTTCGGCCAGGTCCTCGGCCCGGAAACTCAGGCCTTCTTCGATCCTGGTATCACCGAAACCGGGCAGGTCAGGCGCCAGGATGCGGAAATGAGCGGTCAGGTGCCGCGAAACCCGTGAAAAATGGTGGGCATCGGCGTTGAAGCCATGCAGCAGGATCAAGGGTTCGCCATGGCCGCCCTCAAGATAATGCCAATGGATTCCATGGCTCAGGGAGCGTTGTCTGCGCAGCCGACCGAAGCGACGGTCGATGGCCATGAAGAGCCGGGCCAGTGGGGTTGGCCATACACGCCAGAAGACCAGGGCCAGGAAGGCCAGTGAGATCAGCAGTAGCCAGATCATGAGTGATTTGTTTTTTGATTCTTGCAGCTTGTACCGGAATCACATTAAAGCATAAACCGGCTGACGTAAAATGCCGACTTTCCTGAGGATCACGTAAAAGTGGGAGAGTTTTTTTCGGTCGCCTGTGCCGCATGCTGGGCACTGGCCGTGGTGCTGTTTCGGCGATCCGGCGAAACCCTGCCGGCCTTCGAACTGAATCTGTTCAAGAACCTGCTTGCAGTGGCCTTGATGGTGCCGACCATCCTGGTGTTTCACGGCGTTTCCTTGCCTGGCTACAGCGCCGGCCAGTGGGTGATCGTACTGGTGTCGGGCGTAATTGGTATCGCCATTGCCGATACCTGGTATCTGCGGGCCTTGAACCTGATGGGGGCCAGCCGAACCGGGGTGGTTGCCATGCTGTTTTCGCCTTTCGTCATCGTGCTTTCGATGATTTTTCTGGCTGAGGCGCTCAAAGTCTTTCAATACCTGGGGTTTGTCCTCGTGCTGGCGGGCATTCTATTGGTGACTTGGCAACGCAATCGCCGTGAAGTGAGCTTGCGGGCCCTGCGTCTGGGGGTGACATTCGGTGCCGGCAGTGTTTTGCTCATGGCCATCGGCATCGTCATGGTCAAACCGGTGCTCGAGGAACACGAATTTCTCTGGACAGTCGGGCTGCGTCTGGCCGCCGGAGCCGCGGGCATGCTGTGTTTTGTCGGGTTGACCCGCGGCTGGTCGCGCATGTGGGTTCACTACCGGGCGCCTCAGCCCTGGCGTATCGTGATCACTGCCAGCGTGCTGGGCAGTTATGTGTCCATGATCCTGTGGCTGGCCGGTTACAAACTCACCAAGGCGTCGATCGCCTCGGTGCTCAACGAGACGGCCGCAGCCTTCATCGTGTTGTTCGCCTGGTTGTTTCTCGGGGAGGCGATGAGCTGGCGCAAATTCATCGGGGTAGTGTTGGCTTTTATCGGCGTGGGTGTGGTGGTTCTTGTTTGAGTCTGGCTCCAGCCATGATGCCGGTCAGCAGGCCATCGCGCCAGACCAGTTGACCATTGACCCAGGTGGCGCTGACCCGGGCAGGAAGTTTGCGACCGGCAAACGGTGTCCAGGCGCATTCTGACAGCATCGGCTGACGGTCGACTTCGGTACGCTGGGCCGGGTCCAGCAGGACCAGGTCGGCCCAGTATCCCTCGCGGACGAATCCGCGCTCTGCTATGCGAAACCGGCGAGCCGGATTGTGAGCGATCTTGTCGACCAGTTGCTCTGGACTGAGCGTGCGTGCGGCAATCAGCGACCAGGCCACCGGCAAGGCGAACTGAACCACGGGCAGGCCGGCCGCGACACTCTCATAGGGGCCGTGCTTTTCGCGGGTCAGGTGTGGTGCATGATCGGTGGCGATCATGTCCAGCTTGTCGTCCCTGAGGGCCTGGCGTAGAGCTTTGCGGTCTTCCGGGGTCTTGATGGCCGGATTGCATTTCAGTCGGTGTCCGAGCTGATCATAATCAGCATCAATGAAATAGAGATGGTGAATGCTGGCTTCGGCGGAAATGGACTTGCCATCAAGGGAACCGGCTTCGAGTAACGCGACTTCGGCGCTGCTGCTCAGATGAAGCAAGTGGAGTTGACAGTCGTGCCTGCGTGCCAGCTCAATGGCTTGTTTTGTTGATTCCAGACAAGCCTCGGCCGAGCGTATCTCTGCATGAGCCGCCGGAGGAATGCGGCTTCGATAGCGACTGCGTGCGGCCTGAAGATTGGCCTGGATGATGTCATTGTCTTCGCAGTGCGCAGCGATCAGGTTGGGAGCGCACTCAAAGACCTTTTCAAGCTTTTCCGGCGAATCGATCAACAGTCCGTCGCCGGCGGCACTCACGGCGACCTTGATTCCACAGGCCTCGTCGGGCTCAAGTGTCTGAATTTCCTCAAGGTTGTCATTGCTGGCGCCAAGATAGAAGCTGTAGTTGGCCGCCGAGCGACCGGCCGCCCGGCTGAACTTGTCGGCCAGGGCCATTCGGGTCGTGGTGGGTGGGCTGGTGCCCGGTCCGTCCAGGTAGCTGGTGATGCCGCCGGCGACGGCCGCACGGGACTCGCTGGCAATTGAGCCCTTGCGGGTCAGACCGGGCTCACGAAAATTGACCTGGGTATCAATCATGCCGGGCATCAGGTACCGCCCGCGGGCATCAAGCAGCGTCTCACCGTGGCGAGGCGTCAGGTTCGATCCAATCTGGTCAATGCGGCCCCGTCGAATGCGTACATCGGCTTCGGTGACGTGCCCCTCATTGACGAGCCGGGCATTGACGATCAACCAGCCTTTCATGGCAACGGGTCGTCTCGGGTCGTTTCACCGACCGAAGCAATGGCCTCCTCGCTGCCCGGCACGGGGTCCTTGCCGCCCGGACAGAAGGGATGGCAGCGAAGCAGCCGCTTGAGTGCCATCCAGCTACCGCGACCGGCGCCATACAGTTCTATCGCCTGCATGGCATAAGCCGAGCAGGTGGGGCTGAATCTGCATTGGCCGCCGATCCACGGCGACAGCAGGTAACGATAGGCGCGGATCAGAAGGAGTAAAAGTGATTGCATGGTGTTGCTCTCTGAGGGTCAATAGGATATATAATTGTGGGTTTGGCAACAACCCATGCGCGAGGCCGCGACTTGATGCCCAACAAAAGCGTAGAACTCAAGGAGGGCTACAAGCCTTCATCCGATGAGCCGTACATGTGTCCGGAACACCTGGAATATTTCCGGCGCAAGCTGATGGATTGGCGAAACGAACTCATCGAGGAATCGCAGGAAACCATCAACAATCTGCGTGGCGAAGTCCGCGACGTCGGTGACGAGGCTGAGCGTGCCAGCCGCGAGACCGAAAACAGCCTGGAATTGCGGACTCGTGACCGCTATCGCAAGCTGCTCGGCAAGATCGACCAGGCGCTGGCCCGTGTCGATGATGGGTCCTATGGATATTGCGAAGAGACCGGAGAGGAGATCGGCCTGGCCCGACTCGAAGCACGACCGATCGCCACCCTGTGCCTGGATGCCCAGGAGCGCTGGGAGCTCAAGCAGAAGCAAATGCGGGACAGTCGCTGAGAATCAGGCCAAAATCGGCTTGAAATCGCAGGAAAATCCTGTAGTCTTGATCAAGGAGAATCAAGTCTGCTGCTGGTCTTGCGCAGTGGACAGAATAATTATCAACAACCTCTCTGAACGTTCGCCTGCGGCGACAAGGGAAGATGAAAATGAAGGCTCGAAATTGGTTGGTCTTACTGGCATGTGCTTTGATCGCGGCACCTGCAGCTGCCGATAATCGCGACTTTGATGATCGCTGGC
Organism: Gammaproteobacteria bacterium; assembly: GCA_003561495.1. Taxonomy (GTDB): domain Bacteria; phylum Pseudomonadota; class Gammaproteobacteria; order Xanthomonadales; family Wenzhouxiangellaceae; genus Wenzhouxiangella. The sequence goes on from PWWM01000181.1 coordinate 9,493, forward strand.
ATGCAAGTGCATCCTTTGGCTGTGTCAAGTTGAAATCCGATCGCCAGGCTGGCAAGAGCGTCACGAATTATCGTGGGCTGGAGTTCGGGCGCTTTTTCACTCCCAACGTCAGCCTGGACCTGCGAGTCGACCGCTATCATGCCCACTTTGACGACTCGGTGACAATCCCGCTGGGTGAGAGCGACCGATTCCGCCTGTGGTCCGCCGGGCTTGTCGGGCGCTATCACTTCGGAAGCAATGATGTCTTCCGGCCCTATGCCCTGGCGGCCGGTGGCATTCAAAGCCACCGGAGTTATTTTGACACCGGTCGGGACGTCTATGGCGCACTGGGTCTGGGCGTTCGTTCGCGGCTGACCGAGCGGGTGGATTTCCGAGTGCAGGGTGAGCTTCGCCTCGACAATGATCGCGATACCTTTGATCGCAATCGTGGATTCAAGGACATATTGGTCACCGCCGGACTGAACGTGCGCCTGGGCGCTGCGCCGACGCGACCTGAGCCCGAGCCCGCGCCGCCAAGGCGTGAGCCCCCGCCGCCGCCTCCGCCGGAACCGGAACCGGAACCAGAGCCTGAGCCTGAGCCCGAAGTGCTGTTCGAATTCGACGCCATGGTGACGTTCGACTTCGACTCGGCCCGGCTGCGTCCCGGTGCGGTCGCGGAACTCAATGAAGCGGCTGCTCTGCTGAATCACCATCCGGAAATCATCCGGGTGGAAGTGGCCGGACACACGTGTGACCTGGGTGATGCGGGCTACAACCAGGGGCTGTCCGAGAGACGTGCCCAGGCGGTACGTAATTTCCTGGTCGACAACGGGGTTGAGGCCAATCGACTGGTCGTTCGTGGATACGGTGAAGACAACCCCAAGGTGCCCAATACCTCGGATGCCAACCGTCAGGAAAATCGACGCGTTGAACTGGTGGTTCTGGAGCGTAACAACGACTGATTCTGTCGTTAGGGCAGGACAAGGATCGAGGCCGGGCAGCGGGAGCTGCCCGGCCTTATTCGTTGTGGGACCGGGCGATGTTCCTGATCGCCCGCAGCATGGCATCCAGGCCATTGGCGCGGGTGGGGGAGAGGTGCTCGCTCAAGCCGATCTCTCTGATAAAAGCCGGTTCGGTCGCCAGAATTTCCTCAGCCGAGCGCTCGGAGTAGACGCGCAGCAGCAGGGCAATGAGGCCGGAAACGATGGCGGCGTCGGAGTTGGCCCGGAATACCAGCCGATCTGCATCGCCTTCACTGATCAGCCAGACTTGCGACTGGCATCCATCCAGTAGTCGGTCATCGGTCTTTTCTTCCGGCGCCAGAGCGGGAAGTTTCTTGCCGAGGTCAATCAGGTACTGGTAGCGATCCATCCAGTCATCGAACAAAGCAAACTCGTCGATGATTTCGCGTTGAGCCAGTTCGGCGCTCATCTGGATGCCACCTCCCAGGAGGTGCCCTCCGGGCCATCCCGGAGCTCGATGCCACGCTCGATGAGTTCATCGCGGATGCGATCTGCAGTCTCGAAATCATGATCCCTGCGCGCCTGGTTCCGTTGTTCAATGAGTTTGCGAATTTCGGATTCGTCGATCTCTATGGCTTTGCGCATGCTCTCGAACCAGGCCGATGGCTGTTGCTGCAGTAGCCCCAGTACGGACCCGGATGACTGCAAACGGGCAGCCAGCTCAGCCTTGTCAGCTTGATCGGCATCGGCCAATTGCCTGGCCAGGCCATTGAGTGCGGCCAACGCGGTGGGGGTGTTGAGGTCATCCTCCAGCGCCTCGATGACGGCTGCATCGGGTTCGCTGACCTGGCCGTTCAGGTGGTCCCGAAGGAGACCGTACAGCCTGTCCAGGGTGGCCCGGGCCTGCTCCAGAACCTTCTCGGACCAGTCCAGCGGTTGACGGTAATGCGCTGAAAGCAGCACATAGCGCAGGACCTCACCCGGCCAGGTCTTGAGCAACTCATGCACGATCAGGGTATTGCCCTGGCTCTTCGACATCTTGCGCTTTTCAACCGTGACAAAGCCATTGTGCATCCAGTAGCGCGCGAAGACATCGGTGCCATGGGCGCAGCGGCTCTGGGCGATTTCATTCTCATGATGAGGGAATACCAGGTCTTGCCCGCCGGCATGGATGTCGATGATCTCGCCCAGGTGGGCCGCGCTCATGGCCGAGCACTCGATATGCCAACCGGGGCGGCCACGCCCCCATGGGCTGTCCCAGCCGGGTTGGGCCTCGGTTGAGGGTTTCCACAGGACAAAGTCCCCGGGGCCTTTTTTGTACGGGGCCACGTCGACCCGGGCTCCGGCAATCAGCTCGCGTTTGTTGCGACGTGACAGTGAACCGTAATCCGGAAACTGCTCGACATCGAACAACACATGTTCTTCGGCGACATAGGCATGACCCTTGTCGATCAGGGTCTGGATCATGGTAATGATCTGATCAATGTGGTCTGTGGCCCTGGGCTCGATCGTTGGTCGGCCGACACCCAGCGCCGCCATATCCTGATGATAGGCCTCGGCAAAGCGTTCGCTGACCACCTGGATGGGAACGCCGAGTTCGGCCGCCGCCTGGTTGATCTTGTCATCGACATCGGTAATGTTGCGGGCATAGACCACCTTTGGGAAGCGGCGTGACAGGATGCGGTAGAGCAGGTCGAAGATCACAGCGGGTCGGGCATTGCCGATATGAGCGTAGTTGTAAACTGTCGGGCCGCAGGCATACATCGTGACCCGCTGCTCATCCAGGGGTCTGAACGCTTCCTTGCGTCGGGTCAGGGTGTTGAACAGGTGAATGGTCATCGCGAGGCTTGGGGCGCTATCCGTGCGCGCTACAATGGGAACGGCTTAAACCACCAGTTTAACTTATCACGAGGGCGCTCATGCCGACGCAAGATGCATTGTTGTATGCACGTCATATCGAATATCGAAGTCACCAGATCGACGAAGTCCTGAGTGAATTGGGTTACGACACTCTGCTGATTCATTCCGGGTGTCCGGAGATGCATCTGTTTGATGATCAACACCCGCCGTTTCGGGCGCATGCACCCTTCGTGGCCTGTGTTCCCGAGCCGCACACGCCGGACTGTCTGCTCGAGTTTCGGGTCGGGCGCAAGCCCCGTTTGTGGTTCTGCCAGCCCGAGGATTTCTGGCATTTGCCACCCTCGCCTCCGGCCGGCTGGTGGGCTGAAGCGCTGGATATCGAGATCGTCAAGAGCCCCACGGATTGGCATGAAGTGTTGCGCAAGTCTCGATCAATGTCCGTGATCGGACGCGAGCGCGATCTGGGCGATTTGCTGCATGACGGCGCCGATCTCAATCCCTCCCGGCTGGTCGCGCGACTCGATGAGGGGCGCACTCGGAAGAGCGCCTGGGAACGCGAGTGCATTGCCCGAGCCAATGATCTGGCCGCACGAGGCCACGCTGCCGCCGCGGCAGCATTCGAATCCGGCGCCAGTGAATTTGAGATTCATCTGGCTTACGTGGCAGCGGTGGGTCAGGATCCGGGTGAACTGCCTTACAACTCCATCGTCGGGCTGAATGAACATGCAGCGGTCCTGCACTACCAGGTCCGTTCACCACAACGCCCGAGCCGGGATTTGAGCTTTCTGATCGACGCCGGGGCCAGTGTTTTCGGATACGCGGCCGATGTCACCCGGACCTGGACCCAGCCCGAGCACAGCAGTTTCGACGACCTGATCGAGGCCGTCGACCGGGCCCAGATGCGGCTGTGTGAGCAGGTCAGATCCGGAATTTCCTTTGTGGACCTGCATCGCAGGGCACACCTGGCCATGGCCACCATTCTCGAGCAGGCCGGAGTGGTCAACATGAGCCCGGATGAGATGCTGGCCACAGGCGTCAGCAGTTACTTCCTGCCGCATGGGCTGGGCCATTTCATCGGGGTGCAGGTCCACGATGTGGCCGGCAAGGTTTCGCCGTCCGGCCAGTCGTTGCCCCCGCCGGAGCAGTTCCCGGCATTGCGTCTGACCCGTGATTTGGAGCCTGGAAACGTCGTGACCATCGAGCCGGGCCTCTACTTCATTCCCATGTTGCTCGACAAGCTGCGCGCCAGTGAATTCAGCAAGCAGGTCGATTGGCGGGTAGTGGAGGAATGGCAACCTTTTGGTGGAATCCGTGTTGAGGACAATGTGCTGGTCAGCGAAGCCGAGCCGGTCAACTTCACCCGCCAGGCTTTCGGTGAACTCGCCTGATCAATTCACCTGGCATGAAATCAGAAACCATGGACTGATTCGATGAAAATCTTTTTCGCAGTTCTGATTATTTTTTCGGCCGCCTCTGCCAAGGCTGGCCTTGTCCCGCTCAGCGCTCCCGCAGGCCCGGCCAGCCTGGCCCCGTCATTGGCCACTTTGAACGATGATCGGGTGATTCTGACCTGGCTGGAGCGAGCCGATGAAGGGCATGTGCTCAAGCTATCGGTATTCGATGGGCAAAGTTTTCAATCGCCTGCCATCATCGCCTTCGGCGAAGGCTGGTTTGCCAACTGGGCGGATACACCGGGATTGTTCGTGATGCCCGATGGGCGCTGGCTGGCTCACTGGCTGGTCAGTTCCGGGCCGGCGGTATATGCCTATGACGTGGTCATGAGCGTGTCCGAGGATCAGGGAGAGAGCTGGTCGGAGTCATTCAGCCCGCATGATGACGGCACACCCACCGAGCATGGTTTCGTCAGCTATTTTCCGGTCGAACCGGAATCGGCCGGGGTGGTTTGGCTGGATGGTCGCGAAACCCTGGCCGAGCCGGGGCAAGGCGATCAGGCCCGGGCAGGACATGATCATCATCATTCTCACGGCGGCGCCATGACATTGCGGACTGCCCGGGTCAGTGGAACGGGTGTGATCAGTGATCCCGCCTTGCTCGATGAGCAGGTCTGTGACTGTTGTCAAACGGCTGCGGCCATGACAGATATGGGTCCGCTGGTCATCTACCGGGGTCGAACCGATGAAGAATTGCGGGATATCTGGATGGTGCGGGGGACCGACAATGGCTGGAGCAAGCCGGAAGTCCTGCATGAGGACGGCTGGCAAATCGGCGGCTGTCCGGTCAATGGCCCGGCGCTGATCGCCCGCGGATCAATGGCGGTGGCGGCCTGGTTCACCATGGCCGAGAACCGGCCACTGGTGCGCCTGGCCCGGTCCGACAACGCCGGTCAGGACTTTTCGACCCCTTTGGAATTCAGCCCGGACTCTGCCCTGGGACGGGTCGATCTGGCCTGGCTGGATAGTGATTTCGTGTTGTCCTGGATGGATCAGGCAGAAGATGGCGCGGCGCTGCAGTTGGCCCGCTTCGACAGTCAAGGGCAGCAGACGGGGCGGTACAGTCTCGATGGTTTGGCGGCCGAACGGGTCAGTGGCGTTCCGCGCATTGCCCCGGCCGGTCAAGGACGACTGCTGGTGGTGTGGACGGCATCGGGCCGGGAGGGCAGTCGTGTTCAGGCTGCGCTGCTGGAGCCGCAAGCCTGGGAGCAAGAAAACCGCGACAGTGATTGACCTCCGTGCGCGGTGTCTGTAACATTAGCCGGCTAAAATAGCGAAAGCCTCGGGGTGTAGCGCAGCCTGGTAGCGCAACTGCTTTGGGAGCAGTAGGTCGTAGGTTCAAATCCTGCCACCCCGACCAAATTAGTGTTTGAGTTTTAAGCGCCTGTAGCTCAATCGGATAGAGCATCGGCCTTTTGGCAGCGCGACGAAAGACGCGCACTTGGAGCCCCTGTCAAGAAACTGGAATTGGCAGGGTGCACCGCACTGTAACGGGGAAACCTTAACAGCGGGCCTGGCCCGGCTGATGGCAATCCCGTGGAAACCTCTCCTAGAAAGGGATCCGTAGAGACTATACGTGCGGCACCTGAGATGGTGAAGAGATAGTCCAGACCACAAACCCCGGGTTTTTGGGGGCTGCGAAAGCAGTAGTTGGTAAGCTAAGCCGGCGGTTGCAGGTTCGAGTCCTGCCGGGCGCGCCAGTTTGTGAAAACGCGATACAATAGTTACAGTGATTAAAGGTCATTGTCAGGACGAGCACAGACAATTCGATTTCAGCGGTGGGCGTAGCTCAGTTGGTAGAGCACTGGATTGTGGCTCCAGAGGTCGCGGGTTCAACCCCCGTCGCTCACCCCATTTTTATCAAGATTCGGGCCGTTAGCTCAATTGGTAGAGCAGCTGACTCTTAATCAGTAGGTTCGGGGTTCGAGTCCCTGACGGCCCACCAAACCATCCACGCCCGTTGTCTCGTGAGCAGGCACCGGCTCCACTTCCGGACTAGAAAAGACAGAGTAATCATGCAGGTATCCATGGAAAAGACAGGCGATCTGGAGCGGCGCATGACCGTCCAGGTCCCGGCCGATGACATCGACGCCCAGGTTTCTGGGCGGCTGAACGAGCTGCGCCGCGAGGTGCGACTGAAAGGCTTCAGGCCCGGAAAGGTGCCGATCAACGTGATCCGCCAGCGCTATGGCAAGCAAATCCGCGAGGAAGTGCTTAACCAGGTCATGCAGAAAAGTCTGGAAGAGGCCATTTCCGAGCAGGACATGCGCGTCGCCGGGGTGACCCGTGTGGAACCATCGCCCGAGTCGGATGAGGGTGGTTTCGAGTTTACGGCACACCTTGAGGTCTTTCCGGAAATCCCGACCCTGGACATCGACGATATGGAAATCATGCGTCCCGAGGCCGAGGTGTCCGAAGAGGATGTCGATGACATGATTGAAACGCTGCGCGAGCAGCGCCGCGAGTGGAACGACGCGGAGCGTCCGGCCGCCGAGGGCGATCGAATTCGCCTGGCCTATGTCGCCGAACTGGATGGTGAGCGAGTGCCGGAGTCCGGTCAGCATGAAATTGCCCCGACACTTGGAGCGTTGGAGAGCTTCCCGCAACTCGAAGAAGTTTTGGCCGGCGTCAGCGCCGGTGACGAGAAGAGCGTCGAGTTGACCTTCCCCGAGAATTACCGCTACGAGTCCCTGGCCGGCAAGACCGCCCAGGTCAATCTCGAGATCAGGAAGGTTGAAACCTCCAGCGTGCCGGAGATCGATGATGAATTTGCCGCCGCTTTCGGAGTGGAAGAGGGCGTGGACAAGTTGCGTGAGGATGTCCGTCGCAACCTGGAGCGTGAGCTGCGTCATGCAGTCACCACCCGAATGAAAAAATCCGTAACCGACGGGCTGCTCAAGCGCTACGGTGACCTGCCGCTGCCGGCCAGCAGTATCCGCGAAGAAGCCCGCCAGATGCAGTCGCAGATGCAGCAGCAGATGGGCGAGCAGGGCAATGCGCCCGGAGTCGAAGCCTTCACTGAGGCTGCCGAGCGCCGCTTGCGGCTGGGCTTGTTGCTCGGCGAGTTCGCCCGTCAGAACGATCTGGCTGTTGATGCCGATCGGATCCAGGCCAAGCTGGAAGAAATCGCCGATACCTATGAGCAGCCGGCCCAGGTCATGGAAATCTATCGCTCGGACCAACGCTTGATGGACCAGGTCGAAAACATGGTCTTGGAAGAACAGGTCATTGATGCAATCACCGAACGCGCCAAGGCGGTTTCAAAACCGATGAGCTTCAAGGAAGTCATGGAGCAGTCATGAACGAAAAGGCCCTGAACCTGGTACCCATGGTCGTCGAGCAATCCGCTCGCGGCGAACGTGCCTACGACATCTACTCGCGTCTTCTCAAGGAGCGGGTGGTGTTCATTGTCGGCCCGGTCGATGACAATACCGCCAATCTGATCGTGGCCCAGTTGCTGTACCTGGAATCGGAAAATCCGGAGAAGGACATCAACTTCTACATCAACTCGCCGGGGGGCGTGGTTACGGCCGGAATGGCCATCTACGACACCATGCAGTTCGTCAAGCCCGATGTAGCCACCATGTGCGTGGGTCAGGCCGCCAGCATGGGTGCGCTGTTGCTGGCCGCCGGCGCCAAGGGCAAACGCTATGCGTTGCCGCATTCCCGGGTCATGATTCACCAGCCGTTGGGCGGTTTCCAGGGGCAGGCTTCGGACATCGATATCCACGCCCGCGAGATTCTGAAGATGAAGGAGACTCTGAATCGGATCCTGCACGAGCACACCGGCCAGCCGATCGAGACCATCGAGGCCGACACGGACCGCGACAAGTTCCTGTCGGCCGAAGAAGCACGTGAGTACGGGCTGGTCGATGAGGTGCTGAGCCGTCGCAACTCATGATTCCTTCGCCCGAATTCGGGTAAACTAGCTTTGAACTTTCAGGTGCAAGCGTTGCTACGCCCATGAGTGAAACGTCCAGCGAAGGCAAGATTCTCTACTGTTCGTTCTGCGGTAAGAGCCAGCATGAGGTCCGCAAGCTGATTGCCGGGCCCAGTGTCTATATTTGCGATGAATGTGTGGAGTTGTGCAATGACATCATTCGCGAGGAGCTGGAAGAGTCCAGTCTGGCCGAGCGAGAGGAGTTGCCGACCCCGCGTGAAATTCACGCCTTTCTGGACAATTACGTCATCGGCCAGCAGGATGCCAAGAAAGTCCTGTCGGTAGCGGTCTACAATCATTACAAGCGCCTGGAGTCGCACAAGCATCGCGACGATGTCGAGTTGGCCAAATCCAATATCTTGCTGATTGGCCCGACCGGGTCCGGCAAGACCTTGCTGGCTGAAACCCTGGCGCGAATGCTCAACGTTCCGTTTACCATCGCTGACGCGACCACGCTGACCGAGGCCGGTTACGTTGGGGAAGATGTCGAAAACATCATCCAGAAGCTGCTGCAGAAATGTGATTACGATGTCGAAAAGGCCCAGAGCGGCATTGTCTACATCGACGAAATCGACAAGGTCTCACGCAAAGCCGAGAATCCATCGATTACACGCGATGTCTCGGGCGAGGGTGTGCAGCAGGCATTGCTGAAGCTGATCGAAGGCACCATGGCCTCGGTCCCGCCACAGGGTGGGCGCAAGCATCCGCAGCAGGAATTCCTGCAGGTCGACACCCGCAATATCCTGTTTATCTGCGGTGGCGCCTTTGCTGGTCTGGACAAAGTCATCCAGGCCCGTTCCCAATCCGCCGGGATCGGCTTCAAGGCCCAGGTGCGAAGCGCCGAAAGCTCCGATGTCTCTCAACTGCTGTCTGAGGTCGAGCCGGAAGATCTGATTCGTTTCGGCCTGATTCCGGAATTCGTCGGCCGTATGCCGGTGGTTGCAACCTTGAGGGAGCTGGATGAGGATGCGTTGGTGCGCATTCTGATCGAACCCAAAAATGCAGTCGTCAAGCAGTTCCGCAAATTGTTCGAGATGGACCACTGCGAGCTTGAGGTGCGCGAGGATGCGTTGCACGCCATCGCGACCAAGGCCATGGCACGCAAGACCGGGGCACGAGGCCTGCGAACGATCCTGGAAAATGTACTGCTTGAAAGCATGTATGACCTGCCCTCCATGGAGAATGTCAGCAAGATTGTTGTTGACGAAGCCGTGATCAACGGCGAGGCTGCGCCTTACGTGATCTACGATGGCGCCCAGCAACAGCCGCAACGCGCCGGGGCCGAAAATTGATCGACCGCCGCGCCCTGCGGCGGGAATTCCTCATATCTTGATGAACTCAGCGCCTTGCCGGAAGCGGCAAGCGCACAGTTCATGCTTGAATCGCACGAAATCGGGGCCAATATACAAGGCAACTGGTGATTCGTGATCTGCCAGTAAACCATTGAAATCGCCAAGACAGGAAATTCAACCATGGCCAGCCAAGACCAGCACAAGAATTCGCCTCGCCAGCCGACGCCGGTATTGAGCCTGCGCGACGTGGTGGTTTTCCCGCATATGGTGATCCCACTGTTCGTGGGCCGTGAGCGCTCTGTGCGTGCGCTCGAAGAAACCATGAACATCGACAAGCAGATCCTGCTGATTACCCAGAAGAATCCGGAAATCGAGTCGCCCGAGGCTGACGATCTGTTTGGCTGTGGCACGATCGCCAGCATTCTGCAGATGTTGCGCCTGCCCGATGGTACGACCAAGGTACTGGTCGAGGGGGTTGAGCGCGTTCGTGTCGACGAGCTCGAGGACACCGAGGGGTATCTTGCCGGGCGCTGGCACTACCTGGAAGCCGACGAAATTGAGGACGAGCGCTCGCTGGAAGTCACGACCCGCAGTCTGATGACCCAGTTTGAACAGTACGTCAAGCTCAGCCGCAAGATCCCCCCGGAATTACTGACCACCCTGGCCGGCATCGAGGATGCCAGCCGACTGGCCGATACCATTGCCGCTCACCTGGGTATTCGCATCGAGGACAAGCAGCAGATTCTGGAAACCGCCTCGGTGATGGAGCGCATGGAGCGCCTGATGGCCCTGATCGAGGGCGAAATCGATGTGCTCAAGCTGGAAAAACGGATTCGCGGCCGGGTCAAGACCCAAATGGAGAAAAGTCAGCGCGAGTACTACCTCAATGAGCAGATGAAGGCCATCCAGAAGGAGCTGGGTGATCTGGATGAATCCGGCAATGACATGGGTGATCTCGAAGCCCGCATTGAGAAGTCCGGAATGCCCAAGGATGCGCTGGAAAAGGCGAAAAGCGAGTTCAACAAGCTCAAGATGATGTCGCCCATGTCAGCCGAAGCCACGGTCGTGCGCAACTACCTGGACTGGATGCTGATGATGCCGTGGAAAAAGCGCAGCAAGATCCGCAACGACCTTAAGACGGCCGAGGATATTCTCGAAGCCGATCACTATGGGCTGGAGCGTGTCAAGGAGCGGATTCTCGAATACCTGGCCGTCCAGCAACGGGTCAAGAAGCTCAAGGGGCCGATTCTGTGCCTGGTTGGCCCGCCGGGTGTCGGCAAGACTTCTTTGGGTCAGTCCATCGCAAGGGCGACCGGACGCAAATTCGTGCGCATGAGCCTGGGCGGGGTGCGTGACGAGGCCGAAATCCGCGGTCACCGGCGAACCTACATTGGTTCCATGCCGGGTCGGGTGCTTCAGAATCTGGGCAAGATCGGGACTCGTAACCCGCTGTTCATGCTTGATGAACTCGACAAGATGTCCATGGACTTTCGTGGCGATCCCTCGTCGGCTTTGCTGGAGGTGCTGGATCCGGAACAGAACAATACCTTCGGGGATCATTATCTTGAAGTCGATTTTGACCTGTCCGAAGTCATGTTCCTGGCCACCGCCAACTCGCTCAATATTCCTCCACCGTTGCTGGATCGCATGGAAATCATCCGTATCCCCGGCTACACAGAGGATGAAAAGCTCAACATCGCGGTCCGTTACCTGCTGCCCAAGCAATGCGAGCAGCATGGATTGTCCGAGGACGAACTGGCGATCAGCGAAGGTGCGATTACTGACATCATTCGTTACTACACTCGCGAGGCCGGGGTGCGCAACCTTGAGCGCGAACTGGCCAAGATCTGCCGCAAGGTGGTCAAGGAGCTCAGTCTCGATGACAAGCTGGACAAGCGCCATGTCACCGTGCGCAACCTGGACAAGTACCTGGGCGTGCGCCGATTCCGTTTCGGTCGGGCCGAAGAGAACAGCGAAATCGGCCAGGTGACCGGGCTGGCCTGGACCGAGGTGGGGGGCGAATTGCTGCAGATTGAATCAGCCGCGGTGCCTGGAAAGGGCAAGCTGACTCACACGGGTCAGCTCGGTAATGTCATGCAGGAATCCGTGCAAGCGGCCTTGTCAGTCGTGCGGTCACGCGCCGAAGCCCTGGGTATTGAAAAGGATTTCCACCAGAACCGCGATATTCACATTCATGTGCCCGAAGGCGCCACACCCAAAGATGGGCCCAGTGCCGGCATTGCCATGGTGACCGCGCTGGTTTCGGTGCTTACCGGCATTCCGGTGCGTGCCGATGTCGCGATGACCGGTGAAATCACCCTGCGCGGCAAGGTGTTGCCCATTGGCGGACTCAAGGAGAAGTTGCTCGCGGCCCTGCGTGGTGGCATCGAAACCGTCCTCATTCCCGAGGAAAACGAAAAGGACCTGGCTGAAATCCCTGAACGCATCAAGAAGGATCTGGTCATTCGACCGGTCACCTGGATCGATGAGGTGCTCGAAATTGCCCTGGTCGAATTGCCCAAGGGGATGGCGTCTGAAGGCGCTGAATCCGTGGGCTCTCCCCAGGACTCGCCCACTTCGAACGTTCGGGCACACTAGAAATCATGCAAAAGTGGCCAGAGAGCCGGTTTTTTCGGGTTTTCGTCAATATTTCAGGGTAATTTCAGTTGATGACATCGGTCGCCTGAGATACCATCATTGGCCAACAGATGGTCGGCTGCTGTTGCGGGGAACTCCAGCAGCAACGCGGGGGCTGGCCGCTGCTCTTAACCCTCAACCAATATAATGATCTGGAGCAAGACAGAATGAACAAGTCTGAATTGATTGATAGTATTTCAGCCGGCTCCGGCCTGTCCAAGGCCGATGCACAGCGCGCACTGGACGCCACCATTGATTCGATTACCAAGGCGTTGAAGTCCGGCGATACCGTATCCCTGATTGGGTTCGGCACTTTTTCCGTCAAGAAGCGCGCCGCTCGTACGGGTCGTAACCCGGCTACCGGCGAAACCATCAAGATCAAGGCGTCCAAGACTCCTTCATTCAAGGCTGGTAAAGGCTTCAAGGACGCGATACAATAGCGGGCTTATGCCCGGGGTGCTTAGCTCAGCTGGGAGAGCATCGCCCTTACAAGGCGAGGGTCGGAGGTTCGAGCCCTCCAGCACCCACCAGGTTTAGGAGTGGTAGTTCAGTTGGTTAGAATACCGGCCTGTCAC
>PWWM01000244.1 GCA_003561495.1 Gammaproteobacteria bacterium
GAGATCGCCCGCCGCATCGAGGCAACCCTGCGCCGCGAAGACCGGGCGGCCCGATGGGGCGGGGAAGAATTTCTGATCCTGTTGCCTGAAACCAATATGGCCCAGGCCAGGATTGTCGCCGAGAAAATCCGTCACGCCATCGACGAGGCGCCGATCACCTGCGATAAGGTTCGGATCGGCATGACCATCAGTCTGGGCATCGCGGACTGGCATGAAGACGCCAGTACCGATGAACTCATCCAGCGTGCCGATCTGGCGCTTTACCAGGCCAAGTCCGAGGGACGCAACCGAGTGTGCGTGAATTCAGCGGCAATACCCAGGACAGACAACAAGCCACTACAGATCGCCTGATGTCTTACCATTGAGCCGGCAAGGCTACCGATACCAATGATGGGAACACAGGCTGAATCCGGATGAAACTGTTTCATCAATTCCTCGATACGCTGGTTCATTCCATCCGCAATCTGCTGCCCATCATCATCGTGGTGGGGGTATTTCAGTTCCTGGTACTGCAACAGGTGCCCGACGGCCTGACTTCCATGATGATCGGACTGGGCATCGTGGTGCTCGGAGTGGCACTGTTTTTGCAGGGTCTGGAGATGGGGGTGTTCCCGATCGGCAAAAGCCTGTCGGATGAATTCGCGGCCAAGGGTTCGCTGCCGTGGCTGATGATTTTCGGTTTTTTCATGGGGTTTTCGGCGGTCATCGCCGAACCGGCGCTGATCGCCGTGGCCGAGCAGGCCGAAATCATCAGCGAGGGACGTATCAATCCGCTGGTTCTGCGCCTGCTGGTGGCCAGTTCAGTCGGCGCAGTCATCTCGGTCGGAGTTCTGCGCATCATTCTGGGTCTGCCGCTGCACTGGATGATGATCGGCGGTTACCTGACCGTGGTCGTGGTGACTTTCTTCGCCCCGGAAGAAATCGTCGGCCTGGCCTATGATTCCGGTGGCGTGACCACCAACATTGTCACGGTGCCGCTGATCGCCGCCCTGGGGCTGGGACTGGCCGCCTCCATTCGCGGCCGCAATCCATTGACAGACGGCTTCGGGCTGGTCGCACTGGCCGTGATGGTGCCGATGATTACCGTACAGCTCTACGGGGTGATCGTCTTTACCCTGGGCGATGCCGACACGGCCGGCAGCGCTTCCGAGGTGGTCCAGGCCATGGAAGAGCATGCTGATACCGCCGCACCCGCCTCGGTCAGGGGGCTTTTCATGGACCTGGCCACCATGGTGCGCGACGTACTGCCCATTATCCTGGTCGTGCTGATCTTTCAGTTCGCCGTCATTCGCAAACGCATCCCTCACCTGGCCATGGTCAGTTTCGGCTTCGTGCTGGTCATCATCGGCCTGTATGCCTTCGTGGTCGGGCTCAAGCTGGGCCTGTTTCCGATTGGCGAGCGAATGGCCGAGCAATTGATCGCTCATGACCGCATCGTGTTCGTCTACCTGTTCGCTTTTGCGATCGGATTCGCCACCACCATGGCCGAACCGGCGCTGATCGCAGTCGGCAAGAAAGCCGAGGAGGCTGCCAAGGGCAAGATCCGGGGCAATGCCATTCGCATCATCGTGGCGCTGGGAGTGGCCATCGGCATCACCATCGGCGTTCATCGCATCATTGCCGGGGATTCGATCCACATGTACATCATCGCCGGCTATTCGGTCGTCATTCTGCTGACCTGGCTGTCGCCACGCTACATCATCGCGCTGGCCTACGATCTGGGCGGAGTGACCACCTCGGAGGTTACGGTGCCGCTGATCACCGCGCTGGGCATTGGCCTGGCCACCCATATCGAAGGGCGTAACATCATGATCGACGGCTTCGGCCTGATCGCATTCGCCTCCATTTTTCCCATCATCACCGTTATGCTGTACGCCATTGTGGCGGAACAGTTCGCCAAGAGAGGTAAATCGTCATGAAATTTTCCGTTCTGGTCACCATTCTCGCCGAAGAGATGGAAGATGAGGCTGTCGACATTGCCCGCGAGGCCGGCGCTGGCGCCGTGACCCTGCTCAGCGCCCGCGGCATCACCGGCGACGAAAAAAAGACCTTCTTCGGCCTGACCTATGAAGGCGCCCAGTCAGTACTGATGTTCGTGCTGGAGAAAAAGCTCTCGCTGCAAGTGCTCAAGTGCCTGACCAAAAAGCTTGATCTGGACAATGATCCACGCGGCATTGCCTTTACCATTCCCCTGGAGCACCTGGGCGGCATCGATACCCGCGAACTGTCCCAATTCACCCAGAAAATCGAAGACGAGATCTGACCATGAGCAATGAACAATCCCGCAAGCTGGTCGAAGACCTCATGAAATCCGAGGTCATGACCATCGAACCCCTGGCCACGCTGCGCGATGCCATGAAAAAGATGCGCGAAAACTCGGTCAAATCGCTGGTCGTCGAAAAGCGCACCGACAGCGATGCCTTCGGCATACTGACCTACACCACCATTCTTCGCACCATCATTGCCGAAGACGGCGATGTCGACCTGGTCAATGTCTACGACATCGCCACCAAGCCGGCCCTGGCGGTGCCACGTCAACTCGAAGTTCGCCATGCCGTCTCGCTGATGATCAACTCCGGCATCAAGCGCCTGATCGTCTCCAGTAACAATGAGCTCGAGGGCATTCTGACCATGAACGACATCGTCGGGGCGATCCTGGAAAAGCTCGACGACTGACTTGCAAACCGGCGACTTGATGGATGATCTCCGGCACGCCCTGGTCGTCGATTACGATCCGGCCACGGCCAGATCGGCACTAAAAGCTCACACCCGGCACCTGAACCAGCACGGGGACTCGCTGCGCTGGCAAGCCGTAGTAGACCATCTGCCCCTCGTCCAGCAACAGTGGCGCATGGTCGATGGCTGGCTGGAGGCCGGGAGCGAATACGAAGATCCCGAGACACTGGCCGAATCTCTCAGGGAACTCATTCCCTGGCGCAAGGGCCCTGTCAAACTGGGCGGTGTGGCCATCGACACCGAGTGGCGCTCGGATCTCAAATGGAGCCGACTGGCCGACCCGATCGATCTGCGCGACAAGCGCATCCTCGATGTGGGCGCCGGCAACGGCTACTTCGGCTGGTGCATGCTTTCAGCCGGCGCTCGACGCGTCATCGCCTGCGATCCCACCCCGTTGTTCGTGATGCAGCACCAGGCCATCCGCCACTTCACCGGTCCGGCCGAAAATCACCTGCTGGCCCTGCGCCTGGAAGACATGCCGGTCGAAATCGGCGAATTCGACACGGTGTTCTCCATGGGCGTGCTGTACCATCGCCGTAACCATCTTGCCCACCTGATCGACCTGGCCCGGCGTCTGGCCCCCGGGGGCGAATTGGTCCTGGAAACACTGATCATACCGGGCGAGGATCGAAATGTTCTGGTTCCCGAGGGTCGCTACGCCAACATGCGCAATGTCCATGCCCTGCCGACCGTCTCCGAACTGGAAGACTGGCTGGAACAGGCCGGATACGCCAACATCCGCTGCATCGACATCACCCCCACCACCCGTCAGGAACAACGACAGACCGAATGGATGCCCTTCCACTCCCTGGCCGAAGCCCTGGACCCCGACGAACCCGACAAGACGCGCGAGGGCCACCCCAGGCCGCGCCGCACCATCATGCTGGCTGAAAAATCCTCAGCCTTGTTATCCTGATACCCGACAGAACATAAACGGAGCCGTCTTCATGCAGACCTCGCTGTTGGTCATTGATGATTTTCTCGACAATCCGCTGGAGCTTCGCCAGGCAGCGCTCAGCCTGGCCGAGCACTGTCACGGCGGCACTGACTTCTTCCGTCACAAGCCGACCAACATGGATCGCGCCCCGGTCTTCCCCGAGGATCGCGAGCGCCTGGGAATGAAGTCTTTCGACGACGTGGTCGAGCAGATCATCAAGCCGCACTCCAAGGACCGCAGCCAGTGGGAACACATCATGCGGGTACCCATGCGCTTCAATCGACTGGTCCTGTTCAGGCCGTGCCTGTGGCACACCTCCGGACCCGGCTTCGGCACTTCAAAAAAGGACGGCCGCCTGATCCAGATGATGTTCTTCGCCAACGCCACGTAATCGGCAAACCGATTTAGCGCGCCATAACCTCAATCTCCACGGCTCAAGACCGTAAACACCGCCATCTGGGTCGGTGGCGCCAGATCCGGATCGCGCAGCTCATCCGGGTCCAGACCGAGCCACAACCCAGATCCATGAGCCGTTGTGCGCCACCGGCTGCAAGCGCTTCGACCACCTGGATCAGGCGCTGCTCGTGCAACGCGGTCAGCATGGTCACATCAATGGTTCAACGGTGGCCATCAGGGCTACATTCAAAGAATTCCGAGCAGACTGGCCAGAACAACAAGGATGAGCGCCGGAGTCACGATGCGGGTCAGCCAGAGCCAGGCATTGAAGGCCCAGTCCGGCATTTTCTCATCCAGCTCCTCGCGGGTGATCTTCTTCGAAAGCACCCAGCCGGCAAACAGCGCAGTCAGCAGGCCACCGATCGGCAGCATGACATCAGCGGCCACGTAATCCAGGGCATCCATGATGGACTTGCCGCCGATCGAGACTTCGGACCAGATGTTGAACGAGAACACGGTGGCCAGGCCCAGCATCCAGGCAAATGCCGCCACGCACAGAGCCGCGGCCTTGCGCGACAGGTCGGTGGCTTCAACCAGGTAGGCCGTGGCCGGCTCCATCAGCGATATCGCGCTGGTCCATGCGGCCACTGACAGCAGCAGGAAGAACGCCATGCCGTAGGCGATTCCGAACGGCATTTCACTAAAGGCCAGTGGCAGCGAGGTAAAGATCAGCCCGGCGCCGCCGCTGCCCGGGTCAATACCGAAAGAAATCACGATCGGGAAGATCGCCAGACCGGCAATCAGTGCCACCACGGTGTCGGAGATGGCCACCGTGGTGCCGACCTTGGGAATGTTCACATCCGATGGCAGGTAGGCGCCGTAAGTCATGATGGCGCACATGCCCAGGCTCAGGGTGAAAAATGCCTGGCCCATGGCGGTCACGATCATCGGTCCGGACACTTGGGACCAGTCCGGTCGAAACAGGAATCCGACCGCTTCCTGGAAACTGCCGGTATTCATGCCGTATCCGAGCAGAATCAGCAACAGAACAAAAAGCAACGGCATCAGAATGGTGACGGCGCGCTCCAGTCCCTTCTCGACACCAAAGGCCACCACACCAACCGTCATCAGCATGAACAAGCCGTGCCAGAAGGTCAGTTCACCGGCACTGGCCAGCAGGTTCTCGAAAGTTTCACCCGGGTCGGTGATCGGCGCGCCCATGCCGACCAATTCCTTGAGGTAGGCAAAACCGTAGTGCAAGGTCCAGCCCGCGACCACCGAGTAAAAGGAAAGAATGATGAAGCCGGCAATCACGCCAAGAAATCCAAGACCCATCCAGGCCCGAGTGGCCTTGGCGTCATCGGACAGTTCGCGGATGGAATTGATCGGGCTCATGCGTCCGCGTCGGCCGATAACGATCTCGGAAAACATGATCGGCAGTCCGACAGCCAGAATACACAGCAGGTAAATCAGTACAAACGCCCCTCCACCATTTTCGGAGGTAATGTAGGGAAAGCGCCAGATATTGCCCAGTCCGACGGCCGAGCCGGTGGCGGCCAGGATGAAAGCGAGGCGGGATGACCACATCCCGTGAATCGAGCTGGTTTGCATGGATTAGTCCTGTCCCCGGTTTTTGGGTGAATGATTGTTATCAGGCGCACATTTTGCGCCAACATCGTTTCCGGTTCAAATCCCGTTTCCGAGCCTGCTGTCGTGAAGAAAAAACCTCACTCGCGCAGAGACGCAGAGACGCAGAGAAAAATGATTTAAAGAAAAGTTAAAGCATGCCTTTTACCCTGCGTCTCTGCGTCTCCGCGCGAGGAAATTTTTTGCACGGCTCAGGCACTCTGCTTGTGGCATCGCCCCAGTCGAAGGTTCCAGAAGTGGGCGACGGCGATCAGCAGTCCCGCTCCAACGGCCGCCAACGCAGTCCAGCGTCCCGAAAAGTGCAGCGGGGTGGCAATCAGAGCAGTCAGCATTCCGGCCGAAGTCAGCGCCATCAAGGCTGGCCCGACATGCCGGTGGCGCCACCATCCGATGAGCATGGCGGCAATCAGGATCAACCAGGTCAAGGTCAGCAGGCCCCACTCCAACCAGAACAGCTTGTGCCATAAGCCGCTTTCCCAATGGGATCGTTTCAGCCAGACGGCCGGGTATAACAAAAAAATCAGAGTCAAACTGGCACAATGTAGCGCGCACGCCAGGGCGACGGCCATGCCCAGACGGTCGGGCCAGGCTCGATAGGCCATGAAGGTCAGTCCCGAATCAGTTGTGTTATATTATAACACTTTATTGAACTTTGGAGATCACCATGCAACGCCATTTTTCTGCAGTCGTGTTGTTTGTGTTGTTCACCGGCCTGCCCGGGATTCTGATCGCCGGCGAACTGCAGCGCCAGCACGGCGCGCATGTCCATGGCGAAGCCACTGGCAGCCTGGCCATGGATGGGGATGTAATCCATATCGAGCTGGATATTCCGGGCATCAACCTGGTGGGATTCGAACATC
>PWWM01000182.1 GCA_003561495.1 Gammaproteobacteria bacterium
CTGATCATTACCGACCTCAAGCATGCCTTCAGCCATAATCCCGGTTATCCGGCCTGGACCGCACCTGCCAAACTCAACTCGTCCAGCTCCAGACTGGAATGGGTGGAAATCAAGGGCGGCCTGACCCGGATCGGCAATGATGAGCAGCGCTTCTGCTTTGACAATGAAACCCCTCGCCATCCGACTTATGTGCCAGACTTTCTGCTGGCCTGCCGACCCGTCAACTGCGGCGAATACCTGGAATTCATCGAGGACGAAGGATATCGCCGGCCTGAGCTGTGGCTGGCCGATGGCTGGGACTGGATCAGGCGCGAGGGCATTCAGGCACCCCTGTACTGGATTGATGAGGGCGAAGGCCGCTGGCAGTCGCTTTACACTCTGGGCGGAATTCGTGAACTGGATCCGGCAGAGCCGGTCTGCCATATCAGTTTTCACGAAGCATTCGCCTATGCCCAATGGGCCGGTGCTCGACTGCCCACCGAGGCCGAATGGGAGAGCGCCGCTGTCCAGCAGACCACCGGAATGGGCCATTTTGCTGATCGAGGCCGCTTTCATCCTGAAGCAGTCGCTGACTCGCGATCTCCGGTTCAGATGTTTGGGGATATCTGGGAATGGACGGCCTCCAGCTACGCGCCCTACCCCGGCTTCACAGCGGCCCGCGGTGCTGTCGGCGAATACAATGGCAAGTTCATGGCCAACCAGATGGTCCTCAGGGGCGGCAGTTGCGCCACCCCGGCCGGACACTGCCGCGCCACTTACCGCAACTTCTTCTATCCGGTTGATCGCTGGCAGTTCAGTGGGATGCGCCTGGCAAAGGATCTCGAGTCTTGAGTACGGCCGCCGAACGATCGCAGTTTCGGACCGAGGTCATCGCCGGATTGTCCGGCATGCCGCCAACCCTGCCTTGCAAGTATCTGTACGATGCTAGAGGGTCGGAATTGTTTGAAGCCATCTGCCAGACTCGTGACTATTACGTGACTCGTGCCGATCTGGCGCTGCATGAAACCCACATGGGTGACATTGCCAAATTCGTCGGGAAAGGCGCACACATCATAGAGTTCGGGTCCGGTGCGGGTATCAAGACCCGGTTGTTGCTGGCCGGCCTCGATCATCCCCGCGCCTACACGCCAATCGAGATCTCCACTGTGGCCCTCGCGGAGTCGACTCGTGACCTGAGGGCCACCTTTCCAAACCTGGAAATTCGACCCCTGCAAGCTGATTACACGCAACCGATTGACGACCAGGCCTTGCAACTGGATCCGCCAGCGACAAAACGGGTCATTTATTTCCCGGGCTCCACCATCGGCAACTTCGAGCGCCAGGAGGCCCTGGACTTTCTGATTCGAATGCGAAATATCGCCGGCGAGGCCGGCGCCATCCTGATTGGTGTCGACCTGATCAAACCGGTGGAGCAACTCCTAAGAGCCTACGACGACCGTCAGGGATTGACCGCTGCATTCAATCTCAATCTGCTCGAGCACATCCGGCGCGAACTGGATGCCGAAATCGACCTGGATGCCTTTGACCATCAATCACGCTTCAACTCGGGCTTTCAGCGTGTGGAAATGCACCTGGTGGCCAATCGTCCCACCGTCATCCAGATCGATGACCGGAAGTTTGAATTTCAGCCCGGGCAATCCATTCATACCGAAAACAGCCACAAGTATTCGATCGACAGTTTTCAAGAACTGGCCGACCAGGCAAACCTGAAGCCAAAACAAGTCTGGACCGACCCGGACGACCTGTTCAGCATGCACTGGCTGGAGGCTGCCTGAGCCGGTCCCGGGTCTCTCAGTCTTCCCAACCCCACGGCGCCGGCGGCGCATCCACGGTCTCGGTCAGGTCGAAATCAACCTGGAAAACTCGCGGAGTACCCAGACGCCACAGGCCATAGGTGAACTTATCGTCGGGGAAGACTCGCATCACCCAGACATTGGAAAATGCTTCCTCGATCACCTGGCGGGTCTGTTCATCCGCCGGGAAATATTGCTCATTGGCGCGACCCTTATTGGTCGAGGTGCCACCGTACATGGTGACTTCTTCGGGTGAACCATCCTCGTAACGGTGATCATGCTTGAGCTCGATGCGGCCATCACGTCGGGTCAACACCCAGGTGCGCGACAGATTTTCGCCGACCATGAAAGGAATGCGAATGCGCTCGTCACTGCAATCACGCACATGCATGACCAGACGCTGATCGACAAATCCGGTCTCGCCCTCGGGATGAGTGATCAACTCACCCTCATAGGCATTTCCACACAACTCTGTCAGATTGTCCCAATATTCATCGGTCGGGCCGGCCATGGCCGCCATTGGCAGAACCAGAATGATTGGCAACCAGAATACTCTCATTTCCTCAATCTCCACGAATGGTTGAAAGCGCAACATCCTAGCCGACCACCCCCAGCCCCACAAGTCCGGCTGATTGACAAATTCCCAAAGTCGGCGGCTTGGGGTATATTCCGGAATCATGCACTTCCGATTCGGCAACTTCACTCTCGATACCCTCTCTGGTAGCTTGAACGGACCGGATGGTGAAGTCAGCCTGCGGCGCCAGACCTTCAAGCTGTTGGAAGTTCTGTTGTCCCGGGCGCCCGAATTGATCGACCGCGATACCCTGCTGGATGAAGCCTGGGGACGCACGGTCCTGTCGGCGAATGTTTTGCCCCAGGCCATCAGCGAACTACGGCAAGCCCTGGGGGACAACCCGCAGTCACCCAGCTATATCGAAACCCTGCATCGACGTGGATATCGCATCATCTGTCCGGTCGAAATCATCGATTCGAAAACGATTTCACCGACCACCCCTCGAAGCGATGCCTCACCAGAGACCACCCCGGCCTCGCCGAGGGGCGCGGGCAACAGACTGGCCCGTGGCGGCCTGATGGTCAGTATTGTTGCCCTTTTCCTGATGGTTGGCCTGTGGTGGCAACAGGGCTCGAAGCAACGCTGGCTGGACCAGGTTGCCATTCCCGAGATCCAGCATCTCATGGAGGAGGATCTGGCTCGTGCCTGGCAACGGGCCTGGCAGGTTCGCGAACGCGTCACCGGCAATCGCGAACTCGACCAACTGTGGCAGAACCTGACCCTGCCCGTGCCCATGGACAGCGTTCCCCAGGGCGCCACCATCATGGCCCGGGGTTACGGGGATACCGAGGCCGAATGGACCGTGCTGGGCCAGACCCCGCTGGAGGACCTGCGGCTGCCGCTGACCCAACTCGAGTTCCGGGTCGAACTGGACGGCTACGTACCCATTGAAGCCGCCCCGGACTTTTTGCCCAGAGCTCAGCCGTTCTACCTGCATCGACCGGAAGAAACTCCGAAAGACATGGTCTACGTCTCCGGAGGTCCGGTCAATTACATGCTGATCCAGCAGACCGTGCCATCCTTCTGGATTGATCGTCATGAAGTCACGAATCGCCAATTCGCCGAGTTCATTCGCGATGGCGGCTATCGCCGACCCGAGCTGTGGCATCTACCGGCAGTGGACAACGGTGAAGAGCTGGAATTCCAGGCATTGATGGAGCGCCTCCTCGATACCACCGGCATGCCGGGCCCGGCCACCTGGTCCATGGGCACTTACCCGACCGGCGAGGCCGATCATCCAGTCGAGGGGGTGAGCTGGTACGAGGCGGCGGCCTATGCCGAATGGGCCGGGAAAGAACTTCCCACAGCATTCCACTGGTTCCGGGCCGCCGGCCTGAGCACTGCTCAGGCAGCCAATTTCGCGGGTATTCTCAGTCGCAGCAACTTCTCCAACCGCTCGAGTCAGCCGGTGGGTGTTTCACGGGGCCTGGGGCCGTACGGCACGTATGACATGGCCGGTAATGCAGCCGAATGGTGCGCCAACACAGCCGGGCCCCGACGGCATATTCTCGGCGGTTCCTGGCTGGCCAACTCCTACCAGTTTCGCGACTTCGATGCGCAGATTCCGCTTGAACGGCGCCTCGGTTTCGGCATTCGGTTGATGAAATCCATCGAGACCGCACCGGAAGAATTGTTCGCCGACATCACCATGCCATTCCATGAGCCGCTGCCGCCGGTCGACGACGCCACCTTTGCCTTGTATGCCCGCCTGTTTGACTACGACCCGATCGAGCTCGACGTTCGCATCGAGCACATTGATGAGTCCCACCCGGACTGGCGCCGCGAACGGATCAGCTTCACCGCCGGCTACCCGAACGAGCGGGTCACTGCCCAGGTCTTCATCCCCTACAACGCCTCGCCCCCCTATCAGACCGTTGTCCATTTCCCAGGCGGCGACGCCCTGCTGGTCGAAGACAGCCGGCAAGCGGGATTGATGCAGGTCGAGCCGTTCCTGCGCAGCGGCCGAGCGGTGGTCTACCCAGTCTACCAGGGCACGTTCGAGAGACGTATCGAAGGCGACCTGGGCCCGATCGCCAGGCGCAACCTGCTGATCCAGCGTGTCAAGGATGTTCACCGCACCATTGACTACCTGGAAACCCGCGACGATATCGATCTGGATCGACTCGCCTATCACGGCATCAGTTTCGGCGCCAGCATGTCGCCCTATATTCTGGCCACCGAATCTCGCTTCCAGACCGCGATGATCATGTCAACCGGGCTGCTGACCGGTCGTATCCTGCCGCCGGAGATCCAGATGAATGATTACCTGCCCCGGGTCACCCTGCCGATTCTGATGATCGGTGGGAGGGATGATTTCAATTTCCCGTATGAAACCTCGCAACGGCCATTTTTCGAACTGCTCGGTACCCCGGATGAACTCAAGCGGAAAGTCACCCTGGAATGGGGTCACCTGCCGCCACAATACACTGACGTCATCAAGGCGCTGGTCAATTGGTCTGATCAAAGACTGGGGCCAATTGAGCCGCTCGGCGCCGAACGACAATACGCCGGAATCCCGGATCCCTAGTGGCCCCAAAACAATGGGTCCGGATCACTGCCTCTGATGACGCGTCTCCTGGTCACGCGATCGCCTTGCCGAGATGGCTCAAGTTCAAGTCGGGGCTCATTCCGGATTAGCGCCAGTCCGGGAAGTCCGCCACTTGTCTCTGGTTTCCGCTTTCCGCTTGGGAACTTTCGAGGATGATCGGCAGAGTCAGTGATCCCTGACTGTACGGGTCCACGGCCAAACCCAGGTCATCAAGATCGACCCATTCCTGTTCCTCTAGCCGAATCCAATGGCGCTCAACAAGTTGCGGACGAATCAGGCAATCTCCAATTTTTTGTGGGTCGTGGTCAAACAAGGCAAACAACTCGGCCAGGCGTTCCGGCATGTGCGTAGATTGCGCCACGCGATTCAGTTCCGCCTGGATTTGTTCCTGATCGACTACCCATCCATAGCGCCTGGCCAGAAGCTGCTCCAGTTCCAGCGAATGCTTCACCCTGGCCACGATTTCGGCATCCGGAAGCACCTGTTCTCGCGTCGGTCGTCTGTTGGAAATTTCCTCCGGCCAGACCCGGTAACTGTGACGCCAATCCTCGAACTGCATCTGACAGACAATGCGAGTCTCCAGATCAGCCGATTGAGCAGCATGGGTCAGCCCTGTGCCCGCGACGATCAGGAGCAGCACGATCAAGATTCCTGGAACGTGTTCAAAGTTGACTCGAGAGTTCATGGCCATCCTTGGTGGTCTGTTGGATTGGCCTTCAATGTGCACGAAAACCGCGTGGATAACTTTCAAGTTCCCTCCCGGAACCTTCATAATTCTCTGAAATCTTCCTTTTGTGTGCGTATCGCGATGAAAAACATTCTGACGATCCTGATTCTTGCCCCTGCAATCACAGCACAGGCCTTGAACGAGGCTGATCACGAACAAACAGCAGCGTTACATCAGTCCGAGGAAGGGGCGCGAATGGCCATGCTCAATGCCCAGGCCAGCGAACTCGCCGAGATCTGGTCCGAGAACCTGATCGTCAACACTCCACGACTGGGGATTGCAGGTGACCGCAAGCGATTGCTTGCGGCCGTCGAGGCCGGCGCAGTCGCCTATGAACACTACGATCAGATCATCGAGAAGGTCAGGATCGAGGGTGACACCGCGATCATCATGGGAAGCGAAACCGCAAGAACCGGCCCGAACAGCGAACCGATCCGGCGAAGTTTCACTCATACCTGGATCCATCGCGAGGGCCGGTGGAGACTACTGGCCCGACATGCCCACCAGATGAAGGAATGATCGTATCCGACTTTGTCCCATTACTCTTCAGTCAACTCAAAGCGGTCACTGAACAGACTGTCATCCGGAAGGAAACCGTCGCCTGATAACTCGACCGTCTGCTGCTGGTCATTGCCTGCAACATTGACGACGCCCTGGAACGAAGCAATGCTGCCAGGACTGAAGGTCACCTCCACCTGGCAACGGTCGACTCCACCGGCTGCCATCACGATTCCAGGCTCACAATCGCCTCCAGTAATCTCGAAAGCGGAATCACCGACCATCCCGATGGCCGACAGGACCAGGTCAGTTGCATTTTCGGGGGCCGCATTGAAGACCTCGAAGGTCATCGTTCTGGTTTTACCGGGCCAGATATCACCGAAATCGAGCTGTTCGGGGTCAACCGAAAGTAACGCCGGACCCGGTTCGACTTCCAGCACCACGTCATCGACTGCGACCCAGCCGCCGTGGAAACTGCGCGGGCCGGCGAAGGTGAACACAATCGCCAGGGGCGTTCCGGGACCGATGCCATCCAGTTCCATGCGCACGGTCTCGCCGTCAAAGCTGGTCGCACCACCCATTTGAGGAAGATCGACAGGGCCGGTATTGAAATTACTGCTGGAGCCGGCCCGCCAGACAGCCACCGCACTGGTCCCGCCGGGCCGGACCAGGTGGGCTTCGAAAGTGTCGGGAATGAAGCCTGGAGAGCCCGAGAAAAAGGGTCCCTGGTCAACCCGGAATCTTAGTGCAACCAGTCCTTCGGGCGCATAAAAGCTTTGGCTCAGGGAGGCCAGAAAGTGTCCACCCTTGTGAATTTCAGCGGCGCCATTGACCACCGAGATGCTCCCGGGCGGACTGGCGCCTGCCGGGGAAAGCTCCGCTGCCCAGTGATCAAGACCGTTGTCGAAGCCACCGTTAGGCAGAGGTTGGTCGATGACCTGGGCAGTGGCCGGAGCAATCATTAGCGCAATGATTACAGCCACTATCCGAGTGCCCCGGCACCGTGCAGTAGAGAAGTTCCTGAAAGCAAAGGTCTTCATATTCATGCTCCTACATGGCGCCAGCGATATCGGCAAGGCCGCAGGGAACCATGCCTGGCATCCCCATGGTCAGCAGCTGCATGACCGCCAGGTGGGCCTCGCTGGGAGACACCGCTTCACCTTCCAGCCCACGACTGACCATTTTCATCACCGAAATCAAGAAATCAGTTTCCGTATAGACGGCCAGAATCTTTCCGATCACCTCCAGACCCGTACAAATGTTGCCAATGTACTCTATGGCCGCGACTTCTCCGGTTGGATCAATCAGATTGATCGGGTCATTTTCGACGTAGGCGTAATGCCACGGCGGCTGTGGATCTGGCGCAGCGAATCGACCTGTATCAGGCAGGTAAGTTCGCGCCCGGTAGTAACCCAGGCCACCCGGCAAGTCGAAATCACGACCGCTGTAGCGCAATGAATCATCCATGCTCGGGGCAGGACCAGAAAGTTGCTGACCCCAGGCGTCGTAACTGAAGCTGATTGCCCCCTCCCCATGCGGCACCACTTCACGCACGCTGCCGATATGATCGGTGAGCAACCAATGAATCTGACCATTGCGCTCTTCGGCCAGCGGACGGTCCAACACGCGCATGTGCAGACGCCGCCAGACCACGTCACCGTTTGAATCCAGTGCGGTGACGGGGTTGTCTCCATCGTGGAGATAATAGCGGGCGATTCCATTACGCACGGAACTGACTCGCCACCCTTGCGGAGAGAATGTGTAACCAGCCTGGTCAAGCACGGCTCCACCGCTAGCTTGCAGGGTAATATGGGTCAGCAGGTGCCTCGGGTCGTGCTCGAGGATCAGTGTTTCGCCGCTACTCAATGCGGTTCGCTCAACCAGAACCCCGGCCTGATTGTAGCTGTACTGATGCTGATCATCTTCAAGTAGCAAGTGACCGCTGGCGTTGGTATAGGAGAGCACCGCACTGCCATTTCCGGGTTTGCTCAGCCAATTGCCTGCGCCATCCCAACTGATCGGTCCGTCACTATCCTGAATCAACCAACCACGGCCGTCGAACAAATAGTCGTGTACGCCGTCCTTGTCTGTTCGTTGTACTACGCGGCCACGCCCATCGCGCACCATCTCGATTTCGTGGATAGGTGTATCATCGGGCTTGAGGTGCCTGATCGCCTTGAGTGACGTGACACAACTGGAGCAGCCGTACTCGAATACCGTGCGTGGTCCGGCGTTGGTGGCATTTATGTCGGCGTAGCGACGAATCTCGACCGGCAGACCCGAAGCATTGACATCGATTTCCACCCGCTTTTCCAACACCCCGGCGCCGCTCTGCTGAACAGCAATCAGGTGATTCAGCCCGTTGTATTCATACTCGGTTATTGCGCCGGAGGAATCGGTAACCTTCGCCACATTGCCGCTCAGATCGTACTCGTACTCCAGCCACCAGGAAGGTGCGCCGCTCGCACCATGATCCAGGCGCTTCAGCTTGCCGGTCGGCCAGTACTGGAACTGTTGCACAATACCCGGCGCCGTGGTCTGGACAAGCTGTCCGGCATCATTGTAGGACCAGGTCATCTCCACTGATGTAGCCGGCCAATACCCGCGAGCCAAACGACCCCCTTCGTCATACTCAAGCTCGACGACTTCGCCGTTTCGATTGGTGAATTTGACGGTCTGGCCCAGGCCGTTGTATTCGAAGGCCCGGGAAACTCCACGTTCATCGATGACCGTACTCGTCTGCCCCAGAGCGTTGTATTGCCACTTCCGGGTCTGATTGACGGGATCTGTCTTTTCGACCGGCAAATTCTGCACGTTGAAATCAACCTCGGTTCGGCCGCCCAACGGGTCGATCGCTGCCACCAGATCACATTGTTCATTGAACTCGCGCTGCCAGACGTTGCCGTGCGGATCAATAGTGCTGATCCATTCACCAGGGCAAGCACCGTAGGTCCACTGCCAGACCTGCCCTTCGGGCAATTGCCGATTGAGTTCATTGCCGTTTTCGTCGAAGGTACTGACCGTGGCATTGCCGCCGGCATCGGTGTATTGAAGCAGGTTTCCATCGGCGTCATAGGTCCAGCTCTGCTCGGCGAAATTGTTCGCGTCGTACCAATCGCGCTGCATGACCATCAAACCCTGCTCATCGAAGAACCGCTGGGTTTGGAAACCACGCGGATCAAAGACAATTTGCATGCTGGTGTCGGAATCAAAATCCAGAATGCTGCACCCTTCCAGGGTTGAAATGTCTCCATCGGCTGGACAGTGGGCGACCATGCGTCCGTCGTCATCGAAAATCATCCGGGCAATCGGGTGGCCAAGAGGATCGAACATCGCGGTGAGATGGTGTGGATGGAGCGGATCGTTGTACTCGAAGGTGCTCACACCACCGGCCAGGTCGGTGACACTGACCAGATTGCCAGCCAGATCATAGCCGTACTGGATCTTGCCGCGCGGGGCGCCGTCTTCGGCCGGCGGCAAAAGGATTTCAAATACGCGTCCGGCCGCGTTGCGAACAAAATCAATGCGTGGTCCACGCGAACTGACAATGGCGTTTTCGCTGACGGTGATCACACCGCCGGTCGCATCACGTATTTCCAGCAACCCCTCGGTTTCGCTGATCAGATAGACCACACCTTCGCTGGTTTCCAGTTCCCACAGGGCGGGGTTGTAGGGAATGATGAAATCGAGGAACCCGGTTCCCCAGTTGAACACCCGCGTGGGCCCTTCGGCCGCCCGCAAACGATCAGTCACGCCCGGGTCGGGCTTGAAGTTCACGTCGTACTGGCCAAGCGCCGGGAATGGGGCCGGGATGGGATCGAAGCTGAATCCGACCCGGACACCGTCGGGTCGAGTGACATATACACGCGTGTCGAAGTTATACGGCTGATTCATCATCATCGAGCCGAAATCATCGCCGTACACGTCACGGGCCGAGTCGCTGACGCCGGCGTTCAGGCTGAAGTGCCAGCCCGGCCCCAGATCACCGCTGGAGACCCCATGCAACCCGGCCTCCAGCGAGTCATAACTGCGACCGATCGACAGTGGAAAACCGCCCAGTGACAGACCCACATCCTGAACGGCGAAGCGCACCCGCCCCGGCTTGGCGCCGGAACCGGCATTGAGCACGAATTCAATGCCGCCGGTCTGCATGCCGTCGCTGCCAATGACCCGGATTCGGTAATCACTGGCGGCTAGCACGGTCGGGTCAAAGGTGGCCACGCTCTGCTCACTGACTGGTCCGGTGCCCTGGCCCATCAGCACCGGTTCGCCATCGTTGCCCCGGACCAGTTCGACCGTCCAGGTCAGCGCCTCGGGCGTGTCATCATCAATGCTGACCACGATCGGTACCGGCTGATTGTGCGTGGAGTTCGGATCGGGACTGTGCAGCGACACCACCGGTGCATTGGTGTCATTGCAGTTGGCCACTTGCAGGGTTGCGGCAGCCTCGGCCACCAGACCCGAGATGTCCGTGGCCGTGGCCAGCAGGGCCTGGGTTCCAAACGCTTCGGGTGTCACGACTGCGCAATTCTGGATCAGATCCTGGGCAATGCCATCGACCTGAAGGGTGCGCGAGGCTACGCCGACATTGTCACTCGCCTGTACGCACACGGTGACCGGTTCGCCGGGACAGGCCGGCTGCCGGTCAATCCCGATCGATACCACCGGCGGCTCTTCATCGGCGACAACCGTCACGGTAAATGACCAGGAGTCCTCCCCACCCCAGCCGTCATCGACCCGGACCGTGGCGGCATAGCTTCCGGGATCGACCCCCTGGGTGTCCCAGGACAACCAGCCGATTTCGGAGTGTATGATCATGCCTGCCGGACCACTGACCACCTCGAAGCTCAGATCATCGCCATCGGGGTCACTGGCCACAAACAGCGCGCCATACATATCTCCCTGAAAGACCGTGGCCGGCGGATTGGCGACCAGCAGCGGCGGTGAATTCACCCCACGCACCTCGATCACGAAGTCCTGGCTGGCTGTGGCGCCGTGTGAATCAATCGCCAGCAAGGTCACCGGATACTGACCGCCGGAATCCGGGGTCCAGGTCACCTCCCCGGTCGATACATCCACACTCATCCCCACCGGCGCGGAATCCAGAATGAAATTGATTTCATCGAGCTCGGGATCAATGGCTTCGGCCAAATAGACCCAGGACTCGTCGGCCAGGCCGGTCAACGGTGGCGTGGTGGTAAAAAATGGCGGCTGGTTGGGCAGATCGCTGACCACCTGAAGATGGAAGCGCTGGCTGGCCTGCTGGCCGCTGGCATCGGTGGCCAGCAGTTCGACAACCGGAGTGGTATCGACATCCTCGACCCCGGGTGTCCACTCGACCACACCGTCACCCAGCGTCATTCCATCCGGACCTTCGGCCAGCGAAACCACCACGTTTTCATCATGCGACAGTTGCCAGCCATAGCGGTAAAGCGTATTGACGGCCGCCACGGTGACCGGCGTGGACACAAATGCCGGACCCTCGGGCACATCGGCCGGCTCACCCACGTACAGCACCCAGGACTGGCTGGCCACGCCGCCGTTGCCATCGTCGGCGGTCAGGATCACACTGTGCTGGCCGGGGCGCGTATCGTTCCACTCCACCAGTCCGGTTGCGGCATCCACCTCCATGCCGTCCGGGCTCGCGCCCAGAGCGTAGCTGAGTTCATCACCATCCGGGTCCAGGGCCTGGGCCGGGTACTGGTAGTAGCCACCGACCGGCGCCTGCACGGGCGGTGTGGTGGTAAACAGGGGCGGAGCGTTGAAGTCGCCCTCGCCCACCTGGATGGAGAATGTCTGCCGGGCGGTACCGCCTCGTCCGTCGGAGGCGCGCAACACCACATCGAAATTTCCGGCAGTCGTCGGTGTCCAGGTTATCCATTCACCATCCAGACTCATACCGGGCGGGGCCACCAGCAAGGCATGGGTAACGGCATCACCGTCGGCATCGACCGTCACCGGCCGGTACTGCCAGAGCTGGTCGACATGACCACGGGTCGGGGGAATGGAGATGAAGTACGGCGCCCGGTTGACCGGCGCAATCCAGCGCGGCGTGAAATCGATCTCCTGGTAATCAAAATTGCGAAAGACCAGCGAGCGCAGCGCCGACAGCTCACCACCGCTCAAGGCTTCCCCTTCTGGAACGACCACCACGTAGGGCTCGCCCTGGGGCGTGGTTCCGTCGGCATTGAGCAGTACGATGGCCGGGTCGACATCGTTGCCGACCGCCATGAGAATCGGGCCATGCAGGGTTGCGCCCTGGTTGCCGGCCTTGACATCCACCAGCAGCCGGTCATTGGCCAGATCGATACTGGTTCCGGAGAACACCGCCGACAGCTTGCTGGACACATCGGTCATTCCGCTCCAGGGATCGGAATCATCACCGGCGCCGAACAGTTCGATTTCCAACAGTGTCGGTCCGCAGCTCTCGATCGCCGAAATCGTGATCAGGTTGGGCCCCGGCGCCAGTTCAATCGTGGCGAAGAATCCTCCGGTGGTATCCAGCGACTGGGCCGGCTGGCCGTTGACTTCGACCTCGATGACCGGCCGCAGGGCATTGACCGGAATCACGCGGCCACCGATCACGATCGGCACTCTGGATGGCAACACGCTGCCGGGCATGGGGGAAAGATCGGCAAAGCCCGGCGCCACCACATCGGTCTGCGTGGAACAGGCCGCGGCCGCCATGGCCACGGCTTGCGGCAAAACAATTTCCGGATCGGTGGGGTTCTCGAGATAGGTTGCGAAGCCCCCGGTGCCCTCGGCCATCAGGTTGGCCAGGGCGTAGACCGTCTCAATGCTTGCCGAAGGCCATCCGCCGGATTCCGGAATCAATGGCGATACCACCACCTCATTCTGAATCGCGATATTGCGGGCGAACAAGGCCGTTGCAGTATCCAGCTCGGTGACCGGGTTGCCGCAGTGTGAGCCCTCGTCAGCCGACGGCACCACCAGGCGCACGGCATCGGCCCGCCATGGGTAGGCATCCGCGATGATAGCCGTCGCCGGGCCCCAGTTTTCCTGCTCACCGGCAGGGTATCCGTCACAGTCAAGCAGATCGGCAAACTCCGCCGGCGGGTTGCCCGGCACCTCCGTGCCCAGCTCAACTTCCACCGAGTGGGTCAGACAATATCCATGCGTCCCTCCGGTTGCAATCGACCAGTAGTTGGCGGTCACCGGCACTCCGAATCCGGCCATGGCATCAATCAGGTCCCCGGCCAGATCACACATTGCGTTTTGCACGTTGCTCATGGAGCCGGAGGTATCGAAGGCGAAAACGATATCCAGTGCGCCGCATGCCGCGCAATCCTCCGGAATCTCGACCGCTTCAACCGGAGCGGCGATGCGAAACATCGCCTCGCTGGTGCCCGCCCCACTGGGATTGAGCACCAGGGTATAGAGGCCATTGGCCAGAGGATACGGGCCACGATCCTGGGTCGGACTATTGGCGCTGACAAGCTCAAACACTTCCGTACCAACCGGATCCAGCAACATCCAGCGATTGCGAGGCGAGCTGCTCATCATGTCCGCGGTCAGCGCCTGACCATTCACCTCGGGCTGAAACGTGTATTGCAGGGTTGATCCGGGCGTCGGAAACCGGGCCAGCATGACCTGGTTCAACCCGATCTCGCCCATATGCTGATGCTCGGCCTCCACCAGCGTCCAGGCCACGCCGGCCGCCGGATTCGACTGGCCACGCACGCGGAGCGTGTAGGATCCCGGCGGCAGTCCGATGGGGCCCAGGTTGGCGTTGTGGACATTGGTCAGCAACAGGTTGTCGATAATGCGCCAGCCGCTGTCTTCATGATCCAGATAAGCGCGCACATGATTGCCGGTTTGATGCAGGTGCATAAACACATCCGTGGCCGTGCTGAGCTCAAAGCTATACTCGCGCCATGCACCGGGCAAGATGCCGGTCCACTCCTCGTCCTGGCCCAGTGCGGTCGTGAAATATTCAGTCGGGGTGTCCAGAACTCGCAACTCAAAGTTGCCGGTGGCCGCCCCGTTGCCGCGCACAACCAGCCGGTATTGCCCGGGCGTGAGTGGCAGGGCGAACATGGGCGCGTTATTGGTATTCAGCCAGGAATCAGCGAACACCTCCCGGCCAGCCGGATCGTATAGCCATCCGCGCAGACTGTTTGATCCGTTGTTGACGCGCACATACATCATTTCACGGTCGGCCGGCACCTCGATTTCATATTCCACGCGATCCCCGGGGCCGGCAATGCTTCCAGACAGGATCAGATCCTGACTGTCAAAATCCACCGGCACAATGCTCAGATCGGTGGTCCGGGCTTCGAAGCTGTAGTCCAGCGGACTGGTGGTGCTGCCGGTTGTGGTGAACTCCAACGTGTATTGCCCGGGTACAAGCAGATAAGGTCCCCGGAATCGGCTGGTGCCCCAGGCATCGGAAAACAGGGGCTGTCCGGCTTCGTCAATCAGGGACCAGCGGATGGCGCTGGGGTTGTCGAACAAGCGAAAGGACACCCGTGTCTGTTCATTCAGCTCAAGCAGATAACGATTGGTCTCCTGGGGCTCGACCGTGCCGCTGACGATGGTATCCAGCGCAACCGGCGTCCCGGAGGGAATATGGGTACTGACCCCAGCATCGGTCAGTTCCAGTTCGAAATCACCGGTACTCACACCACCGCCCAGCACGGTCAGCGTGTAATCGCCGCCCATCAGCGAACGATTGGTCGAGTTGGGCAGATTCGAGGTGCGGGAGACCAGGGTCCGCCCGGCGCTGTCTTTGAGCAGATAGTTCAGCCCCGTCCAATTGCTGGTCGACAGACGATTGATGGTCAGTACCCGATTGTCCGGAACACTGAATTGATAATGTCGAACCGCCCCTGGCAGGTCGATTTCCCCTTCGATAACGCCGCCAAACATCGCGGTCTCCTCCACGGGATCGGGTACAGCATGAACCGTGACCGTGCCTGAGACTTCATTGGTGCCGCGACTGTGCGAGGTCAGCACGTAATCGCCTGGCAACAGGTCCAGTGGGTCCTGGGGTGTATTCATGCTGGTCGTCGAATTATGGATGAGCACCCCGTCGCTTCGTTCCAGGCGCCAGGTTCCACTGGTCGTGCCGCCAACCGCCCTGGAAAAATGAACCACCACCGACTGGTTCTCAATCACGCTGAACTCGAACTGATTGATTTCAGAGATCGTGGTGCTGGAAAAGGCCTCAGGTTGACCCAGGGTCAGTGGCGTAGTCGTGACGGCATTGGCTCGCGCTTCCACTGTCCAGTCGCCCGCATAGCCGTTTCGTCCCCGCAATTCCAGCCGATGAAGCCCTGCCGGCAGTGAATGAGCGCCGGTGACAGCACCAGCGCTGTTGGTCCAGGATTGGCGTTCATTGTCCAGTCCATCGACCAGGCGCCAGCTCATCGAACCCGTGCCCGGCAGACCACTGAAATAAAAGCGTACGGTTTCGGGCTGGGTCAGTTCCAGGGTATGAACATGCGTGGCGCCGACACTCAGGAAACTCCCGTCCTGAGGCGTTTCCAGATCCAGGGGCGAGTCACTGTCGATCACATCATGGACAATGAACTCGAAAGTCCCTGTCGAGGTTTGCGTTCTGCCTCGAACAGACAGCAGGTAATCGCCACCCATGAGACTGACCGGTCCCAAGTCGGAAAGATTGCTCAGACTGCTGATGATGGTGCGACCGAAACTGTCATCGATTTGCCACATCAGGCTCGAAGTCTGAGGGCTGATGCGCTGCACGAACACCCGTTGTCCCGGCTCGAGATTGTTCAGTGAGTAGACGGCTTCCTCCCCTTCAGCGATAACGTTGCTGACCGACTCTCCCAGTACGATGGGTATGGGGGTGGCCGCAGCCAGCATCGAAGCCTGTATCAATGCCATCGTCAGGGTCAGTCGCAGAAGCCGGAAAGCAATTCGAGACATGGGCAATCCCCGTTGGTCCAATGTTGAGCAGAAAATCAGGACTTACTCTGCATCACGAACCCGAAAAAGTTCTCCAAAAATCCTCAGCAAATTCTTCGAATTTCATTTATTCGCCTCCCTGGCCCCGACAAAGACCCGAATGACTTGTCGCGGAGCGCAGGGCGATCGGATCAGGAAAAATTGGAAACCGAGGGCGTCCCTCTGGCGAGAAGGAAGCGTTAAAATGCGTTATTGAGTCCTTACGCAACCCACTTTCGGAGATCAACCATGAATCGACCCAAGCGCATCGCCATTACCGGTGCTGCCGGCCAGATTGGCTATCAACTCTGCTTTCGCATCGCCTCGGGCGACCTGCTCGGCCCCAATCAGCCGGTCATTCTGCAACTTCTGGAAATTCCGCCGGCACTGGACATGCTCAAGGGCGTGGTCATGGAACTTGATGATGCCGCTTTTCCGCTGCTGCAGGGCGTGGTCGCGACCACCGATCTCGACGAAGGCTTCAAGGATGCCGATTTCGCCATCCTGGTCGGCGCCAAACCGCGAGGACCCGGCATGGAACGAGCCGACCTGCTCAGCGAGAACGGCAAGATCTTCGGCCCCCAGGGCAAGGCGCTGAACGCGGTGGCCAGTCGCGATGTCAAGGTGCTGGTGGTTGGCAATCCGGCCAATACCAACGCCCTGATCGCCCAGGCCAATGCGCCTGATCTCCCGCCGGAGAACTTCACTGCCATGACTCGCCTGGACCATAACCGTGCCCTGGCCCAGCTGGCGAACCAATCCGGCCATCACCATACCCTGATCAAGCAGATGACGATCTGGGGCAACCACTCGTCCACCCAGTACCCGGACCTGCACCATACCCTGGTTGCCGGCAAACCAGCCATGGAAGATGTTGATCAAAGCTGGTATGTGAATGATTTCATCCCGACCGTGCAACAGCGCGGCGCAGCCATCATCAAGGCACGGGGTGCATCCAGCGCCGCCTCGGCCGCCTCGGCCGCTATCGACCACATCCGCGACTGGGCCCTGGGCACCGACGGCGACGACTGGGTCTCCATGGCGGTCCCTTCAGACGGCAGCTACGGCATCGACCCCGGAGTCATTTATTCCTTCCCCTGCACCTGCGAAAACGGCCAATGGAAAATCGTTCAGGACCTTGAGATCAACGATTTCTCCCGTGAGCGCATGGACGCCACCGACAAGGAGCTGCGCGAAGAACGCGAAGCGGTGGAGGGGTTGCTTTGAAGCACAGGTAGACGGAAGACGGGAAACGAGGCGAAACCAGATCGTCTTCCGTCTACCGTCTACCGTCTAACCAGCCTGGCCATCAGGCCAGGCGGGAATGCAGAAATGCCCGAGCCCGTTCCCAACGGCGCTGGACCGTTCGATAAGATGTTTCCGTCAACCCTGAGATCTCTCGCAGCGTCAATCCTGCGAAGAATTTCATCTCGACAAGCTCTCGCTGAGTTGTGTCAATCTGTGCCAGTTCATCAAGCGCCCGCTCCAGATCAAGCAACCCCTTGGTTGACTCCGCATCCGGAAGTTCCTCGGAAAAGGTCACCTGTATTTGCTGTCCACCACGTTTCTCCGCGCTGCCGGCGCGCAGATGATCAATCATGACATCGTGCATCACCCGGCCGGCACAGGCAAAGAAATACCGCCGGCCTTTCATGTCCAGCTTTTCGGACTTGAGCAGTTTCATGTAGGCCTCGTGCACCAGCACTGTGGGGGTAATGGTTTGACCGGGAGCAAGGGAAGCCAGACGGGCAATCGCCAGTCGCTTGAGTTCGGGGTAGAGGCGTTCAAACAGCGCAGCCAGGTCGGGATTTCTGGCTTGGAGCAGGTCTGAGACTTCCGAATGCGAGGACGACATGGTCCACATGATAGTGCATGCTGGCTTAGCCCACCTCTACCTGAGTGCGCCTATTCGACCGACCAACTCCCGCATGCGCTGGGTGGCGACGTGGTCGGCGCCATAGAAATTCAGGTGGGCATCTAATGCCTCGGCGGCAAGCTCCGGAGCCTGAGGATCGTTTTGTCCGGCAAGAAACTCGGCATGGTCAGCCCGTAACTTCATGCCGGCCTGTCCGGCATTGACGCCGGCCTGGACGATCAGCGGCCTTGCTTGCTGGTAGGCCGTGCGGGCCTCGTGAGGGCGCTCCAACGCGGTCAGTGCTGCGGCCCGATGGCGCAGCGCTTCGACCAAGTCGTCGGGCTTCTCCCACCCGGTACGCTGGTAAAGTTCCAGTGCCTCATCGGCATATTGAAGCGACTGCTCGGCATTTCCCTGGGCCAGTCGCAGCTTGGCCAGCCAGGCCAGAGTGGCGCCAATGGTGTTGTGATCCTCACCCAATTTTTCCAGGCGAATGTCCAGGGCTTCCTCCAGCAACCGTTCGGCTTCATCGTGGCGGTGAAGTCGGATCAGCAAGTAACCCAGATTGGCGGTTGCAATGGCATAGCGCAGGTCGCGGTCTCCGAACAGTTCTCGGGCCAGGGACCATGCCCGCCGCTGGTACGGCTCGGCTTCGTTATAGCGCTCGACACTGCCGAGATTCGTGGCCATGTTGTTATAGGTGGAAGCGAGTGACGGATGCCTGCCATCCGGGTGGCGCATCTCCAGCACCTCCAGCGCCCTTGAAATAGCCCCTGCGGCCGCTTCGTACCGACCAACGCGGCCATATGCCGCACCCAGATTGTTGTATCGACGTGCACGAGCATAGTGACCGGGAGGATAGATCTGCTCGGTCAAATCAACTGCTGCACGAGCATGCTCCAGCGCGCCCTCCAGGTCGCCTTGTCTGCTGAGCACGATCGCGAGATTGCCATGCACCGGGCCCAATCGGGTCAGCGCACCGGCGCTATCGAAGTCCAGCGCCATGGCTTCGCGAAGCAGGGGTTCGGCACGCTCGTACCAGCCTGCATCCATCAGCGCATTGACCTTGCTCCACAGGTAGTCGAATCGTGCGGCCGGGTCCAGGCTGGTTGTGTTTCGGGCCCGGGTCAGCGCGTTGTCGGCACGCTCCAGGGCCTCGTCGACCCGACCCATGTGGGACAGCGTCATGGTGAGCTGCTGCATCAGTGCGCCGTGGCGAATTCCGGGGATGAGGCCGGCTTTCTCCAACAGACGCTCGGCTTCTTCCAGTGCTTGCAGGGCGGGCCCATGCCGAGCACGGACGAATTCAAGGTGGCCCATCTTGTGCAGGGCCAATGCCTGCAGCTCTCGATCACCCAGCTCCCGGGAAATGCCAATCGCGCGCTCCATTAAAACCTGCCCCGGGTCGAGATTATCGATCTGGCGGTATAGATCACCCACCAGAATCATCAGGTCCGCCTGCAGCGCCGGGGTATCACGGAAAGCCAGTTCGATCTGGTGGGCGCCAGTGTCGAGCAGATCAAGCGCGGTCGGCATGTTGCCGCGAGCACTTTCGGGTCCGGCGGCTTCGAACAACTGCACCAGAAAATCGTTCACCGCCTGGGCGCGTCGAGACTCGGAGACCGCGTGCGCTGCCTGCAGACGAGCCTCGTTGGCCTGCCACATGGTAGCGGCAATACCGGCCGATCCGACCAGGAACAACGCCGCCATGGCGCCGGTGAAGGCCGGGTGGCGTCGGATGAACAAACGCATTCGATAAACCGGGCCGGGAGCGCGCGCCGACACCGGACGATGCTCCAGCCAGGCACGCAGATCCTCACTCATCGTTGCAGCATTGGCATAGCGCCGCTCGGGCAGCTCGTCGAGCGCCTTGCTTACGATGTTGTCGAGGTCACCGGAGAGCAGGCGCGCGTGGTGGGTCCGCTCGCTTGCGCTCAAGTCTTCGCGGCTGGCAGTAAGCCTGGATGGTGGCACGATTGGCGTGTCCGCACTTCGGTTGCTCGTTGTGTCCTCGAAGGGCGGCGTACCGGTCAGCAACTGGTAGAACAATGCACCCAGCGAGAAGACATCGGTTGCGGTGCTGACCGGCTCGCCGGAGAGCTGCTCGGGGGCCGCGTAGCCCGGGGTGAAAACACGCGTCATTGCCGCCCGTTCATCGCCTTTGTCGGCCAGTTGCCGGGCGATGCCGAAGTCCATTAGTTTGACCCGTCCGTCTGCCGTGACCAGTACATTCGCCGGCTTGATATCGCGATGCACGAACAGGCGTTTCTGTGCGAATGCCACGATGTCGCACAACGCCACCATCAGTGCCACGCGCTGGCGGATATCGAGGCCGGCATCCCGACTGTGGTGGTGGATGGGCTGGCCATCGACCAGTTCGGTGACCAGGTACGGCGTGCCATCTTCACCGACTCCGGCATCAAGCAGGGTGGCAATGCCGGGATGTCGCAGTTGAGCCAGAAACCTGGCTTCGCGCTGAAAGCGTTCCTGCCAGTCCGAGGACAGCAAGGCGCTGGACAGCACCTTGACCGCGACCGGCTCGTCGAAGCTGCCATCACTACGATGTGCCCGGTAAACCGTAGACATGCCGCCCCGACCGATCAGGGATTCCAGTCGGTACGGTCCGAACTCCCGACCTTCCAGGCCCGGCTCGGTCAGGTTGGGGACCAGCCCGGTCAATGTCACATTGCCGGCGTCAAGCAAGCCGGGGCACTCGACGTTGTTGAGCAGGCGTTCAACACGCTCGCGCACGTCCCGCTCCAATGTCATTTTGTTCAGGCGGGCCAGCCGCTTGTCGGCCGGATGGTCGAGCAGTTCGTCGAAAACCGCATCGACCTGGCGCCACAAGTGAAAATCGAAGTCACTTCCCATCGCGCCAGATTAAACGAATCTCAAGGGGCTCGCACAGTACTGTTCAGAGACTCCCTGGAAACGGCCGTCTCGCAATCACTCATCTGCGAGGTCCGATTGCTGACGCACTGCAGACGGTTCGATATAGTACTCACCCAGCGCTTCCGGCTGACCATAAAGCTCCGGGTGCAGGTAGGTTCCGCGCTTGGACTCGGGCTTGTACACCTCGACCGCAGCGCGGTGCGTACGCACGTACAGATCGTCGCGAATGGCCTTGACTTCCCACGACACTCTCAGTCCCGGCTGGCCACCGGCAACACGGAAGCCACTGCGGTCGTGGCTCATGTCGATTTCTTCGGCTATGTGCAGATTTGGCATCGCGCCGCCGATGGGCGTTAGCGAGTAGCGCGGATCGCGGTTAATGGCGGTGAAGTACTCCGGCAACTGGACCCAGGCTTCACCACGCTCATCGAGCTCAATGGTGCCGTTGTAGAAGTTCTGGGGCTCCGGCGCTTCGGATGAATAGTGCATCAGGTACTTGTTGGTCGGGTCGAACGGATGGTCGATCACGAATGACTTGGTACCGCTGGCACCAGAGCGTCCTTGGCTGAAGACAGCCCAGCCGGTGGAACTGGTGCTTACACCGCGCACGCCACTGGCAGGGCCAATGCCGGAGAAGGCGCGCCCCAGTACGCCGCCGCCACCGCTTGAGCTTGCATTCGTGCCAATGACGCCGTAGTTTTCGCTGCCGGTGGTGGCCGTCGAATCGCCCCACATCCCGTAGCCACCTGGACTGCTGACCTCGCCCTTGACGCCAACAGGGGTGCCAGAGCTGGAATTTCCCCGTCCAAGCACGCCGAAGCCATCCGGGCTATTGGTTTCGCCAAAGACCCCGTAGGTCATCCCACTCAAGGCGATTGCCTGACCGCGCACACCGGTGCCTTGGGGGCTGTTGGCAACACCATGAATGCCGAAAGTTTCACCAGATGAATTGGTTGCTCGCCCGAACACGCCGGTACCGGAGTTGCTGCTATGAAAGCCGGCAACGCCCCAGGTCGGTCCAACGGTTGCCTCGCCGCGCACGCCCACGCCGCTGAGCGCTGTCGACTGGCCCAGGATGGCATTCCCCGCTTGCGTGGAGGCCGTGACGCGAA
>PWWM01000115.1 GCA_003561495.1 Gammaproteobacteria bacterium
CCGAGATCTACAGCTACGGTCATCGCAATCCGCAAGGCATCGTGTTCGATCCCGACACCGGCCTGGTCTGGTCCCACGAGCACGGCCCGCGTGGCGGTGATGAGCTCAATCTGATTCGACCGGGCGAGAATTACGGCTGGCCGGTGGTGACCCTGGGCATCGATTATTCCGGTGCTCGAATCACGCCCTACACCAGCCGACCCGGTATGGTTGATCCTCTGACCCACTGGACGCCCGCCATCGCCCCGGCCGGCATGAGCCAGTATCGTGGCGAGTTGTTCGAGGACTGGCAAGGTGATCTGCTGATCGCCAGCCTGGTCGGGCGTGCCATTCATCGCATACGCCTGGA
This sequence comes from Gammaproteobacteria bacterium, assembly GCA_003561495.1. Taxonomy (GTDB): domain Bacteria; phylum Pseudomonadota; class Gammaproteobacteria; order Xanthomonadales; family Wenzhouxiangellaceae; genus Wenzhouxiangella. The sequence goes on from PWWM01000115.1 coordinate 350, forward strand.
TGGCGAACGGGTGATCGGTGAGGAAAAGCTGCCACTGGAGATCGACCGCAGGCTTCGTGATGTGCAAGTCGGGCCTGATGGCGCCATTTACATCCTCACCGACCACTCCGACGGCGAGGTGTTGCGAATCACGCCTTGATCAGCTCTTCGGCTCATTCTCGCGCGGGGCGCCGATGTGCTTGAGACGGACTTCCTGGTCGGTAACTTGGGGCATGCGCTCACGCACCGCCTTTTCATCGACCAGCTTGCCGGCGCCATCGCTCAGGTGATCGAAGACTGCCTTGTAGCTGTCGGTCAGGCGATTGATCAGTTCAGCAGTCTGCACGAAGTGTTCGTTGACCTCTTCCCGGAAGCGCTCATTTTCGCGCTTGAGTGATTCAACCGACGGATCCCGGCCGGTTCTTCCCAGGAAAAACCAGGCTCCGGCGCCACCCAGCGCCAGACCGGCAATCAATCCAACCACTACCCACCAGATCTCATTCACGCTTCAAGTCTCCTTTTATGCATGCATTGGACCTTATGTTAGCAAGCTGACGCGAGTATTTTGAAAAACACAGGATAAAAAACGATGAGTAGCGGTCTGGAGGTTTGGGGGCTGGGCGACGAGTGGCCTTGCCCGGGGCCGGGCTCGGTCAAGCCCACTCGTCGCTTGTCGGGTAGGAGTTGGTTGATGATTGAGTCAGATCGTAGCCACCATCAGACCTTCAATCTTCTACTAACTGTCGCATTGGGTGGTATTTGACCGATCACGGACTGACCGGGTGCGGCGGCCGGCAGCAAGTTCTTCCCGGACCATCCACGACACCCATCGCCAAATCGAAGTCACTGCGCTTGCAATCGGCATCTCGCAGACACGACCGACCCCAAGGCCACCAAACAGGAAGACATCGACTTGCCCGTTCACCCGGTCAGTCCATGAGCGGTCGGATACCACCCGATGCTTCTCCACAACCTCACCGCCAACTCATATGTCTGAGCTTCTCCAGCGAAGATCGTAAAGGTCCAGCCGGCGATCCTTCATGTTGCGGACCGAACCGTGCGAGCGAACCTCGCGCAGGCTGTCGAGATCCAGGTCGGCAATCAGCATGGTCTCGGTGTTGGGCGTGGCCTCGTGGGCGATGGCATCGTGGGGAAAGGCGAAATCCGATGGCGTGAATACCGCTGCCTGGGAGTACTGCATGTCCATGTTCTCAACCCGGGGCAGATTGCCCACCGAGCCGGTGATGACCACGTAACACTCGTTCTCGATAGCGCGGGCCTGGGCACAGCGACGGACGCGCAAATAGGCATTCTTGGTATCGGTCCAGTACGGCACGAACAGGATATTCATGCCCTGCTCGGCCATCAGCCGCGGCAATTCCGGAAATTCCACGTCGTAGCAGATCAGAATGCCGATCTTGCCGAAATCGGTATCGAACACCTTGACGCGGTTTCCACCGGTCAGACCCCAGTAGGTAATCTCGTCCGGGGTGACGTGGGTCTTGTACTGGCGATCCCAGGTCCCGTCGCGCCGAAGCAGATAGCAGACATTGCGCAGCTGATCACCATCGTACTCGGGCATGGAGCCAGCCACGATATTGATGTTGTAGGAAACTGCGAACTTGAGCATCTGGTCGCGGATGGCCTCGGTATAGCCGGCCAGTTGCCGAACCGCCTCGGCTGGGCCCTGATCATTCCACGGCGCCATCAATGGACCATTAAAAAACTCCGGAAAAAGAACAACATCTGCCTGGTATCCAGAAACAGCATCAACAAAGTACTCGATCTGCCCGTACAGGTCCTCCAATGAGCGCGTGGGACGCATCTGCCACTGTACCGCGCCGATGCGCACATCCGAGGGTCGCCCGCCGATCAACCCGGCCCGCTTCTCCTCGTGGTAGATGTTGACCCATTCCAGCAACACCGCGAAGCCGGCCGAGGGCTTGTCATCGGGCAGGTAGCCGCGGACGATCTTGCGCACCTGGAAATCGTTGGCCAGCTGAAAAGTCAGGATTGGATCGGTGATTTCCCGTGACCGTACCTTGGCGACGTATTCCTGGGGCGTCATCTGATCGGCCACCTTGTGGTAGCCGGGGATGCGACCGCCAACCACAATGCCGCGCAGATTCATCTGTTCGCACAATTCCTTGCGCGCATCATATAGGCGTCGACCCAGGCGCAGGTCACGGTATTCGGGATGCACGAACACATCAACGCCGTAAAGCACGTCACCCTTGGGATCGTGCGTGGTCAGGTAACCGTTTCCGACAATGTCCCAGTAGCGATGGTCGTGACCCCAGCGAGTGTACTTGACCACCATCGAAATGGCCGCCGCCACCACTTTCCCGTTGTCCTCGATACAGATCTGGCCTTCCGGAAAGCGCTGGATCTGGGATTCAAACTGCGCCCGGTTCCAGGCTCCATCCAGCGAGCCCGGATAGACTTTCTCCATGATCACGGCAATATCGTCGTAATCGTCCAGGGTGGTCTGGCGCAGTATCAGCCGATGGCTGTCCGATGAATCCTGATTGTCAGTCATATCGACTTTGGGAATTGATAAACCGGCCAATAGGATAGCCCATGGCAGCCGTCATCGTTTCGCCATGTCGTTGACATCTCCGTGAAAAACACCGCGCCCAACATGTCGGCCAAGCTTCCGATGATGGGCCATGAAATGACAGTCAAAGCGCACTTTCCCTACAGACGCAACGTACGCACCATCTGGATTTCCGATGTTCACCTGGGTTTTCCCGGCTGCAATGCCGACCACGTACTGGAGTTCCTGCGCGCGATGCGCTGCGAAACGCTGTACCTGGTCGGCGACATCGTCGATTTCTGGGCTCTCAAGAAAAAACGCTACTGGCCACAGGCCCACAACAACGTCGTGCGCTCCATCCTCGGCAAGGCCAAGCACGGCACTCGGGTGGTGTTCGTGCCCGGCAATCACGACGAGGTGATGCGCCAGTACGACGGCATGACGCTGGGCAATGTCGAAATCGTCAATGAACTGGTGCATGAAACCGCTGACGGGCGCCGTTTTCTGATTCTGCACGGCGACCAGTTTGATGCGGCGGTCATCAGCTCACCACTATTGGGTCTGATCGGTTCCACCCTCTATGACAATCTGCTCAAGGTTAATCGCCTGGTCAACTGGGTACGAGCGCGCTTCGGCAAGGACCACTGGTCTCTGGCCGCCTTTCTCAAGCAGCGGGTCAAGAACGCGGTCAAGTTCATTTCCAACTTCGAGGAAGCGGTCATCCGGGAAGCGCGCTCCAACAAGGTTGATGGACTGATCTGCGGACACATTCACCGACCCGAGATCACTGTCAATAAGGATGTGATCTATCTCAACTGCGGGGACTGGGTGGAAAGCTGCACCGCCCTGATCGAACACCATGACGGCAGCATCGACCTGATCCGTGCCCATGATGTACACGAGATCATCAAGTCCCTGCCACCACGCCTGAAGGAGCAGGCGGCATGAGAATCCTGCTGGTTACCGATGCCTGGGCGCCGCAGGTCAACGGCGTGGTCCGCACCCTGGAAAAGACTCGTGAGACACTGATTGAATTTGGCCACCAGGTCGAGGTGCTTTCACCCGAAGGCCAACGAACCCTGCCCTGTCCCGGCTACAGCGAGATTCGCCTGGCAATGCGTCCTCATCAAGCCGTTCGCCAGACCTTTACCGGTCAGCCATTCGATGCCATCCACATTGCCACGGAAGGCCCGGTGGGCATGGCCGCAAGGCGCTGGTGCATTCGTCACAAGCTGGCATTCACAACCTCATATCACACCCGCTTCCCCGAATACCTGCGCTTGCGCGCCCCGGTCCCTCTGGACTGGTCCTATGCCTACCTGCGTCGCTTTCATGACCCGGCTACGCGCACGCTGGTGCGTACCGAAACCCAGCGGCAATTGCTGACCGAGCGCGGCTTCTCCGACCTGGCAATCTGGCCCGGTGGTGTCGATACGCAATTGTTCCGGCCCCGCGGCCGGGACCATCTTGGTCTGCCGCGGCCAATTTCACTGTACATGGGCCGGGTCGCGCCCGAAAAGAATCTGGAAGCCTTTCTGGACCTGGATCTGCCAGGCTCCCAGGTGGTGATTGGCGGCGGTCCGGCGCTGGAGCGTTACAGCAGGGACTACCCCAATGCCCACTTCCTTGGCTACCGCCACGGCGTTGAACTGGCCGAAGCACTCAGTTCAGCCGATGTCTTCGTGTTTCCCAGTCGTACCGATACGCTGGGACTGGTCATGCTTGAAGCCATGGCCTGTGGTGTGCCCGTTGCCGCGTTTCCTGTCCCGGGCCCAAAGGACCTGATCACCGACGGCGGCAACGGCGCCCTCGATGACGACCTTCGCACGGCCATCTTCCGTGCCTTGTCGATCGACAGCGATGCCTGCATTGAATTCGCCACGCGCTTTTCCTGGGCCAACTGCACACGACGATTTCTCGACATGCTGCAACCCATCGATGAACCGAGTGGGTTTGTGGCCGCGTATAATCCCGAGGCATGTCCATCGCCGCTCCCGGACCGCAAAGCCGGATCTATCGCCCTGGAGAACTGAACCAGGAGGTTCGTCTGCACCTGGAGGCCGGATTTCCGCGCTTGTGGGTGCAGGGCGAGATTTCCAACCTGGTCAGACCGGCCTCCGGACACCTGTATTTCACCCTCAAGGACGCACGCGCGCAGATTCGTTGTGCCCTTTTCAGGGGCAATGCGGCAGGAGTCGGATTCAGACCCGAAAACGGCCAGGAAGTCCTGGTCCGCGGTCGCCTGAGCCTGTATGAACCCCGCGGTGATTATCAGTTGATCGCCGATGGCATGCTGCAGTCCGGCGCCGGCGCTCTGCAACAGGCCTTCGAGGCGCTCAAGAAAAAGCTTTCCGCCGAAGGCCTTTTCGACGAGGGCCGCAAGCAGCCACTGCCCAGGTGGCCGAAACGCATCAGCCTGGTGACATCGCCCACCGGCGCGGCCATTCGCGACATGCTCAAGGTCCTGGCCGAGCGCTGGCCCGCGGCCCGGGTTCGCATCTATTCCAGCCAGGTGCAGGGAGAGTCGGCCCCGGGCGAGTTGATCCGGGCGCTCAGGGCCGCCGACAGCCAGCAATTCGGTGACCTGATCATTATTGGCCGTGGTGGCGGCTCGCTGGAAGACCTCTGGGCCTTCAACGATGAACAGTTGGCACGGGCGATTGCAGACACCCGGACCCCGGTCATCAGTGCGGTCGGCCATGAAACCGACATCACCATCGCCGATCTGGTCGCCGACCTGCGTGCCCCGACACCCAGCGCTGCCGCAGCAGCGGCCACGCCCGATGGACCGGCGTTGCGATTGCAGGTGGGCCGTCTGGACAAACAGTTGCATCGCAGCATGCGGTCTACCCTGGACCAGAAGGACCAGACCGTAGACCATCTGGCCCGCCGCATGGCCGGCCAGCATCCGGGCCGACGACTTGATGACATGCAATCTCGCAATCGGCAGCTCGCCTCGCGCACCACACAGGCCATGCTGCGCATGCTTGACCAGCAGCAACGGCAAACTACCGGACTTGATCTCCGTTTGAAGGCCCGACACCCCGCCCGGCGAATCGAACAGTTCGCCACGAACCATGCGGCCAGAAGAGTTCAACTGGAACGCGCCATGACCCGCCAACTAAGCCAGTCAGGCGATCGTCTGGCCGGATTGGTGCGCGCGCTCAACGCAGTCAGTCCGCTGAACGTCCTGGAGCGCGGTTATGCCGTGATCCGCGATACCAATGGCCAAGCAATGACAGAAAGGAAGGCGTTTCAAAAGCAAAAGGAAATCAATATCTTGATGAATGATTTCGAGGTTGATGCTGAAATAGTGTCCAAGCCACGAGATGCCCGTCTGAAGTGAGCCACACCCTGACATCCACGGTCTGTCACGAAACGATCGTCAAACGCAGCCGCTTCATCGCCCACGCCGGTCCATGCCGGGACGAGCATTCAGCCCAATCATTCATTGAACAGCATGGCGATCAGACCGCCAGCCACAACTGCTGGGCCTGGAAGTGCGGTCAACAGTATCGATTCGATGATGACGGTGAACCCGGAGGCACCGCCGGCCGACCGATACTCCAGGCCATCGAGGGACAGGAATTCGACAATGTGGTCGTGGTTGTCACTCGTCACTTTGGCGGCATCAAGCTCGGGACGGGCGGGCTGATTCGAGCTTACGGCGGGTGCGCCG
>PWWM01000069.1 GCA_003561495.1 Gammaproteobacteria bacterium
GTATCGGCGGCCAGGGTGAACTGCGGCACCAGCAGCAGTCCACCGCCGACCTGGCGCAGACTGAGATTCATGCGTCCCTGCTCATCGGCAAACACCCGGTAGTTCAGCAAACGCTCCAGAAATCGCTCAAGCCGATCGGAACGATCGCCACGCTCGAAGCCGACCAGCACCAGCAAGCCCGCACCAATGGCGGCGATGGTCTCGTCATCCACCACCACACGGGCCTCGCTGACACGTTGCAACAATCCAATCATGGCCCGATTATGCAAAAAAATACGGATCGGGGGTCGATCATCCGACCTGTGGATTCTTCAATGCCGTTCATGAGTCTCATGATAGGCTGAATTCTGAACCCTCGGGAGAACGTCATGAGTGAACATGTTTACAAGCAGATCAAGCTGACCGGTTCATCGAAATCAGGTGTTGAGGACGCCGTCCAGAACGCCATTGCCAAGGCTTCCGAAACGGTCAAGAACATGCGCTGGTTTCAGATCATCGACACTCGCGGTCATATCGACAATGGCCGGATTGCCCACTGGCAGGTAACCATCGAGGTTGGATTCACTCTGGAGGAATGATCGATCGGTTCCGGAGGCCTGGTATCTGTCTGACCGAAATGACAATGCCGAACGGGTATTGGCTCAATCCGATTCGAACAGCGGCAAGGGCACATGTAGCAGGCCGCAGATGACTCGCATCAGTTCCATTTCGGCGGTCACGATCTGCTCATCGTACATGGCCACGCGAGCCATGGCCGCGACCAGCTTTTCCTTTTCCCGGGGCTTGAGCCGGTCCAGCGCCTGCAATGCATCATCCAGTGCCTCGGGCCATTGATCCGGAACCGGTGGCTGGCCGGCGGGCTCGTTGAGCGCGGTTTCCAGTCCCAGGGCATAAGCCCCCTGAACCTGGTCGGGCAGGTCGGGGTGACCATGGTGGGCCAGTATGGCCAGCAAGGTCTTGACTGCTTCGGCCTGCGACTTGAGCGCTTTTGAACCACCGGCGCCGGCGCGCGAGGGATTGAGCACATCCTCGATCTGACGATTGGTCAGGCGCGCCAGGGCATATTCGAACACATCGATTTTGCCGTCGGCGGCGATCAGCTCGTCTATCAGTTGCATCAGCTCGCGCAGTTCACCCTCGGGCCGGCGCCTGAGGGCCGGAAAGGCCATTTCCATCAGCGGCAGGCGCTGCTCCGGAGGCAGCTCGGGAACCGACTGGCGCAGAGCCCGCACCTGGCTTTCGCTGTCACTGCCCAGCACCTGGGCCACCCGCAGCAATTGCTGTTCAGCAATCTCGTCGTCTTTGGACAACAGCAGATAACAGATCACCTCCGGAGCCCATTCGTCGGAATGGGCGGCCCGTTCCAGCGGTTTCGGGATGGCTGCAGCCAGGGCGGCTGCCAGAAACACCTGGTTGAGGCCGGGTTGACCAATCTTTTCGGCCAGATTGTCCGCATCCAACGGCAGACCACCGGGGCCGCGCCGAGGTTCGGCTTCACTGCTTTCGCGCCCGGACTCTTCGCTTTCAGCCTTGCGTGACTGGGCATGGCGATCGAGCTTCACGGCCAGTTCCTTGAGCTCCTCGGGCCGGAAGTTCGGATCAATGGCCTTGATACGACTTTCCAGTGGCGGATGGGTGGCAAACATCTGATACCCCATGCCGGTGGAAAACAGCATGTGACCAACTTCCTCGGTGTCGGTGGTCATGAAGGATCCGGCGTGCAGGGCGCCGATCTTTTTCAGGGCGCCGGCAATGCCATCCGGATGACGGGTGAACTGTACGGCAGAGGCATCGGCCAGGTACTCGCGCTGGCGCGAGACCGCCGCCTTGATCCAGCGCCCGAAAAACAGGCCAATGTAACCAATGATCACCACCGCCAGACCGAACAGCAATGCCGGCGCGGCAGCTCGGGAGTCCCGGGCGAATCGGGCGCTGAACAACAAGCGTCGACCAATGATCGAAATCACCAGAATGCCGAACAGAATCCCGATCAGGCGAATATTCAGGCGCATGTCACCGTTGAAGATGTGCGCGAACTCGTGGGCGATCACGCCCTGCAGTTCGTCCCGGTCAAGATGCTCCAGGGTTCCACGGGTAACGGCCACGGCCGCGTCCGAGGTCGAGAATCCGGCGGCGAAGGCATTGATGCCCTGCTCGTGCTCGAGCACGTAGACCTCGGGCACGGGGATGCCGGAGGCAATCGCCATTTCCTCGACCACGTTGTGCAAGCGTCGACGCAGCGGGTCACGGGTATCGGGCTCGACCCGCGTGCCACCCAGCGCCCGGGCAATTTCTCCGCCGCCACTGTTGAGCTGCATACTGCGAAAAGCGCTGGCCAGGCCAATGATGGCGCCGGTGATCAACGTGGTCGCCAGAATCAACCCGGCATTCTCGGCGATCATCCGGCCGGGATCACCGTCGGGCACATGGACGCCCAGGGTGGTCAAGATCACGGCATTGACCGCCACGATGATGCCAATCACCGCCAACGAGAAAAGCACCACCAGAAACCGCGTCTGGCGGCGGGCCTTGTCCTGGTGCTCGAAGAAGTTCATGGGAGAGCGGTGAAAGGTAAAAGGTAAAAGGTGAAAGGACAATACGCGCTAACGAAGCCCCTGCCCCTCATCCTTTTTCCTTTCACCTTTCACCTTTCACCTTTCACCTTTTACCGCTTTCACCCAAAATTCACCTGTACCGCTTCGCGCTTGGCCGGGTCTTCGATATCGAGGAGCTGGGCTGGCTGGAAGCTGAACATGCCGGCGATGATGTTGTTCGGGAAGCTCTCGCGCAGGATGTTGTAGCTCATGACCGAGTCGTTGAAGTTCTGGCGAGCAAAGGCGACCTTGTTTTCGGTGCTGGTCAACTCTTCGGAGAGCTGCATCATGTTCTGGTTGGCCTTGAGGTCGGGGTAGTTTTCCGACAGCGCGAACAGACGGCCCAGGGCGCCGGACAAGCCCTGCTCGGCCTCGCCGAGTTTCTTGACCGCTTCCGGGTTGCCCGGATCGGATGAGGCGGCCTTGAGCTGGTTGACGGCGCCGTTGCGGGCCTGGATTACTGCTTCCAGGGTTTCCCGTTCGTGGCTCATGTACTTCTTGGCCACCTCGACCAGGTTGGGAATCAGATCATAGCGACGGGTCAACTGCACATCGATCTGGGCAAAGGCGTTCTTGTAGCGATTACGCGCCGCGACCAGACGGTTGTAGATGGCGATGACGAAGATGGCCAGTGCAATCAGCACTGCCAGAAAAATCAACACTTCCATGAGACCGGCTCCTGATGAGTGGCAACAGGCTAGCAGTTTACCTGTTTAGCCGATCAAAGTCCCCTTTCCTGATCGGCATTTTTCTCCATTGAATGCTGCAGACGCCAATCCAGCAGTAGTCCCAGCAAACGGCTTTCCACCAGCGGCCATCGCAAGGAATGGATCGTACCGCCAAATCGTATCGATGCCGGGGGACTGCGATAGGGTATGTCCAGGCGGATCAGGTGAGCGGTGCGATTCAGCCAGGGCTCAAGCTCGGGACCCGGACCCAGGTGATCGACCAGCAAGGCGGTACAGTCTCTTGGCTGAGCCCTGCGGGCATCGATCACGGTAAACTGCCAGCGCCTGGCCAGGCGCAGCAGGATCCGATAACTGGATGGATCCATCGCGGAAGCAAGAACGGTGTCCCCGAGCAATTCCGTCAGTGGGAAGCGGGTGGAGCGCGTTTCCGGCAATACCGGCAAGCGAACGACAAAAGTCGAACCTCTTTGCTGACGTTCTGTCAATTCCAGCTCACCGTTCATGGCCGCCACCAGGCGTCGGCAGATCGCAAGACCCAGACCAGAGCCACTGTGAGAGCGGGTGATGGAGGCATCAAGCTGTGAGAACGGCTGGAACAGACGCTCGCGGTCCTCAGGGCCTATGCCGGGACCGGAATCCGACACGCTGATTTTCAGCCAACCGGGCTGCCAGCATTCGGCCGCCAGTTCGATGGCGCCTTCATCGGTGAATTTCACTGCGTTGCTGAGCAGGTTGCCGAGAACCTGGACGATCCGACCGGCGTCCCCATGACCCAACAGGGGCAGATCGGAAGCAATGCGCAGGCGCAAGTCAATGTTCTTGCGGGCGGCGTTGGGACCATGCAGGTCGACCACCTGCTCCAGTAGCGAGACCAGCTCGAAAGGAGCGATGTCAAGGTCCAGACGGCCGGCCTCGATGCGGGAAATATCGAGCACATCGTCAATGATGCGCTGAAGCTGCATGCCGGACTGCCTCAAGGTGGCCAGCAACTCCAACTGCTCCGGCGTGGCGCGTGTGTCATGCAGCAACTCCAGCATCCCCAGCACCCCGTGCAGGGGCGTGCGAATTTCGTGGCTCATGGTGGCCAGAAACTCGGACTTGGCCGCACTGGCCTCCTCGGCCCGCTCGGCCAGGGCGCGGACGCGCTCGATCAGCAACAGATTGTGCAAGGCCTGGGATGCGGTCTGCTGCAGCAGGCGCAGACGTTCATCGTGATCGGGCTGGAATCCCTCGCTCCCCGATTCAATCAGGCAACGGGCCACGACCTGATCCTCGACTCTGAAATCCACCACTTGCTGATGCGGCGACAAACGTGGATGGGGCTCGTCGGCACGCTCCAAGAGATCCAGACGTTCTGCACCTGCCCCGACTGTGACAGGCTCATCGGGAAGCTGCTCATGACGATATTGGAACCAGGCGCGCTCGGCCCCGGTGACCTGGCACAATTCCTCGGCAATCACCCGGGCCAGCGTGTCGGGCAGAAGGTTGCGATTGAGGCGCTCGACCACCTGACGCTGCTCCTCGGCCAAGGCACGCTTCTGACGGGCTTCCTCCATTTCGCGCCGTCGCTGGCGAGTGAGCCGATAGCCACGCCAACCGGCGCCGGCGCCTCCGACCAGAACCAGGCCATACAAGGCGATCGCCCAGTTGCTTCGCCATGGTGGTGGCTGGATTCGGAACTCCAGCTCATCGCCAATTTCATTCCACAGGCCATCCGGCGTCGCGGCCTGAACCTGGAACCGGTATCGCCCCGGGGTCAGATTGCTGTAGAAGTGTCGATCCTGCCCGGCCAGTTCCAGCCAGCCAGCCTCCCAGCCGTCAAGACGCAAGCGATAGCGCGTCTGGTCCGGGGAAATATAGGATGGCGCAACAAACCGCATACCGACCGAATTGTCATTGTGGGACAGTTCAATGCTCTTGCGCTCTCCAGGGGCGATGGTCCAGTTTCGTCCCCCGGCTTCCAGGTCAGTGATGTGAACCGGCGGGGCCGTGTCGCTACCACGAATTTTTGCAGGATCGACCACCAACAGCCCCCGGCTGGTTCCAATGGCCAAACGTCCATCGTCCATATGAACGGCGGCATTCTGAAGAAACTCGGTGACGGCCAGACCATCGTCGCGACTGAAGCGCCGGATTTGGCCCGTTTGCGGATCCACCCTGGCCAGGCCATTGGACAGCACCAGCCAGACATGGCCGGTTTCGCTACCAAACAAACGCATGACCCGACCTCCGGGCAAGGCCTCACTCAGTGACCAGGACCGACGCTGCTCCAGACTCTGCTCTCCCTGGCGCCAGACCTTGAGCGAAAACTCGGTGGCAAACCAGAGATCACCATCAATCCAGGCCAGGGCATGAATGCGCCCACGTGGGCTGCGAAGTTGATGATCAAAACCCCGACCCGCCTGATAGCGGTAAATGTCACGTCGCCCGGCTACCCACCAGTCACCGTCATGATCATGAACCGGCATGCCGATTCCGTTTTCCGGCAGGTGATAATAGCCCTCGCCCTCTGCATGGAAATATTCGCGCTCTCCATCCTCGATCGAGACCCGAAACAGTCCGGCATCGAAAGTGTTGACCCACAATCGACCCTGCCCGTCCGGCAACATGAAAGCGAACGTTCCCTGGTCGATCTCTTCACGCTCGAGCAAACGCTGGCTGACAACTTGCTCAACCTTGTCAAAGGCCACGATGCTGCGGGAAAGCCCCAGGAGAAGATGATCGTCGTGATCCACCATGAAGCTCGCATCCGGGTGACCATTCGACTCGAATCTCTCGAATACCTCCTCAAACCATTTGACTTCACCGGTCTCCAGATCAAGGCGTTGAATGCCTTCTTCAACATTACCCACCCAGAGAACCGGTTCGGAATTCTTCTGGGTTACGGCTCGAACGGATTGCAATTGAAAGCCGGTCTCGGAACCGGGCAAAGCCTGGTAACGAGTGAAGGCTTCATAACCCGGTGGCAGGTAGGCCACTCCGTGGTGCATGGCGGACAACCACATGCCACCCTCGGCGTCCATCATTACGCCCAGCAAACGATTGGTTGGCAGACCATCCTGGACGCCATCGACCCGCCTGATCCATTCCTTTTTACCGGATCCAGGCTCCCATTTGAGTAACCCGCCATAGGTGCTCATCAAAAGGCGGCCATCCTCGGCCTCGGCGATCTCGGTAATGGTGTCGTTGAGCTCGAGCAGGAATCTGCTTGTGTGGTCACTTTCGATCTCGAGCAGCCGATTCCTTTGCACCAGCATCAAGGTGCCGTCAGACAGTTCGGCAAAGGAATTGAAGATCGGGTCCCCGGCGGCAATGTCGCGCTCGAAGAGCGTTTCGAACTGGTCGTCATCCGGAGTGGCCAGCACACCAACCCGATCGGATTGAATGGACCAGATCCGGCACCGGGAATCGACCCGGACCTGCAATTGAAACCCGCTTTCCGCCAGACCGTATTCTTCACTCTGGCGGAAAAACCGCAGCGAGTCTTCGGCCGGATCAAAGCGTGCAACGCCGCCGCGCATGAACGACAGCCAGACTCCACCCTGACAGTCCTCGGCAATGGACCAGACCTCCTGGTCCGGCAAGGGCCCACCCTCGGCTTCGGGCGCAAGATGGTGTCGGATGGTCAGGTCCGGCCCGATGGCCACCACCCCTTGTCCGGAAATTCCCGCCCAGACCAGGCCGCTGCTGTGCGCGTCCAGTGTTGTGATGTTGATCCCGGGCAAGGCATCCGGGCGCGTCACATCGTGACTGATCAGATTGAGTCGGCGTCCTTCGTGGCGAACCAGGCCGCCCTGAGTGCCGATCCAGACATAACCAAAATGATCCTGCACAACCGCCTCGACACGACTGTCAGGCAAACCGTCGACAACCCCCAGAATGCGAAAAACCGGCCCCAGGTCCGAGGCCGGCAGTAAAGCGGGTATGGCAATCAGCAGGCCGAGCAATACACCGGCCTGCAACCGGGCAATCATCATGGGCAATGCCTTGCCCGGCGTGTTCACGGCACCGCTTTACTCGGCGGTTTCACCGAGCACTTCGCGGCATTCTTCGGAAAGCTCGCGCCCGGCGATCTGCATGGCTCGGCAGGACTGCAGGAAACGCTCACGCGCCGCTTCTTCGAGCCGCTCACTCTGCTCCTGCTCGAGCAAGGCCTGACGGGTTTCAGTTTCATTGATGGCGCGAATGTAACCACGCCATTCGCGTGCCTGACCACGCGTGGCGGCATACCGCTCAGCCTGGCTGAAGGCACGATCCGCCGCTTGCCGCTGCGCCCGATCGCCGGGTCCGGCCTGGTTGAACCTTGCCGTGCCCAGCAGGACCCAGGTTTCAGCCAGCCGGGAATCGGAAAGCTCTCCCTTGTCGATGGCGTCTTGAAACGCTGCTTCCGCCTCTTCATTGCGCTCATCGGCCAACAGTGCCTGACCCAGACGGAACGACAGTTCACCGGTGTCGGCCAATTGGGCGGCTTCTGTCAGTACCGGGATTGCCTTGCGATGCTCACGCGCCTGACTCCACAGCTGGGAGAGCAACTCCAGGTTCTCGACATCACGTTCGAGGCGACCGCGCTCGATCTCTTCCTCGATCAGCTTGGCGCCGCGGTGCGGATTGTTGAAGCTTGAATAATACTGGGCCAGCAATCGGAGATCTGACGATGAATCGATCAAGCCGGCCAGATAGGCCGATTCGAGAACACCAAAGGACTCCATCTGCATGTCCTGCTCAAGATACAACGCGGACAGTTGACGCCAGTAAGACAGCTCGTCGGGCCACAGGGTTACCATTTCCTTCAGCAACTCGATCCGATCCGATACCCTGCCCAGCTCGCTGAACAGGACGTTTTTCAAATCGTAATAACGTCGTTCCGGTTCCCGAGACAGTTCAATGGCCAGACCAATCGGTTCCAGGGCCTCCTGGAACTGGTCCAGTTGGTAGTGAGCAGCCCCGAGCATGAAATACGTATTGTGGGTTGCTTCGGCATCGTCTTCCTCGAGCCAGCGATTGAAGAACTCGATGGACTCTTCATATTGCTCGGTCACGAAGTACAACTGGGCCAGGTTGTAGCGCAGACGCGATTGTTGCTCGGATGGCAACGCACGCAACTCAAGCGCTTCGAGAAAATCTCTCATTCCCGATTCCATGTCTTCGAGATTGATATGAGCGGAACCGCGAATCTGCAGCACCGAGGCCCGATCAAAATCGGTCATTTGACCGCCTCGCCTCGACATCAGCTGATTGAGCTTTTCCAGGGAGGCCGCATCCTCGCCGTCCTCCAGCAACTCGAAGGCTTCCAGCAGATCACGCGCCACATTCGGAGTCAGCGTCTTGGCTTCGCCATCGTCATCATCCGCCCATGCCGTCGCCAGGCCCAGACAGCCCACCAGAAGAATCAACAAGACGAACAGTCGTTTTGCCCGAGACATCACAAGCATCACTCCTCCAGTCCGAAATCAATAGCGGTGCGAACGCCGAAGCGCGGCTGCGCGACCTCATCCACGATACGCGGCTGATATCTCCAGCGCTCGACCGCGCGCACGGCGGCCCGATTGAAACACGAGTTGGTCGAATCCACCACACGTGGATTGATCACCGTGCCTTCAGGACTGACATCAAACTCCACGACGACGGTTTCCAGGGCTCGCGCCGTACGCTGACACTGGCCCGGGTACTGCGGCGGAACCCGGACCAGGGGCTGGGCATCGCGGTCCGGATTGAAGCCGGTTCCAATGTCCAGGTCGGTGCCGCGCAAGTCGGGCATTTCACCCATTGTCACCGCCATACTGGGCCGGAAGGTCGGGTCACTGACCATGGGCGGCGGCGGCGGTGGTTGGTCGAGCACCGGGCGCTGGAAATCCTCCGGTCGGCGATCGGTACGATCCTCGATCTGGCGCGTGACATTGATCTGGACACTTTGGTCTTCGTCCAGTTGCACATCCTGCTGATGGGAGATCACGGTGGCCAGCAACAGAAAGATCAGCAAGGTCACCACGATCGCGCCCGGAAGGCCGGTTGCCAATCTGAGAAATGTATTCATAAATGCCTCGTCGATACCGCCACGGTTTCCTGAACGCCGGCATCTCTGATCTGGTGCAGGACTTCAACCAGGTACTCGCTATGCGCCCGGCCATCCGCCTGAATCACGGCACTGCCGCGGGGATTCTCTCGGCGGAGTCGCTCGACTGCGACACGCACGCCCTCAAGAGGCGTCTCTTCGCGATTGATCCAGATCCGGTTGTCCGAATCGATGGCCACCAGGATCGAGACCAGTCGTTGCTCTTCTGCACTGTCGGCGTCCGGACGATCGACCGTCACGCCCGGCTCCTTGATGAAGGTGGCAGTCACAATGAAGAAAATCAGCATGATGAAGACAATATCAAGCAACGGCGTCACATTGACATCGTCCTCTTCTTCGCCTGTCCTGCGTCGTCTAATCATGAAAAATCAATAGCCTCTAACGTTGCTGAATGGCCACTGCGGGGTCCACACCGGCCATACGTGTTTGATCCAGAACCAGCACGGTAGTTTCAACTTGAGCATCCGGCGCTGCATTCAGCAACACCACACCGCGCGGATTCTCCGCCGTGAAGGCCTCAACGATGGGCGTCACGGAGCGCGGATCAACCATGCGCACCGCATCGACCATCACGAACCCGTCATTGCGTACCGTCAGCATCAACGTGGGCGGCGGGCGAGTCTGGTCTTCGGGTGGGTCATCCTGGGGTGAGGTGAGCCCGATTCCGACCTCGTCAAGGAATGTTGCCGTCACGATGAAAAAGATCAGCAGAATGAACACAATGTCCAGCAGCGGCGTGATGTTGACCTCGGCCGAATCCATCGCGGAATCGGTCAGACGCCGGTGCGAGCCATAGCCCATCCCGGATTCGACCTCAAGATCGTGGGAGAGCTGGGCCACCGAGCGAGTATGTTTGCGTTCCAGGTAATTGATCGCGAGCACACCCGTCAGCGACACGGCCAGTCCCGTCATGGTTGGAATGGTCGCCCGGGATATTCCGGAGGCCATCAGGCGGGCGTTGGATGCACCGGTGTCCACGATGACCTGAAACACCTCGATCATCCCCGTAACCGTGCCGAGAAGGCCCAGCAACGGGGTGATCAGGACCAGCGCCTTGATGATACCCAAATTACGCTGGTTTTCCACGCGCATCTCCGAGATCAGCCGCTCACGGTAGGCGTAGGCCTCCCAGGTGCTGCGATCATCCCGGCGATCCCAGGATTCATTCTTGCTCCGGTACAGTTTGCGATGAGTAAACGTGAAGTAGAGAATCCGTTCGCTGATCAGCAGCCACATCAGGAACGTGCTGCAAAGTAGCGCGATGACCACGGGACCACCGGCATTGATGTAATTGCCTAGGGCATCAATGACATTGGCTGGTATGAAAAAATCTGGCACTGGACTTATTCCTCAGTGGTGCGATTGCATCAGCGGTTCTGGTCTTCCGGTTCGGCGACCAGGCTGACCGACTGCTGTTCCAGCACCTGCCCGAGTCGTCGCGCCGTTCCCGATGCAAAGGCATGCAGCAACAACAGCGGAATGGCGGCAATCAGTCCCAGAACGGTCGTCACCAGGGCTTGCGAAATACCGCCGGCCATGAGCCTCGGATCACCGGTACCAAACAAGGTGATCGCATGGAAGGTCACGATCATCCCGATCACGGTTCCGAGCAGCCCCATCAACGGCGCAACGGCCGCCAGCACCTTGACGATGTTGAGGCCACTTTCGAGTTTGGGAAGCTCCCTGAGCACGGCATCATCCAGACGCATCTGCAGGGTTTCAAGATCCTCGCTCCGGTTTTCCTCGTAAGCCATCATGATTCGGCCCAGCGGATTGTTGCTTGACGGCGTCGACGAACGCATCTGCCTGCGCACCTTCATCGAGGTCAGCGTCAGCATCAGCCAGCGATAAAGGGCCACCAGAATACCGAAGGATGCGACAACGATGATTGCATAACCAATGCCTCGGCCCTGGGCAATGCGTTCCTGCAGGTTCGGGGTTTCGACCACCATGCCGAGCAAGGTGCCCAGCGACGGGTCGATCAGGCCACGCGTGACGCCCGGACCCTCAAAGTTGTAAACACTTCGCGCGGCGCGAACCGCGCCGCCACCGGGCTGGCGGACGAGATAACGCAAGGTACCGTCACGATCAACCAGGAAACCCTGATCGGTGAAAGCGGTGAAGGGGCCGATGCGCACGACGCTTTCACGAACGGACTGGTTGTCGCCACGGATGACGGGGGCTTCAAACCGAACCACCTTGCCCTGTTCACCGGCCTCCTGCAGCATGGTAAACCACAGGTATTCCAGTTCTTCAATGGTCGGCAGTGAGGCGGACCGGGCCATGCGCGACAGATCGTCGCCGCGGCCCGGGAGCTGGGTGGAGATCAGTGAGTCAGCCAGGTTTTCGTTGAGATCTGCAGCCGCAGCGCGGGCAACCCCGAACAGCTCGCCGAACTCACCCTGGCGCTCGGCCAGGGTCGCGCGCAGCTCTTCGAGTTCGCGATCGAGCTGGTTGCGAAGACTTTCCAGACGACTGGCTTCCTGCTCGGCCTCGGTCACCTGGCGGCGCAGACGGCGCAGCTCTTCTTCCTGGGTGGCCTGCTCGCGCCGGAAACGCTCTTCACGCTCCTGATTTTGCCGCGTCACTTCACGGCGCTCGCTCTGCATCGCTTGCAGGACTTCTTCAATGGTCTGCGGCTGGGCGCTGGCAAAGCTGTTCGGCGCCAGGCCGACAATGGCCAGACCGGCGATCAGCACGGCAATCACGAGACCGCGAATATGCTTGTTCATCATGGACAACCTGGTCTTGTTCGTTTCGGAAGTACGTTGGATTTCTTGCATGGACATGATCAACCCCGCCTCAGTTAGCCGACTGCGGTGCAGTCACCGGAACGAACATCAGGTCCGGCGGAATCTGCTCTCGCGCGATGCGCGAACCGGTCTTGACGTAAGGAAGGAAAGACATATCCAGATCCGTCCACTGACCCCGGTCGGTGTCAAAGCGCTTGAGCACCCGGTCATCGTCCGTGCGGAAGATCAGGGCCACCCGGCCAATACGCAGAAAGTCGACGTTTTCGTACATACGGCCATCGACCTCGATGTTGTCCCGGTAGGACTCGATCGTCCGGCCATATTCGTTCTCGATCTGGTAGGCCTCGACCACCAGGCGGTAGCGCTCTGCCGGCGAGCGAGCCGGATCATCCATGATGCCTCGCAAACGCTCTACCCGAGAGCGGCGTTCTTCGAGCAGAAACGGCATATCAGCTTCGATCAGGTCCGCGAGTGCCTCGACCATGTCTTCCATCAGCGGCTGGACGGCGCGCTGCAGGCTCGCGATGTTTTCGATATCGCGCTCCAGGGAGGCGATCTCCTCACGCTGCGAATCGACCTGGCGCTGCTGGGAGGCGTTGTAACGCTCCAGTTGTTCGAGCTGCTTGAGGTTGGCGCGGTAATCGCTGAGCAGGTTCTGCGTACGCGAATCCAGCTCATCAATGCGATCCTGCGACCGGCTGGTGTCCTCCACCGCGGCACGGCTGGTGTCGAGGACCGGCTCCACCTGCTGGGCATGGACATGAAGCCCCATGGCGAGTACTCCGAGGCCGGCGATCAGGCAGCCGACCAGGCCGAAAGTCTGTCGTTTCATTAGATTCATCATCCTGAGAAAAAAGTCGTGTCGATCAGTTGAGTCGAAGCATCCTATCTGAACAGGCCAGCAGACTCAAGCGTCACAGTGTAATCAGCCTGCAATGCGGAACGCAAGAGGCTTCTTTATATCATGGGTGCCCGATACGAGCAAAAACCGGACCGGGCGATCAATAATGGGCAAGGCAAGGATTCCAGCCCTTGGCCAGGGACAGCGCAGAAATCAAGACCCGAATGCTCTGGGCTGATTAGCAGGAAGTCAAAGCTGCAAGTCGGGAAGAAAAAAGTCGATTCGGATCTGATCGAGGTCGGATCAGCGCTTACCTGAACCAGGGGTCCAACACGTACAAGGCCTCGGCCACGTTGCCCTTGCCGGTGCTTTCGATCTCCTGACGACTATAAGTCCGCAACATGATATGTCCGGTTTCCGGTCGACCGGTTTCCGGATCCACCGGACGCTGAATACGGCTGCCGGTCACAGTGACAAAGCGGGGCTCATCAGTGTCAGTTTCGAGCTGATTCGTGCCGGCCGGCGGCGCAAGGGCGTGATTCGACTGTGGGGTCGTGGCGCACGCCATCAACAATCCGGAAGCCAGGACTGCCAACGCGAACTTGCTGAATTGGGTGGAGCTATTCATCACAGATCCTCGCACTTGTACCTATCGGAAAATTGGACCGCTGCGATTCAAGCGGGTTCAATCGGAGCAAAACCCTTCAATTTCCCCAAGAAAAAACCCGCTGCAGGGCAGCGGGTTTTTTCGTTGACTACGAGTGTCTTGAGACCCGATCAGAACTGGGCCCGCAGAGACAGGGTGTAGCGCCGGCCGAGCAGCTCGGAGAACGTGAAGTGATTCGCTGCACGCGCCACCGTATCGGGCTGGCGGTCAAACAGGTTGTCCACGTTGAACTGCACGAAGGTCCGCTCCGGTGCGCCCTGGAAGAGCGCCGGTATCTCGTAGGAGTAGGCCACATTGTGCAGGTGGCTGAATCGGGTACGACTCACGCGCTTACCATCGTCACGCTCGAACTCGTTATCGCCGCTGATCGACAGCTTGGCGCTCTGCCGCCATAGCACACGGTAGAACACACGATGACGGTCACGCGTGAAGATGAAGTCCTGCTGGCCCGACCATTTCGGGAAGACCCAACCACCGACCGTGTCCTGGGTTTCTTCACCTACGACGGAAACCCTGCGGCTGTCGTTGTGAGAAATCCGGGCTTGAAGCCCGAGATCACCAATCTCACCCAAGGGAAGCAGGTAATTCAGGCCGATTTCCAGACGCGCGGTCTCAAGAACCGAGGCGTTGGTCTGCCCGGTCAGGAAGTCCACCACCTGGTTGTTTTCGTCACGCACAAAGGCATCACAAGCCAATCGGCCACCTTCACCCAGAGGTCCACCGACCACGGCATCCGGGAATTCCTCGGAATCGTAGCAGGCGTTCATCAGTGAAGTCAGCCCCAGGTTCAGGATCGCATCGTTAAGCTTGATATCAACCCAGTCCAATGTCACCAGGAGGTTGTCGATGAACTCCGGCTCCCAGGTCAGACCCACCGACCAGGCTTCCGAAGTCTCATTCAACAGATCCGGGTTACCACCGGAACGTCCCCGAGCGGTCGCATTGACGACGTTCGAAGTGAAGTTGCCCGCGTCGACTCCATCAGCGATGCAATTGGCGCGTCTGACATCAGGAACCGGTCCCGAATTGATAAACCGGTTGTCACAGGGGTCATCGGCAAAGCTGAACACCTGAGTCACCGGAGTAAACAACTCCACCAGAGACGGGGCTCTGAAGGCTTCAGTGTAGTTACCGCGGAAGGTCAGTCCGTTCATTGGCGCCCAGCGGCCACCCAGGGTCCAGGTTTCTTCACGACCAGCCAATGAGTTGTCAACGCGCCGATAGGCGCCATTGAACTCGAGCAGACTGACAGCCGTAATGTCCATGTCGGGACTTACGATTGGCGCACTGAATTCCGCAAACCACTCATCGGTCTTGTAGCCACCGCCGGTCGGGGGGAACGGCGCCGAGCGTGAAAGTCCAATTTCGCTGGCTGCGTCGGGATTGAAGGCGGCGTCTTCTTCACGGCGCTCGTAGCCGACCACCGCTGAAAACTGCCCACCGGGCAGGTCAAACAATCCGCCACCAAGGCTGACCGTGTAAATGGATTGTTCGAGCCTTGAAGTGTTAATGAGATCACCCGTGACCCAGTCGCGGGCGGCCTCGCTGCGCGCACCTTCACCGAAAAGGTTCAGGGGTACACAGCCACTGATAAAGGGTGCCTCGAACTCAGACACACCTCCGGCCAGCACGCCTTGGTAGACGCCTTCACAGATGATATCGCCAACATTGACTGTATCCGTACCGGACAGCGCCAGGAGATCATCGGCGTCAACGACGTCAAGGTCCGCTTGAGTCAACTGGCGAACATCAATGGCGTTGAAGAAACGGTCATTGATGATGCCTTCACGGCGGTTGACAATATCGGTTTCACCATGAACGAAAGTGGCCTCCCAATTGAAGCGACGATCGCCAAGGAAGAAGTCACCGTCGAAGCCTGCAGTTACACGCCAGACGCTGGTGTCATTGTTGATTGACGAATCAATGATGTCGTTGTTGAACCGATGTAACGCGAAAAATTCAACGTCATTAGCAGCGAGCACATCACGTGCCTGCTGCGGCAGAAACGGATTGTCCGCTGAGAAAAGGATTGGTCCACTTTCGTCGCCAAAACCTCCGAAGGCGAAAGTCTGGAAACCGCCCTGGTTGACCAGTTCACGGCCCTTGGTGTCGGCGAACAGGAAATCAGCCGAGAAACGAACATTGTCGGTCACATCATAGTTCATGGCCGTCGTGAAGATGGCGCGCTCCACTTCGGAGTTGATCTGCTCGACTTCGTCGAAGAAGCTCGGGCCGTCACCGCCGGTGGCGAAGAACGGCGAACCGGGACGCACCTGTCCGGGGGTGAACGGAACCAGGTTGGAATTCTCATCAAACTGGTAAAAGGTACCATCAGGAAAGATACCGAGCGGCCCGAAACCAATCGCGCCTGCCGGGTCAACCAATGTACCAAAACCGGACCGGGGGTCTGATACCAGACCGCCCATTGAAAACAGATTGATTCGCCGGTCACGATAAATGCGGAGAATACCGTCGTCGTCCTCCAGGAATTGAGAGGTATCGCGAACTTTGGGCCGCGCCGTGCCTTCCAGCGGATCCTGCCACTCGAATTCCAGCGAGGCGTAGACGTTACCGCGACCATCATCGAAGTTGGCGCCGGCCACCATCAGAGCCTGCTGGAAACGGTTGTCACCCTGCTCGGTCAAGCCATGGCGATAGGAGACCTCAAAGCCTTCATAGCGGTCCTTGGTAATGACGTTGATGGTACCGGCAATGGCGTCGGAGCCGTAAATCGGCGCACCGCCGACCCCGATCGTTTCAACCCGATCAACCACGGCGATCGGAATGACATTGAAGTCCACCTGCAATCCGCCGGAAACCCCGAACAGGATGGGCGCGTTGGAGGACACGAAACGGCGACCATTGACCAGGGTCAGCGTACGCTGCGTGCCCAGTCCGAGGAAGTTGACGAAGTTCTGGCCGGCCGCAAAGGTATTCTGACCTTCGGCGGGCGTAACGCCCGGACCGAACGAGGGGAGCTGGTTCAGCGCCGAGGCCACGTTCGTGAAAGCGGCGTCATCAAGCGTCTGAGAGTCCACCGTGATCGCAGGATAGAAGGTATCGACCCCTTCACGCTGGATTCGGGTACCCGTGACGGTAATTCGTTCCAGGTCCGCCAGTTCTTCGACTTCATCGGCCTGGTCGTCAGCATCCTGCTGGGCCCAGACCGGGCCGGCGGCCAATCCCACGCCCAGGGACGCGACGATGGCCGAATAGAGTAATTTCTTGCGAGTTTTCAACAACACCTTGTAACCTCCAAATGAGTTTTTTCTAGAAAACGTGCGATGTTCTGTGGGTCGTACGGCCAAGCATCACCCGGCTTTTCACGACTGGCTGATGAAGTTAGCACAGAAGCGGGGCAGTGTAAACGTTAAATGAAGGAAAAGTTAACGGTTGACTACAACCCATCAGGTCCCTGCACGGCTCAATTCTCCTCGATTTACGGCCCGTTGGCAACGATTTAACGGGAGCCCCCCAGGCTGCGATCAAAAAATTCCAGGGCACGCCCGTACAGCATGACCCGGTTATCGACATCGTAGAAACCATGCCCCTCGCGCCGGACCAGCAGGGCTTCATGCTCGATCCCCTCGGTCTCGAGGCGATCCACCAGGGCATGATACTGACCGACGTGGGCCTGGCGATCCTCGGCGCCGTGGGCGACGAATAGGTCGGCCTGAATGCGGCGGACATGGCTGATCGGCGAGCGCTCGACCAGCACCTCGTCATCCGTACCCAGGGCTCGATCCAGGTAGCGACGCCCGGACTCGGTCGAGGGGATGTTGCCCTCTTGCTTGGCCAGGGCCAGGTCATAGACGCCGACGAAGGCGAATCCGCAGCGATACAGGTCCGGCTCGCGCACCAGGCCCGACAAAGTCGAGAATCCGCCGTAGCTGGCCCCGGAGAGACAGATTCGGTCCGGGTCGGCAATGCCCTGTTCGATGGCCCAGCGCGTGCCGTCGGTGATGTCATCCTGCATTTCGGCGCCCCACTGTCCGTAGGCGTCGCGCTCGAACTGCACGCCGCGCCCGCCGGAGCCACGGAAATTGACTTGCAGCACCGCATAGCCATTCAGCGCCATGGCCTGCACCCAGGGTTCGTAGAACCAGTCATCGCGCGGACCGTGCGGTCCGCCGTGAATCTCGATGATGGTCGGCAGGTTCTGCCCATCGCTGTCCGGCGGAACCGTCAGGTAGCCATGCAGCTCAAGACCGTCGCGCGCCGTGAAGCTGATCGGCTGCTTGGGGGCGAGATCAGCCGGATTAATCCAGGACTTGCGCGCCAGTAGCTGACCGGCATGCATCTGCTCGGTATCCAGCATCAGGAAAATGCCGGGTTCGCGGTCGCTGCGCGCCTGAATGATGGCGTAGCGGCCGTCCTCGGTAAAATTCGAGACCGAGACGAAATGCTCCGGCAGCGAGGCCTGCAGGCCACGCCAGACCCGTGCTGCCAGGTTGTCATACTCGAAAAACCGCGCCTCGGGGCGCGGCGTGGCGAACACCGCGCCGATCAGCGAACTGCCGTCGACATTGCGGATCGGCGAAATCGCTTCAAAAGTGTCGTCGGCCAGCAAAGCTTCCGTCTCACCCGAGGCCAGATTCACCTGGTGGACCCCGAGTGATGATTGGTCGCGGGAGGCAACATAGACACTTTCACCATCTTCGGAAAAACCCCAGAAATTGATATCGCCGCCCAATGGATTATCGAAGCGAACCCAATCGGAGTCGTCGTCCGACCGCCAGGCAAATTGCTGTTCACCGTCGTCATTGGTCCCGAAGGCAAACCGAACCTCGCCCTGCTGGTCGGCCGCCAGGGCGCCACTTTCCAGCGGCGAACGGGTGACCAGCCTGAGCGGCAGACGACGTGACTGGCGCACCGTCCCGGTGCGATAGCTGCGGTGGATGTTCATCAGAAACGCCGACGGACGGGGGTCATCGGCCAGGCGCTTGCTGATCAGGATGTGATCCGGATCATCCGGAAGGCGAT
The DNA here is from genome assembly GCA_003561495.1 of Gammaproteobacteria bacterium. GTDB lineage: Bacteria > Pseudomonadota > Gammaproteobacteria > Xanthomonadales > Wenzhouxiangellaceae > Wenzhouxiangella. The sequence goes on from PWWM01000069.1 coordinate 18,601, forward strand.
GAATGATGTTGGCGATCCGGAAGGTGGTCATGTCGGTGCGACCGAAAATCTGCCGCATGCGGCTGCCATCGGCGTTGATGGCGTAGATGTTGCCCGACATGAACGGCTGGGCCAGAATGCCGGCCTGCAGGGTGGAAGTGAACACCAGACGCTCCGAGGTCGCCCAGATCAAGCCGGTGGCGCTCTCGTTGCGAGACAGTCGGAATTGCCCGGTAATTTCCGGATTATTGACATCGGAAATGTCGAGGATCACCACCCCGGTCTGCTCATCCTCCGGCACCGTTGCAGCCAGGTAGCGACCATCCGGCGAAATCGAAAGCTCCTCGAATTCCGAGTGCCGCATCAGGTCTTCGAGCGTGGCCGAATGTGCAGCGCCTGCGCACAGAAAAATCAGGGCGGCGGCAATCATCGATGCCGTGAGGCGGGACCAGTCAAACGGCATGTCCGTATCTCCCATTCAAAACAAAGTGTCGAGTTTTCACGATCAAGTCAATCTCGCTCCAATGTGCAGCTGGTGTCTGGTTCCAGTCAGCTGAAATTCGTCCTGATGCGGGCCAGTTCGGCCTTCATGGGCTCGGGAACGCGAGTGCCGAACTCGCCCAGAAACGTTTCGATATCAGCCAGCTCCTGACGCCACTCGGCCGGATCGACCGCCAGCAGGGTTGCCATGTCCGGTCGCTCGGCAAGCCCGTCCAGATTGATTTCATCCTGTTCCGGCAATCGGCCGACCGGCGTTTCCCGGCCGCTGACCTCGCCCCGGCAGCGCTTGAGGATCCATTCGAGCACGCGCAGGTTTTCACTGAAGCCCGGCCAGATGAACCCGCCTTGGTCATCACGACGAAACCAGTTGACCTGGAAGATCTTCGGCGGCTGGGTCAATTTTTCACCGACCTTTAGCCAGTGAGCCCAGTAGTCGGCGAAATGATAGCCGCAGAACGGCTTCATGGCCATCGGATCACGCCGGACCACACCCACTTGTCCGGTGGCCGCCGCCGTGGTTTCCGAGGCCATCGCCCCGCCAACCAGAACACCATGGTTCCAGTCATGTGCTTCCATGACCAGCGGCGCCAGACCGGCGCGCCGTCCGCCGAACACGATGGCGTCAATCGGGACCCCGGTCTGGCTCTCGGCCTGGTCGGAGTAACTGGGGCAGCGCTTGATCGAGACCGTGAAGCGTGAATTCGGGTGAGCCGCCGGGCCATTCTTGGGATCGAAATCGCGGCCCTGCCAGTCCCTGGCGGGGATCCGATCATCCAGACCTTCCCACCAGGGCTGGTTGTCGTCGGTCACGGCCACGTTGGTAAAGATCGCGTCCCGATCCAGCATGGCCAGCGCATTGGGATTGGTCTTTTTGCTGGTTCCGGGGGCCACCCCGAAAAAACCGGCTTCGGGATTGATCGCATACAGGCGTCCGTCCTCACCCGGGTGCAGCCAGCAGATGTCATCGCCGACCGTCCACACTTTCCAGCCGGCCTCCCGATAGGCTTGCGGCGGCACCAGCATGGCCAGGTTGGTCTTGCCACAGGCCGAGGGGAAGGCTGCAGCGATGTAGCGCCCCTCGCCATCCGGGCTTTCGATGCCGACGATGAGCATGTGCTCGGCCAGCCAGCCCTCCGTGCGGGCCTGGTAACTGGCAATGCGCAGCGCATGACACTTCTTGCCCAGCAGCGCATTGCCGCCGTAGCCTGAACCATAGCTCTGTATGCTGAGCTCTTCCGGGAAATGCATGATGTAACGACGATCCGGATCCAGCTCGCCGGTCGAATGCAGACCCTTGACGAAATGTCCCTCGCTCTCGATGCGCTCCAGGGCGGCCTGTCCCATGCGGGTCATCAGGCGCATATTGACCACCACGTAGGGGCTGTCGGTGATTTCCACGCCGCAACGCGACAGGGGCGAGTCGATCGGACCCATGCAATAAGGCACCACGTACAAGGTGCGCCCGGCCATGCAACCTGAAAACAGGCCGTTCATGAGCGCATGAGCCTCGGCCGGAGCCATCCAGTTGTTATTGGGGCCCGCGTCGTCCTCGCGCTCGGTACAGACAAAGGTCAGGTGCTCCACTCGGGCGACATCGGACGGGTCCGAGCGATGCAGGAAACAATTGGGATGCGTTTCATCATTGAGTGTATGCAGATCACCGGTTTCGAGCATCTGTTCGATCAGGCGGCGATTTTCGGCATCGGAACCGTCACACCAGTGAACTCGGGCCGCGCGCGTGTGCGCAGCCACCTGGTCAACCCACTCATTGAGAGCGGCAAGCTTGGAAGTCATTCGGAAAGTGTCCCTGGCAATTAGCAGCGTCTGTAAACCCCTCAGGTTACCCTCTGGAGGCAGCTCTTGGCAAGACCATCCCCGCCACCCCTGAATTCATGGCCAAGCGCCATGAAACCCGGGCCAGATTTTTGCATCAAAAGGCACAGGCGGCACGAATCGAAAAAAAATCTCGTTATAGTAGTTACATACGCCACAATATGACTCGAATTGATCACCCAAGGAGGTCAACATGAAACGTGTACTTTTTCTCGCCCTGATCCTGATCAGCGGCACAGCAATGGCCGATCGCCCGGTACTGGGCGTGGCTGAATTCAAGAACGAAGCCACCGGCGCCGCGTGGTGGCGCTCCGGCGTTGGCCGGGAGCTGTCAGGCATGCTGGCCAATGAACTGGCCGCCATCGGCGCCTTCACCGTGGTTGAACGCTCCAATCTCGAGGCGGTCATGGCCGAGCAGGATCTGGGCGCATCCGGACGGGTCAACCCGGATACCGCTGCCCAGGTGGGCCAGCTGGTCGGTGCTGAATACATCGTGCTTGGAACCGTCACCGACTATTCCGAAGAGACGGCCCGAACCGGAGGTGGTGTGAACCTGCGCGGTGTCAATATCGGCGGGCGCAGCACCAATATCGGTGTCGGCGGCTCACGTACCCAGGCTTATGTCGCGGTTGATCTGCGCCTGGTCAATGCCACCACCGGCGCCATCGAGCATGTGCGCACCATCGAGGGCCGCACTTCCGACACCGGAGTCAGCCTGCGCGCCCAGCGTGGCTGGGTCGGCGGCAACCTGGCCCACGAGGAAAACACACCGGCCGGAGAAGCCATTCGCGCCGCCCTGATCGAAATCACCGATTTCCTCGAGTGCGAAATGGTCCTGCAAACTTCGGCCTGCCGAGCCAAGTACCAGGAGCGCGA
>PWWM01000081.1 GCA_003561495.1 Gammaproteobacteria bacterium
GACCCCTGACTACCGACTACCGACTACCGACTACCGACTACCGACAAATGACCACCCTGTCCATCAACGAACTGAGCCCGTCCGAACGCCGCCGCCTCGGGCTGCCCGAGACCCTGGATCGCCTGCCCCCGGAACCCGACCAGCGCGATTCCAGGCCACCATCTGCACCCCGCAAGCCGGCCTTGCTGACACCTTGCTGGATGACATGGGATAATGCACAGTCTGGCTCGAAATGAATGGAAATCGCCTTGAGCAGTACTGTTCGAATTCCCATCACCGTCAAGAGCGGTGAGAAAGTCGTCAAGCCGCAGGGTTTTACCGCCATACGTGACGGTATCAAGGCGCGTGCCGGCGCCAGTCCCGAACCGATCGGCCGCAAGCCGACCTGGCTACGCGCTCGTTTGCCCAGTGGCGGCAAATATGAAGCAGTCAAACGCAACGTGACCGAGCATCGCCTGGCCACCGTATGCCAGGAATCGAAGTGTCCGAATATCGGCGAGTGCTGGTCGAACGGAGTGGCAACCATCATGCTGATGGGTGATGTCTGCACTCGTGCCTGCCGTTTCTGCTCGGTCGATACCGGCAATCCGCGCGGCTGGCTGGATCCTGAAGAGCCGGCCAATTCCGCCGAGTCGGTTCGATTGATGGATCTGAAATATGTAGTGCTGACCTCGGTTGACCGCGACGATTTGCCCGATGGCGGCGCCGGTCACTACGCGGCCTGCGTGCGCGAGATCAAGAAGGTCAATCCCCAGACTGCCGTCGAGGCATTGACCCCGGACTTCCAGGGTCGTTTGCACGATGTCGAGACCGTGGTCGATTCCGGCCTGGAAGTGTTTGCACAGAATGTCGAGACGGTACGTCGCCTGACCCACCCGGTGCGCGATCCGCGCGCCGGCTACCAGCAGACCCTCGACGTGCTGGCCCACGCCAAGCGCCACCGTCCGGACGTGCTTACCAAGACCAGCCTGATGCTCGGCCTGGGCGAGACCACCGAAGAGGTGATCGAGACCATGGACGACTTGCGTGCCATCGGAGTTGATATCCTCACTTTCGGTCAGTATCTGCGGCCAACAGTCAATCATCTGCCGGTCGAGCGTTTTGTGACGCCGGATGAATTTGCAGAGTTGCGTCGGATCGGTCTGGACAAGGGCTTCATGGAAGTCGTCTCCGGTCCCCTGGTTCGTTCCAGCTATCGGGCGGATCGGGTGTTCGAGAAGAACAACTGCGGGCTGGATGAGTCGGTGGCGTGAAGGAACAAGGTCCAAGGTTCAAGGCTCAAGGAACAAGGAGCAAGGTTTAAGGAACAAGCGCCAGGGATTAAACGGGAAGGTTTGGGTGATGGCGGGGATTGGTGCGGGGCGTGAGCGGGAGGAATTGCTGGAGCGGCTTGGGGCGTTGCTGGATCAGGCGCGGGTGCAGCGGCGGACCATGACCTACCTGGAAGTGGCCGATGCTCTGGCGATCGAGCCGCCGCATCGCATTCACAAGACCACCCGCCTGGTGGAGATTCTTCTGAAACGCGACAGTGAGGCCGGGCGGCCGATTCGTGCGGCGCTTGTGGTCAGTCGCGCCCGGCCCGGTCGACCTGCGCCCGGGTTTTTTGATCGGGCCTTCCGTCTGGGTCTTCACGACGGGACTGATCCGGACAGCTATCATGAAAGCTTGCTGGTTGAACTATTCGGGTCGGGTCATGACTCGTGAGGTCTGGACCTCAATGTGGGCGTCCAGATGGGCCTTGATAATTGCTATGGTTAAGCTTGAACCCATTTTTCAGGAACCGGACCCATGATGCGAACAACAGCCCCGGCCCTCGCTATTTTGTTGATCAGCTCAAGCGCCTTGCTTTCCGGCTGTGCCACCATGTCTCCGGAAGAATGCATGGTGGCCGACTGGTATCGCATTGGCGAACAGGACGCTCGAGCCGGGCGGAGCAGTGACTTTCTGGCGCAGCGGGCCGGGGATTGCGCCGAGGCCGGCTATCCCGCCGATGCTGATGCCTGGCATGCCGGTTTCGAGGACGGACTTCATTATTTCTGTACCCTCGACGAGGGATTTCGCTTCGGCTTGGAAGGACAGCGCTACCAGAGCAGTTGCCCGGCTGGGTTGGAGCGGGACTTTCTCGAGGGTTATGAGCTCGGGCATGGCATTCACCAATTGTCGGCCCGCGTGGAATCCAGTCGGCGAGAACTGGAGCGACTCAATCGCCAGCTGCGGGACCTGCAGCGCGAAGAGCAGCCTGACCGAGAGGAAATCGCCGATGTGCGTGAGCGACGAGACCGCGTCAGTGATCGCTTGCGTGCCGAGGAGGTCGAGCTGGCAACCTTGCGCGGGGTGGCGCAGGGCAGGGGCTTCAGGTTACGCTAGCTGGCACGGTTGGCGTTGGAATCAAAGGGGAAACGAATGTCTCATGAGTCATTTCTGAAGGGACTGGATCGGACCTTTGGAAGCCTGTCGAAACCCTCTGGTCAGGTGGCCGGTGGCCTGATTTGCGTCGTCATCGACCACTTTGCGGAAATACGTGATCGATTGGGCTATGCGGGCCTGGTCGATCTGGACCAGCAAGTTTGCCGGGTCGTTGAAGAGCAGCTCGGCACGAATTCGTTATTGTTCAATCCCGGTTTGATGGAAGTGGTGGCCCTGGTTGAACAAGTTGAACCGGTTGAGCTCAAGAATCGGGCAGGTTGTTTATTCCAGGAGTTGAATCACCATGATTTCCCCATGGGTGATGATTCGGTTGCCATCACGGTCTCGCTGACGGTCTGTGCGCTTGATTTGCGGTTCGGATCGGCCGGTCAGATGCTGCTGGAAGTCTTCAAGGGTGCCGAGTCCCTCTCTTTGGGGGGCGGTAATCAATGGGTCGAGATTCACCCGACGCTGTCGGCTCGTCAGGCCTCGAACGATGACCGACAGATGCTGATGCTGTTGATGGAGTCACTACGCAAGGATCACCTCGAGGTCGTCTTTCAGCTCCTCTTGCCGGCCACCGACGATTCGGTGCGTAGTTTCCAGATGCTGCCTCGACTACGTGCCACCAGTGGTAGCCTGCTGGTGGCCGCCGAGTTCCTTCCAGTGGCCCGAAAGGCGGGTTTGCTGGGGACCATTGACCGCTGGATGCTCAATCACGCCATTCGAATCATCAGCCAACGGTCCGATGACCGGGGGTTTCGTTTATTCATCAATCAGTCTGCGGAGTTGCTCGCCGATTCCCGGCGCCGCGAGAAACTGGCTGCTCAGCTCGAGTCTGGTCCGGACATTCGCGGTCAATTGGTGCTTGACTTCCAATTGACCGATGCCATGTCCAATCTCAACGGAGCCGAGGCGATGCTGGATCTGGCCAGCAAGAACGGATTGCAGGTCTGTTTTTCAAGGTTTGATGATCATTCCAATGTTGATCTCCTGATTGACCGCTTGCGTTGTGATTACCTGCGGCTTTCGCCCGACCTTGTCCACCGCCTGACTGGAGGCGAGGACCTGGCCGGAGACCTCGATGCGCTGACCGAACCATTGCGTCGCAAGGGCATACGGGTGATTGCCCCGATGATCGAGGATGCCACGGTAATGACCAATTTGTGGAAGTCGGGCGTGGATTACCTGCAAGGCAACATGATTCAGGAAGCCGAGCAGGACTTGCGACTGGCCGACTGATCTCTACAATCGAAGGCGAACCAGGGTCACTTCATTGTCGTCATCATTGTAGTAACGCTCGAATCCCAGACTGTCAGCCAGTTTCAGCATCGCCGTGTTGTCGTGAAGAACCAGTCCGTAGATGGCGTCAAGGCGTTTCTTGCGCGCCCATTCGATGACCTTCTTCATCAAATGCTTGCCGAGACCATTGCGGGACAGTTCGCGGCCGACGATGATGGCAAATTCTGCCTCTCGCTCCGTGCGATCGATTGCGGCGCGAACCACCGCGCCGATCAGTGCCTCGGCGGGGGGAAGGTTTTCGACCAGAACCAGGGCAAACTCTCGCTCCGGATCGACCGTGGCCAACCGGCGTGAATAGTTTTCGGTCAGCTCCTTGATCGGATGCATGAATCGCATCCGGACTTCCTCGGGCGTCAGCCGAGAAAAACTCCTCCGGAGTGTGGGCGCATCTTTCGGCTGCATAGGCCGGATCAGGAATTGACGACCATCCTCGAGCTCCACGGCCTCGCACCAGGGTTGCCCCAGGTGATGGCGAGTAAAACCCGAAGCTTGTTGGGGGCTTGGCACGGTCAGTGAGCTACTAGCGCATAAATTCCTGCAGTTTTGCCAAGGCATCGGCGCCTGGGCTTAGCTCGTCATGACTCATGGCGGTCAGCGGTTTTTTCGATGTTCCGGACACGGCATGAAAATCGGGCATGTCGGAATCAAGATACAGGAGACCAGTGAGGATCTGACCACGAACCCGATGGTCTTCCAGGTACTTCAGGGTCGTTGCGCGGTCGCCGGGGTTGTAGTCCGGCTCCAGCTTTTTCAGATGCAACTGCGAACCGTCGTGCAATGTGATGCGGGTGGCGTCGCCCTCGGCATAATCGGCTTCAATGGTCCTGGCCGGAGGGATGAGATCCGTGAAAGTGGCCGCCTCCATGTGAGCTCGGGTATGGGCATAACTCTTGGTCGAGCCGTCATGATCATTGAAGGTGACGCAGGGCGAGATCACATCGATCACGGCACATCCCGGATGGGTGAGTCCGGCCTTGAGCAATGGAACAAGCTGGTCCTTGTCCCCGGAAAAACTGCGTGCAGCAAAGCTGCCACCCAGAGTGATTGCGGTGGCGATCGGATCAATGGACTGCTGTCGGTTTTCCTCACCTTTCTTGGCCTTGCTGCCGGGGTCCGCCGAGGCTGAAAACTGTCCCTTGGTCAAGCCATATACGCCATTGTTTTCGATCAGGTAGAGCACGTTGAGATTGCGGCGAACGGCGTGGGCGAACTGGCCGAAGCCGATGGACAGCGAATCACCGTCGCCGGAAATTCCGACCGCGATCAGATCCCGGTTGGCGGCCAGGGCTCCAGTGGCCACCGAGGGCATGCGACCATGCACGGAATTGAAGCCATGCGAGCCGCTCAGGAAATAGGCCGGGGTCTTGGACGAGCAGCCGATGCCGGAGAGCTTGATGACCTGTTCGGGTCGAATGGCCAGCTCCCAGAATGCCTGGACCAGGGCCGCGGTGACCGAGTCATGCCCGCAGCCGGCGCACAGGGTTGAAAGTCCGCCCTCGTAATCGCGGATGGTCAGACCCAGTTCGTTGTGGCGCTGGCCTGCCCACCGGACCTTGGGTTTGGCGATGAAAGTCATGCAACGGCCTCCTGGCGCAGGTGATCACGGATGGAATCGAATACGACATCAGATGGAATGGGCATGCCGTTGTAGTGCAGCACCGGAATGAGTTGATCACGTCGGGCGCGGGTTTCCAGCAACAAAAGTGAGCGCATCTGCGCATCGCGATTCTGCTCGACCACGAACACCCGGTCATGCCGGTTGAGAAACTCCTGCACGGTGTCATTGAATGGGAACGCACGCAAGCGCAGGTAATCGGCATGAATGCCTTGCTCGGCCAGACGGTCCAGTGCTTCGGTCACTGCACCATGCGAGGAACCGTAAGCGATGATGCCGCAATGGGCTTTCTGCTTCGAGCTGATCAATCGGGGCGCCGGAACCTTTTTGCGGGCGGTCTCCCACTTGACCATCAATCGATCGAGCACCTGCTGGTATTCATCGCCATCCTCGGTGTAGGCGCCGTACTGGTTATGCCCCGAGCCGCGTACGAAATACGCGCCGCGCGGGTGCGAACCGGGCAGGGTGCGCGCGGCAATGCCATCGCCGTCGATATCCAGGAATCGGTAGTAGTACTCCATGTTCTCCAGATCTTCAGCATCGAAAATCTTGCCGCGATTCGGCTGACGGGTATCGTCCCATTCCAGCTTTGGCACCATCCAGTCGTTCATGCCGATATCCAGATCGGACAGCACAAACACCGGGGTCTGTAATTGGTCAGCCAGGTCGAAGGCTTCAACGGACAGCTCGAAGCATTCGGCCGGATCGGCCGGCAACAGCAGCGGATGGCGGGTGTCGCCATGCGAGGCGTAAGCAGCGCTCATGAGATCGCATTGCTGGGTACGGGTGGGCATGCCGGTCGAAGGTCCGACTCTTTGAATATCGAAAAACACCGCCGGGATCTCGGTGTAATAGGCAAAGCCGATGAATTCGCTCATCAGCGAGATGCCCGGACCGGAGGTTGGCGTGAAGGCGCGAGCCCCGGCCCAGCTTGCGCCCAGCACCATGCCGGCTGCGGCCAGTTCATCCTCGGCCTGAATGATGCAGTAGCGCTTCTCGCCGGTATCGGAGTCCACCCGGAACTTGCGGCAATAGGACTCGAACGCGTCCATCAGCGAGGTCGATGGGGTAATCGGATACCAGGCCCCGACACTGGCCCCGGCATACAGGCAGCCCAATGCTGCGGCAGCATTGCCCTCAATCAGGATCTTGTCGCGGGTACCGTCCA
>PWWM01000123.1 GCA_003561495.1 Gammaproteobacteria bacterium
TCGCATGGCTATCGGGCCCGCGAGTCGGTGTTGCACATGCTGCGTGAAACCATCGACTGGCTGGACGAACACGTCAAGGGAGCGACACCGGCCGCCGACTGATCCGATGGTCGCTTATCTGACCATCCTATTGCTGATCGCGGCCGGATATGCATTCGGCCGCATGCGCCTGTTTCCGGAACAGGCGCCGGAAGTGCTCAACCGGGTGGTGCTTTATCTGTGTCTTCCGGCATTGATCCTGATCCATGTGCCGACACTCGAGCCGTCTTGGTCGTTGTTGCCACTGGTGATTGTGCCCTGGACTCTGCTGGGTTTGACCATTGCCGTCATCCTGCCGCTGTCGCGCTGGCTGAGCTTGAAACGCGAGGTCACCGCCACCTTGCTGGTATTGATTCCCCTGGGCAACACCTCGTTTCTCGGCTTTCCGCTGGTCGAGGCGCTGCTGGGTCCTGAGTACCTACGTTTGGCCGTGGTCTATGATCAGTTCGGCTCGTTTCTGATTGTCTGCACTCATGTCCTGTTCGTGCTGGGCTGGTACGGTGACGGTGACAATCCCACACCGGCTTCGGTGGCCAGACAGGTTGTATCGTTCCCACCCTTCCTGGCGCTGATCCTTGCGCTGGTTCTCGGCAATGCCTGGTTCCCCGACTGGTTGATGAGCCTGACCGAACGCTTTGCCGACATGTTGCTGCCGCTGGTCACCCTGGCCATCGGCATGAGCCTGAAACTCAAGCTGGTTCCGGAATATCGCATGGGTTTGTTGATCGGCCTGGTCGCCAAGTTGCTGGTGCTTCCGGTCCTGGCGCTGGGGCTGGTCTGGCTGCTGCGCGCCGAACCGGATGTGGCCCGGGTCGCCCTGCTGGAGGCCTCCATGCCGCCGATGATCACGGCTGCCGCCCTGCTCGCTGCTGCGCGCCTGGCCCCGCCGCTGGGATCGGCGCTGGTGGCCTGGGGTGTGCTGATTTCGGCGGCTACGGTACCGCTGTGGTTCTGGGTCGGACAAACGATATTCGGCTGACGGTTTTGTCGATTCGGATCATGCCGCCGGATGCACGGCGCCGCAACGATCGCAAGTACGATTCTGCTCGCTTTCCATGAACCGACCAATGACCGGCGGAAAGTCGTTCTCGATGCTTTCCAGGTAGAAGTATTCCTCGTAGAGTTTGTGGTGGCACTCGGGACAGAACCACATCAGGCCGTCCTTTTCATGTTCCAGTCGCAGTCGTTCGATGACCAGGCCAACCGTGTTTTCCAGGCGTTGTGGAGAGTGCGGAACCTTGGGTGGCAGGTAGAAGATTTCCCCCTCGCGAATGCGGATATCGCGCGGCCCCTCATCGTCCATGACCTTGAGGATCATGTCGCCTTCGATCTGGTAGAAAAACTCCGGGCCTTCGTCGTAGTGGTAATCCGTGCGCTGATTCGGACCGCCGACCACCATGACGATGAAGTCCTCGTCATAAATGCACTTGTTGCCCACCGGCGGCTTGAGCAGGTGACGATTGTCCTCGATCCAGCGTTCGAAGTTGATTGGAGGCAGCATGGGATTCACCCCGGATTGATGCAAATTCGATGACCTCAGGGTAACGCAGATGCGTGGCGAATGAGAACTGTCTGCAATTTGCCTGTGGGGTCGCTATTCGTAACCCCAGGGCCGTGCGGGCGGATCCACCGGTGTGGCCAGATCGAATTCCAGGCGAATGGAGTGACCCTTGCGGGGCCAGTGGACGCCGTATTGCAGAGTGTGTTCGTCGGTGAAGTCGAGAAACCAGAAGTTGTCATCGCGCTCGGGCAGGATTTCGGCCGTGTGCGAGTCCGCTGGAAAGATCTGGCGAGTCGGCAGGCCCTGCGTGGGGGCATCGCCACCGTACTGGCTGATCGCTTCCTCGCGACCGTCCGGGTAGCGATGGTCATGCTTGAGTCGAATCGTGCCATCGGTTCGAGTCAGTATCCAGTTGCGCGAGCGGTTTTCATCGACATGCAGCGGAATGTGGATACGATCCTCGCTGCATTCGAGCACATGCATAAGCAGTTGTTCCGCCTCGGCCACGCCGGCGTAATAGGGTGTGACATCGGAGATTCGACCGCGAAACGCCTGTCCGCACAGTGCTTGCAGGCGATCCCAGAAAGCTTGCTGGGCGGGCGCCAGCCCGGTCTCGCGCTCGGACCAGTTGGGTGTCGGATAGCGGACTTCGGCCTGGGCCAGTTCCGGGGGCCAGACGATGACTTTCTCGCCATCCTGCCATTGGATGAACAGGCCCTGGTTGGCCACCTGGTAGCCGCGCTCATCAACGGCATAGGGCCCGAATACGGTGGTGGTTTCCAGTTCGAGCAGACTCTGGCGCAACGGGTCGGCATCCAGGCTGCCGGTTCGGCTGACGGCTTCGGCAAACAGCTGGCAACTGCCGTAGGCGCCTGCGGCATGAAAACTGGGCGCCATGTCGAACTGTTGCCGGTAATCGGCCACGAAACGTTCGATACCGGGATTGTCCAGGCCGGGTTCCCAGGCGGATAGCCCGTAGGTGTATTCGGCGGCCTGGCCCAGCGCCTCGGCGAACTGGCTGACCGCCCCGGATGTACCGAACATTTCCACATTGATGTCGGCCGCCTTCATTTGCTCGACCACGCTGATGAAGTGATCAAGACTGGAGGCGGCCATGGCCAGTACCTCGACCTGTTCGCTCTGCACGCGCTCAAGCCACGGCAGAAAATCCTCGGTCTCGTCCGGATAGGCTTCGTGGAAGACAACCTCCATGCCGCGCTCGCGGGCAAGGTCATTGGCGCCGGCGCTGGCGGCGCGCGGGAAAAGGGCGTCCTCGGTCAGCACCGCCACCCGTGTCAGGCCACGATCATCGGCCATGTCGATCAGGCCGGCCAGAAACAATTCAGCCGGTGGCAGGACCATGAACAGATATTCACGGCCCTGTTCCCAGATCGAGCTGGTGGCGGCCAGCGGCGAGATGTGGACCATGCGGTGTTGCTCGGTCACCGGCGCCACCGCCTCGGTCAGGGTGGACCCGTAGGGACCCATGATGGCGTCAACCCCGCGATCGACGACGAGTTCCTCGTACAGGGCAATGGCCGTGTCACTATCGGAGCGGTCATCGAGTATCTCGAAACGAATCTCGCGTCCCAACAGTCCGCCATCGGCGTTGATATGGTGCTCGCACAGCCGGTAGCCGTTGGCGGCCGCGCTGCCCTGGGTGGACAGGTGGCCGGTCTTGGACATGGTGGCGCCAATGTGAATCGGCTCGTCGGCGTTGGTCAGCAAGGGGATGGCCATTAGAGCGACGGCGCATAAGGTGGCGGATTTCGAATACATGAATCAGATGCTGGTTTGAGACCAGTCCCGAGTATCCCAGATTTCGAGGGAGTGAGTGATGCTCACCCGGGACGAACTTGAGTGTCCCCCGCAACGAGCCCGGTTTCGAACCCTGTGTTGACGTTCAAACAAAGAGGAATCGGGAAAGTGGCCTTGTGCGGAAGAAATTCTAAGGAATCGTTGAGAACAGCGAACTATGAAAAGCTGCTTGGTAGGATATGAGAGTGAGGAGAAGCAGCGGGTGGTATCCGACCGATCACGGACTGACCGGGTGAACGAGCGATTCGATGTCTTCGTGATTGGCGGCCTTTGGGTCAGTCGTGTCTGTGAGTTGCCGTTTGCGAGGGGAGCGCTTTCGTTCCAACGATAGGTGGCATGCATGGTCAGGGAAAAGCTTACTGCCCGCCGCCGCACCCGGTCAGTCCGTGATCGGTCAAATACCACCCACTGCGACAGATAGGAGAAGATTGAGAGCTTAGGCGGTGGCTTCGATCTAGCTCCCCTATCAACCAACTCCCAGCCGACAAGCGACGAGTGGGCTTGACCGGGGCCGGGCAAGGCCACTCGGCGCCCAGCCTCCATAAACTCCAGAGCCTACTGGAGTTCACGACCTTGTGCGCGGGCATTGCGTTCGCGATAGCGCTCGTAGAGTCGGCGGTGGCGATCGCGCATCAGGTCGAATTCCTGACCATCAATCCAGACCCGTTCAATGGTGGTGATCACTTCCAGTGGGTCACCGTCGGCCACGAACAGGGTGGCGTTCTTGCCTGCTTCCAGTGAACCCAGACGATCGGCCACACCCAGGATTTCGGCCGGCCAGAGGGTGACGCTCTTCAGCGCGGCCTCGGGAGAAAGGCCATGGGCCACGGCGCTGCCGGCCTGGAAGGGCAGGTTGCGCGCATTGGCCACATCCATGCCGCCGGCCGAGTCGGTCAGCGCAAATCGTACTCCGGCTTCTTCCAGACGGGCGGCGGCCGTAAAGGCCATGTCATACGGTTCCCAGCGCCTGGTCGGCATGGCGTAGACCCGGCTCATGATCACCGGAATGTTGTCGGCGGCCAGGCGTTCGGCAATGTACTGGACATCGGGATTGGCGACCAGGATGACCCGCTCGAACTCCTGTTCCTCGGCCCAGTCCAGCGCCTTTTCCATGACATCGTAACGATTGGCGTGCAGAAACAGGGGGATGTCGCCGGACAAAAGCGGCGCCAGGGCTTCGAGCTGGTCGTTGCGGGCCGGTGCGCGGCCATTGCCCGCTTCTGCGGCGGCCTGGGCCCGGCGCCAATGACGGGCCTGATCGAGCACATCCTCGATGCGGGCGAGGTCTTCGTTGTCATCATCGTCGACCGCCCCGGGCGGGAAAGTGACATGCATGCCGACCGGCGCCTGGATCACCATCTCTTCCCAGCTCCAGCCATCCAGGTTCATCAGCGCCGATGTGCCCCGGATCAGGCCACCACCGGGAATGATATGCGCGGACAATATGCCCCCGGCAATACTGGTGGGCAGCAGATCGGAGTCATGGTTGACGGCCACTTCGACGCGAATGGCGGCATTGATCTCACCCATTTCGGCCGTGTCGACGGTTCCGGCCACGCTGGCGATCTCGGTGATGCCCAACTGAGTGGCCGGATGGACGAAACCGGGATAGACATGCTTGCCCTCAAGATCGATGATTCGGGCATCGTCAGGAATCTCCAGATCCCGGCCGATCTGTTCGATGCGGCCATCGCGAATCAATACGATCCCGTTTTCAAGCGACGGGGCGCTGACCGGGTGAACGGTGGCCCCGACCAGGGCGGTGAGCTCGGCCTGTGCCGAGGCGGCCAGCAATGTGCCGGCGATCAGTGTGGAGAATGTTTTAGTGAGCATGGAAGATACAGAATTCATCATGGTCCAGTTCCGAGTCGCGATAGCCGGTCAGGTGGGTGGCGAAACTGTGGACGCGGCGACGCTCGGGATCTGATGCCTCGTCATTGTTGTTCTCACCGTTGTCATTGCCGTTGGCTTCCAGGGCCAGGGCAATCAATTCAGCCCGTTCGGCTTCGATTCGTTCACGCATGCGCAGGTCGGCTTCGCGGTCAAAATAGCGACGACCATCGACCCAGGTTTGCTCCACTCGGGAGTACACCGACAACGGATGGCCGTTCCAGACCACCAGGTCGGCATCGAATCCTTCGGCCAGGCGCCCAGTACGATGGCCGATGCCAAGCTGATCGGCCGGCCAGGTGGAGACCATGCGAAAGGCATCGTGCTCACTGACTCCGCCGTAGCGAACGGCCTTGGCGGCCTCCAGGTTCATGCGCCGGGCGAGCTCCGGGTTGTCGGAGTGAATGCCGGTCAGCACACCGGACTCGTGCATCAGGGCCATGTTGAAGGCAATGGCGTCGCGAGCCTCGTACTTGAATGACCACCAGTCGATGAAACCCGAGCCGGCGGCGCCGTGGGCGGCCATCTGCGGTGCAATCTTGTAGCCTTCGAGTACGTGATGGAAGGTCTTGATGACGAAGTCGAACTGTTCGGCCAATCGCATCAAGGCCAGCATCTCATCGGCGCGATAGGCATGGGAGTGAACATCGCGCTCGCCATGAATGATTTCGGCAATGGCGGCCAATTCATGGTTGGGGCGCGGTGGTACGTGGTTGCGGGCGGCCCGGCCGCGCGGCATGTCCTCGAAGGACTGGCGGTATTCGGCCGCCTGCTGGAATTTCTCGCGAATGATTTGCTCAACGCCATGGCGGGTTTGCGGGTAGCGCGGCTCATCAGACTGCCAGTTGCTTTGCTTTGGATTCTCGCCCAGGGCGAACTTGATGCCTTCCGGGGCGGCCTCGAACACCAGGTCAGCCGGATCGGCGCCCCAGCGCATTTTGATGACCGACATCTGGCCGCCGATGGCATTGGCCGATCCATGCAGCAGGTTGACTGCCGTCACGCCACCGGCCAGTTGACGGTAGATATTGATCGATTCAGAGTCGATGACATCACGAATGCGCACATCGGCGGTACTGATGCGCGAGGCTTCGTTGACTCCGCCCATGATGGCGGCATGCGAGTGGGCATCGATGATTCCGGGCGTGATGTGAAGACCGGTCCCGTCAATTTCGATGGCGTTTCGCGGCGCCGACAA
>PWWM01000006.1 GCA_003561495.1 Gammaproteobacteria bacterium
GACGCGCGCGCCCAGCCCAACAATGCTCGTTTCCACGGCCCGGTTCGCCAGCTCCAGGCCGATTGGATCGCGGAAATGACCCGCCAGGCAATTGTCGATCAACTGGGCGCCGAAGAGGCCTATTCAGGTGGCTACAACGCCTACACGACCATCGACTCCCGACTGCAGCGTGCCGCCGACCAGGCCGTCCGGGATGGTCTACAGGCCTATGATCGCCGCCATGGCTGGCGCGGCGCCGAGCAACGCCTGCCGCCCGAAGATCTCGAAGAGCTCGGTGTGATTGAGTCGCGTCTTTCGCAGATTCGGCAAGTGGCCGATCTGATGCCCGCCGTGGTGGTCGAAAGCGGTCCATCGCAGGGTCGACTGATTGCCCGCAATGGTGCAGAGATCATCATTGATATTGAGGATCTGGGCTGGGCGAGAGCCCACCTGGCGCTGGATGCACTGGGCGCTCGCCCCACGCAAGTCAGTGACGTCATCGAGGTCGGTGATGTCGTCCGGGTCCGCCAGGTCGATGATGGCTGGATCCTGGCCCAGATTCCGGTCGCCGAGGCCAGCCTGGTGTCCATGGATGTCGAAACCGGCGCCATCCTGGCCCTGGTCGGAGGACTGGATTTCGGCCGCAGCCAGTTCAATCGCGCAACCCAGAGTCGACGCCAGCCGGGATCAGCATTCAAGCCGTTCATCTATGCTGCCGCCTTCGACCACGGCTACACTCCGGCTTCGCTGGTCAATGATGCTCCGGTGGTCATTGACGACCCATCCATGGAGCGCACCTGGCGTCCGACCAACTTCAGTCGTCGCTTTCACGGCCCGACGCGCCTGCGCGAGGCCATGATCCACTCGCGCAATCTGGTCAGCGTTCGCCTGTTGATGGGTATGGGGCTGGACTATGCCCGCGACTACATCAGCGATTTTGGCTTTGCCCGAGCGGACCTGCCCAACGGTCCGTCGCTGGCGCTGGGCTCGGCATCCATCACCCCGCTGGATCTGACCGCGGCCTTTGCCGTCTTTGCCAACGAAGGCCATGCCGTCAAGCCGCAGTTTCTCCATCGGGTCAGTGACGCCGAGGGTCGGATCTTGATCGAGCCGGAGTGGCGTCCGGTCTGCCGTTCCTGCCCCGAACCATTGGTCACCCGGGATATCGAATCAGTCCCCGGAAATGCCGTCGAGGCGCCTGGCCAGCCGCGCCGGGTCAGGCTCGGCGAAGCCGAGACCGAGGACCAGTCACCGCCCCTGGTCGGCCCCGTCATTCCCACGGCTGCCGAGCAAGTGATCTCCGCCCAGACCAGTTGGCTGGTGCATTCCATGCTGGCCGATGTCATCACCTCGGGTACCGGTCGCCGGGCACTGGCGCTCAATCGCTCGGACCTGGCCGGCAAGACCGGCACCACCAACGACCTGCGTGACACCTGGTTCGCCGGTTTCGGAGGCGGGATCGCCACCACAGTCTGGGTCGGGATGGATGACAACGAAAGCCTGGGGCGCCAGGAGCAGGGCGGGCGGACGGCCTTGCCGCTGTGGGTGGACTACATGGCCGTCGCACTGGAAGGCCGGCCGGAAGCCTCCACTTCAGTTCCTGTCGGCCTGGTGCAGGCCTTGATCAACCCGGAAACCGGGTTGCGCGCTCCCCCGGGCGCCCGGGGCGCGATCCAGGAATGGTTTCACGCCGAGAACCTGCCACCCGTCGAAGCCGGCAGCGAGAACGGCCGCGGCGAAGATCCCTACGATATTTTCTGAACCACCAGCCATGCCAGCACGCAACAGCCAGCGCAATCAGCGCCTGAGACGCGAGATCGCGGTCGAGGCCGCCCGCATCATCGCCACCGAGGGTCAACGCAACTATCTGGCCGCCAAGCAAAAGGCGGCTGGTCGCATGGGTGCATCGACACGCAATGGCCTGCCTTCGAACCAGGAAATCGAACAGGCACTGCGGGAGTGGCAGCAGCTCTACGGTGGGTCAGTGCATGATGATCGACTCGACAGCATGCGTCGAGGGGCCATCGCGGCCATGCGTTTTCTCGATCCGTTCG
The DNA here is from genome assembly GCA_003561495.1 of Gammaproteobacteria bacterium. Lineage (GTDB taxonomy): Bacteria > Pseudomonadota > Gammaproteobacteria > Xanthomonadales > Wenzhouxiangellaceae > Wenzhouxiangella. The sequence continues at coordinate 2,034 of PWWM01000006.1, forward strand.
GGCCTCGATTGATCGGTCCGGTGGCCGAAGGCACCGCCGATCAGTTCTCACGTATCAGCCTGCAGGTCTTTTCCGAAGATCCCGACGAAGTGGTGCGCTTTCTGATGGAGCACCAGATTCCCTACACCCAGGAGCGGCGCCGCATCCGCTGGCATGATGGCGGTTTCCGTCACCTGGACGTCCTGTTGGTCGATACCGGCGACTTCCCGGTGGAGTTGATCATGATGATCGGTCGCGATGCCTTGCAACCCCTACCCAGTCCGATTGACGGACGCCCCCAGCAACGCATGTCGCTTCACGAGGTCGAGGCGCTGGTCAGTTCCCTTTAGTCGAAGCCTCGGCCGGTTGGCCGTTGAGCGCCTTGACCAGCATCTGACGTTCCATGGTCGCATCGGCCCGGCTTGGCAGCTTGACCTGCAAGCGGACATCGCCGGCCAGTCGGATATTGAACTGCCAACCCTCTCCTTTGTCTGCCTCGAAAATCGAAGACAACAGCACGACCTTGTCCAGGCAGATGGTGAATCCCTGGATGTCATAGGTCCTAGTCATCCCGTCCGCCCTCATCGGCGTCCCTGGTTGAATCGGTCGATGGTGATTTGTTCTCCGCTTCCTTGACGGCAGACTTCTTTTTACCCGCCTTCTTCTTACCCGCCTTCTTTTTAGCGGCCTTCTTCTTGCCAGTCTTCTTCTTTCCCGCCTTTTTCTTGGCAGCCTTCTTACCGGCTTTCTTGCCAACGGCCTCTTGCTTGCCGATCGATGTGGGCGTTTCGGCCTTCGACGCCCCGGCTGCGGAAGATTCCTTGCTACTGGCGGCCGGCCGGCGAGTCGCCGAAGGTGTTGCGCTCGGCTCGTCACTGGGACAATCCAGATCTTCGAACGGGAATGGGCGACGATTGGCGTTGCCGGTCAGGTAACGGGTGGTCTGCGCATACCAACGAGCCAGATCCTGCCCGAAATCACGAATTCCGGAAGGCACCTGACCCTTGACCAGCAGCCCGATCCAGCCGAACAGACTGACCACGATCAGCATCGGGGTGGCCACCAGCAACAGCAGAAAAAACAGCAGCAATGTCGCTCCCTTGATCCAGGAGGCTCGGTTGGACAGTGCCTGTCGGGTTTGCTCGTCCATGGCGAAAACCAGTGTGCATTCTCTTGCGCAGCCCATAGTGTAGCGCGATGGCCCGCGGTTTGACATTCATGTCCGGTTTAGCCCGAATGAGGTAGGATGCAATCTGGAGTCATAGCGGGTGAGACAACATGTTGTATCGATCGCTACCGCGAATTTTCCTCGGCTTTCTGGTCCTGACGCTGATCGGCTGTGCCACCTACTACCAGCCACGTTACGGTCAGGACGGGGTCTACTATGACGATCCTCGCAGCCACACACGGTCCAGCGTTTACGTCGGCTACTACAACCCGATGTTTTATCCGTACTGGTCACTGGATTACTTTTACTTCAGTCGCCATTACCACCCCTACTCGGTTCGAATTCACTACTACGACCCGTGGTATTACCCCTACCCGGGCTGGTACTACGGTTACCGTCCCGGCCCGCGCAGCCATTTCGCCGTCGGCTGGGGGCGAACCTACTATCCGTGGCATGGCTATGGCTATCACTACTACCGCCCTTGGCGACCACACTATGTCCACTACCCCAAAGAATCACTGGTCGAGGCACCCCACATCGACCGGGTGCGCCTGATCGATGAACGGATGCGCCACGCCGAACGCCGCGAACGTGCTGCGGCAACCCGGTCTCGCGCTGAAGGTGTAACCGATCCATCCCGCGCAGTCGCGACCCGGCGCGAAATCCCGCGCGCGACCCGCACCAGTGATCGCCGCGATGCCCGGACTCAGAGAGAGCGTTCCGACGGCTTACCGACCCGGCCGATCCCGCGCCAGCGACCCCCGGAACAATCCCGTCAGCAAGTGCCCAGAGAGATCGAGCGCTCCGGTGGGCTCGAACCGCGATCGTCAGAACGGATCAGGTCCGACCGGGGCGCCGGACAACCATCGCGCCGGGCACCGCCGCCACAATCGCCACCGCGGACGCGATCTTCTGGGGAATCTGCCCCGTCTCGCCAACAACGCAGTTCGCCACCGCAGAGACGCTCATCCAGCCCACAGCGTCAACGAAGCGGTGAATCGCGAAGCTCGCAACGATCGCGACGCAGCGAACCCCCGTCCAATCAAAGCGAACGCCGTCTGCGTCGCAGAGATTAGGAGCCTGAGGTAAAATAGTGGTTTGAAATCAGGCCACTGGCTGATCTAAATCATGCGCTACCCGGATTCATTCGATGTCATCGTCATCGGCGGCGGCCATGCCGGCACCGAAGCCGCCCTGGCTTCGGCGCGGGTCGGTGCGCGCACCTTGCTGGTGACCCACAGCATCGACACCATCGGTCAGATGAGCTGCAATCCGGCCATTGGGGGCATTGGCAAGGGCCACCTTGTGCGCGAAATCGATGCCCTGGGCGGGGTGATGGCGCGCGCCGCCGACCGGGCGGGAATTCAGTGGCGCACGCTCAATGCACGCAAGGGACCGGCCGTGCGCGCGACGCGTGCACAATGCGACCGCTCCCTGTATCGAAACGCGGTGCGCGCGGCGGTCGAAAACCAGGCGGGGCTGACCCTGTTTCAGCAGGCCGTGGATGATTTGCTGGTCAAGGGCGACCGGGTCATCGGTGTACGCACCGCCATGGGCCTGGAATTCCATGCCCCGACGGTGGTCCTGACCACCGGCACGTTTCTTGGTGGCCGCATTCATATCGGCCTGAACAACCAGGCCGGCGGTCGGGCCGGCGATGCGCCGTCCAATGCGCTGGCCGAGCGCCTTCGTGAACTCCCGTTTACCGTCGGGCGACTCAAGACCGGCACCCCGCCGCGCCTGGATGGACGCACGATCGACTTTTCCCGGCTGGAAGAACAGCCCGGCGACGCCCCGCGACCGGTGTTTTCGTTCATCGGCAGCCGCACCGATCATCCCGCCCAGGTCTCGTGCTACATCACCCGAACCTGCCAGGCCACCCACGAGATCATCCGCGCCAACCTGGATCGCTCACCCATGTACAGCGGCGCCATCGAGGGCTCCGGACCCCGCTATTGCCCGTCGATCGAGGACAAGGTGGTGCGTTTTGCCGACAAGGACTCGCACCAGATCTTTCTCGAACCGGAGGGACTGCAGGTCAACGAGTGGTATCCCAACGGCATTTCCACCAGCCTGCCTTTCGATGCCCAGATCGAACTGGTGCGCTCCATCCCGGGGCTGGAAAATGTTCATGTCACCCGACCCGGTTACGCCATCGAGTACGATTTCTTCGATCCCCGTGATCTCAAACCCAACCTGGAAACACGGCATATCGAGGGCCTGTTTTTCGCCGGCCAGATCAACGGCACCACCGGTTATGAGGAAGCTGCGGCGCAGGGCTTGCTGGCCGGGCTCAATGCCGCCCGCTCAAGCGCCGGAGAGCGCCCCTGGACGCCATCTCGCGATCAAGCCTACATCGGGGTACTGGTTGATGATCTGATCACCCAGGGCGCCCCTGAGCCCTATCGCATGTTCACCAGCCGCGCGGAGTTTCGCCTGGTGCTGCGCGAGGACAACGCCGATCTGCGCCTGACCGAAATCGGTCGCGAGCTCGGGCTGATCGACGATGCCCGCTGGCAAACGTTCACGACCCGCCGCCGGGCCATTGAGGACGAATTGCAGCGACTGGGGCGCCTGCGGGTTGCCGCCAGCTCCGACCTGGCCCAGCGGATCGCAGACCAACTGGATGTTCCCGTCAGCAAGGACACCACGGCCGAGGCGCTGCTAAAACGACCGGAAGTCGACTATGCCGGACTGATGGGCATCGAGGGCATGGGTCCGGGAGTTCAGGCAGAAGATGTTGCCGAGCAGGTCGCTGTCCAGGTGCGCTATGCCGGTTACCTGGATCGCCAGAAAGCCGAAATCGAGCGCCAGCGGCGCTCGGCCGATCAGGCCATTCCAGCCGATTTCGAATTTACCCAGGTCAAGGGGTTGTCGGCCGAACTCTGCGAGAAGCTGGAACGCTCGCGACCGGCCAATATCGACCAGGCCAGCCGCATTCCGGGCATGACCCCGGCCGCCATCTCGCAACTGCTGGTCTACTTGAAGCGCCACCGCAGCGCTGCGGCCTGATTGCCCTTTTGGAAGGTTTTGGGGGCTGGGCGCCGAGTCGCCTTGCCCGGGGTGGGGGCGGGGCGCCGAGCGGCCTTGCCCGGGGCCGGGCTCGAGGTGAACGGCTTGGTCGATTCTTTAAGTTAAGGGGCGTTTTGGTGCCTGTCGCATTGGGTGGTATCTGACCGATCATGGACTGACCGGGTGCGACCGCGGGCAGTAAGTTCTTCCCGGACCCTCCATGCCGCCC
>PWWM01000022.1 GCA_003561495.1 Gammaproteobacteria bacterium
TCGAACTCCCTGCGCGGACGCCTGGATTCGTCGCGCACCGAAGCGGCCTGAATGAGCAGCGCTACCGCGACGGCCATTACCCTGGAGCTGGAACCGGCCGACAACGAACGGTTGGCGAACCTGTGCGGGCAAATGGATGATCACCTGCGCCTGATCGAACGGCGCCTGGGCGTGAGCATTGCCGGACGCGGCAATATCTTCAGCATCGAGGGCGAGCCCGATGCCGTCAATGCCGGTCGCCGCGTGTTGCGCAAACTTTATCGCCAGGCCGAGCGCGAGGTGCTGACCCCGGCACTGGTCAACCTGCAACTGCAACAGGCCGGCCTGGATGAAGCCGATGACGAGGCCGGGGTCGAGGGCAGCATTCGCACCCGGCGCGGCCTGATTCGCGGTCGCGGGCCCAACCAGAAGCGCTATCTCGAGCGCATTGCCAGCCACGATGTCAACTTCGGTGTCGGTCCGGCCGGCACCGGCAAGACCTTTCTGGCCGTGGCCTGTGCCGTCGATGCCCTGGAAAGCGATCGAGTGCAACGCATCGTACTGGTCCGTCCCGCGGTCGAGGCCGGTGAACGTCTGGGATTTCTGCCCGGTGACCTGGCCCAGAAGGTCGATCCCTACCTCAGGCCCCTGCACGACGCGCTCTACGAAATGCTCGGTTTCGAGCGGGCCGGGCGTCTGACTGAACGCAATGTCATCGAAGTGGCGCCATTGGCTTACATGCGTGGGCGCACGCTCAATGACGCCTTCGTGATTCTCGACGAGGCCCAGAACACGACATCCGAGCAGATGAAAATGTTCCTGACCCGGATCGGATTCGGCTCCAAGGCGGTCATCACCGGTGACCTGACCCAGATCGATCTGCCGCCCAAGGTACAGTCCGGGCTGCGCCAGGCCATTCGCTTGTTGCAAGGGGTCGAGGGGGTCAGCCAGACCTTCTTCGATTCCCGCGACGTGGTCCGCCATCCCATCGTCCGACGCATCGTCGAAGCCTACGAAAAAGCCGACCAGGCCAATTCCGACCACACCAACCCGTAGATCGGGACCACGTCCCCGACGGACAACGTTGAATTATTCTCCACCCCTTCGTTCATGTCCCCCAAGCAAGAAAACGCCCCTCTGGAACTGGATATTCAACGCCCGTTCGATGGACCCGAGGTCCCCGACAATGAGCTTTTCCGGCAATGGGCGGAAATGGCAATAGCCGAAAGCGCGAATGCCATGCTCAATATCCGTATCGTGGGCACGGACGAAGGCCGGGATCTGAACAAGCGCTGGCGTGGCCGTGACAGCGCGACCAATGTGCTCAGCTTCCCGGCCAGCGTCCCTCCGGCCGGAGACCTGCGGGTGCTGGGCGATATCGTGCTGTGCGCGCCGGTGGTGGCGCAAGAGGCGGCGGAGCAGGGCAAGCCGGTCGAGCACCACTGGGCCCATCTCACCCTTCACGGTCTCTTGCATTTGCTGGGTTTTGACCATACAACTGCAACACAGGCCGAGGTCATGGAGTCCAGGGAAATCGAACTTCTTGAACAACTCGGCATTCCGAACCCGTATGATTTGAAGTCATGACAATACAATTTTTCCCTTTCCCGGAACTGGTTCGCGGGACTTTCAGGCGATGAGCGACGACGGCTCCGGCAGTACGCCCTCAGGCTCGCGTGGCTGGCTGGAAAAGCTCGGCCGCGCCTTTGGGGGTGAGCCCCGCAATCGCGATGATCTGGTCGAATTGCTGCGCGATGTCACCGAGCAGGGCCTGATCGAATCCGACACACTGGCCATGATGGAAGGCGCACTGGAGGTCGATGCGCTTCAGGTGCGCGATGTCATGGTGCCCCGGTCTCACATGGTGGTCATTCCGGAGCATGCCGGCCTCGGCGAGTATCTGCCCGTAATCATCGAGTCAGGCCACTCGCGCTTTCCGGTTGTCGGTGAGGACAAGGACGAGGTTCGCGGCATTCTGCTGGCCAAGGACTTGCTGAGATTGGTCGCTGGCGAAGATGCGCCGGAACTGGGTGAACTGATTCGCCCGGCAGTCATCATTCCCGAATCGAAACGTCTGAACGTGTTGTTGCGCGAGTTTCGGGTCAGCAAGAATCACATGGCGATTGTTGTGGATGAATACGGCGGAGTTTCCGGGCTGGTCACCATCGAGGATGTGCTCGAAGAGATCGTCGGGGATATTGACGATGAGCATGATGCCGAAGTGGTTGCCGATGTCCAGCCGCTGGAGGACGGGCGCTACCTGGTCCAGGCCCTGACGCCCATCGATGATTTCAACGAGGCCCTGGGCACCGAGTTCAGTGATGACGATTACGACACCATCGGTGGCCTGGTGGTAGCTGAATTCGGTCGCCTGCCCGAAGCCGGCGAATCCGTGGCCATTGGCGACTGGCTGTTCACCATCACCAGCGCCGATGATCGCCGCCTCCACGCCATGGAAATCACTCAGAACTGAAGATAGCGGCTGGACCAGGCCGCAATGACCCGGGCCGCATAACTTGCATCGTCGGCATCCGACAGCAGGTGGTCGGCACGATCCAGGCTGACAAAACTCTTCGGATGTCTGGCGCCGGCAAAAATGCGCTGGGCGTGGTCGATGGAGCCGATCCGATCGACCGGCGAGTGCATGACCAATAGAGCCCGATCAAGATTCCGAAGGCGGGTTTCCAGGTCATGGCTTCTGGCATCGTCGATGAAGTCTTCGCGGATTCGGAAGGAACGGCCGGCCAGTTCGACAGTGGCGCATCCCTGTTGGCGAATCTCATCCAAGCTGTCCTTGCCGAACTGGCGAAGCACATTGTCGGCAGTCGAAGGCGCACCCACGGTGACCACCGCGCGAGCGCTGGACAGACGCTCGGCGACAGCCAGCACCGCCGCACCGCCCAGCGAATGGCCAATCAGCAGGCTTGGCGCTTCCAGGTGCTCACTCAACCAGCCGGCCGCATCTTCCAGATCATCCAGGTTGCTGGAAAAACTGGTATCGGCAAAATCGCCTTCACTTTCTCCCAGACCGGTGAAATCAAAGCGGAGGACGCCAAATCCCTCCCTGGCAAGTGCCCGTGTGATTTCGCGGGCGCCACGAATGTCACGACCACACGTAAAGCAGTGGGCAAACAGGGCCGTGGCCTGAACAGGTCCGGTCTCGGGCTTTTCCAGGTTCCCGACCAGATTGATTCCGGCACGATTTTCGAACGTGATCTTGCTCATGCTTCACTCAATTTCGAACCACAGATGAAGTCAGTGTCTCACAGCTTGACCGGCCGGGAAGCCGACCCCTTTCAAAATGATTTACCGGTTACCATTTCCGGATGATCGATCGTCGAATGCAATCCAGCGTTGCAGTCATCGTCCTGTTCCTGGGCAGTGTGCTTGCAAATGGCCTGCAAGCACAGCAGGCGTCACTGGTGACCTATGGCCCGGGCGCCGAAGTCTGGGAATTGTTCGGGCACAACGCGCTTTGGATCCAGAACGAAGACAGCGGGTTGGATCACACTTTCAGTTTCGGTTATTTCGAACTGGACCGTCCTGGTTTTCATCGCGACTTTGCCGAAGGCATCATGCTGTATTTCGGGGCGGCAGCCTATTCCGATGACGAGTTTGCCCGGTACCGGCAGCATGACCGGTCCATACGCGTCCAACGACTTGGCCTGAGTCCGACTCAGGTCCGTGAACTCTACCGCTTGCTCCACGAGGCCATTTTCCCGCAGCCGCAGTACTACCAATACGATTATTACCGGGCCAATTGCTCCACCTGGTTGAGGGATCTGCTCGATCAGGTGCTAGACGGGGCGTTGGCCGAACACTTGCAGTCCGAGCCCGCCCGCCACAATTTCCGTGATCACACCCGCCGCATGACACGCGAGCGCTTCTGGATCCATACCGGCATCATGCTGACGCTGGGCCCGGCAATCGATCGGCCGCGCAACGCCTGGGAAGAAGCCTTTCTGCCGGATCGATTGGCCGACTGGCTAGTCGACATGGAAATTGATGGCAAGCCCCTGGTGGTCAGTGACGAAGTCATCTATGTCAGTCGCAACCATGAGCTGGCCGAAAAGATCAGCGGCCCGCGGCTTGGCTACGCCGGCCTGGGTCTGCTCAGCCTGATTCTGATCCTCTGGCCGGCGATGAAAGGGCAGGGTGCCGTCAGCCGGATTCCCTGGTATTTCGGTTTGGTCGCTGTGGGTTTGGGCGGTAGCGTGCTTTTGTTCATGTGGCTGCGGACCGGGCACGAGGACACATGGAACAATGCCATGCTGCTACTGCTCAATCCGCTATGGCTGGTTTTCCTGCTGCCCGGGCTGGCGTATTTCAAAAGACTGTGCTGGTGGCTGCTGGCTGCCGGCGTCGCTTCGGGCAGCCTGTTGTTGTCCTGGCCGGATGGATTTCAGTTCCGATTCGACCAGTTACTATGGATCACGCCGCTATGTGTTGCCCTGCTGATTGTTGCCAGACTGGAGAAAAAGTCCCAATGAAAAGAATCACGATCCTGCTGTTCCTGTTGACCCTGGCCGCCCCTGCCGCCGCCGATGATTACCTGCGATTGTCACTGAATCATGAGCGCAGTTCGAACACCACGTTCTTCGACCGCGATTGCGAGCCCTCGGGAGAACCGGTGGCCTATTTCGGTTGCATTGACGGCGATGATGGCCGGCCGATCGGTGCGCGCGGGGATTTCGGCAATTCCCTGGGCGGTGAACTGGCCTGGGGCCGCGATTTCAACCACCTGTGGCGCGGCGAGATCTTTGTCGGCTACCAGCCGAACTTCGATTTTGACGGCAATGCCAATTTCATCGACAGCGGCTTGAACCAGCCGGTCGACGGTTCACTCAGTCACTGGCGGGGTGGGGTGCAGGGCTACCTGGACCTGGCGGCCGTGGCCGGTCACGACAACTGGCCGGTTTCCCCGTGGATTGGCGCCGGAATCGGCGTGGTCCGTAACCGCGTCTCGACCATGGTTTACAGATTCCCGGAACTGTCCGGTCAACCCGCGCTGACGACTGTGCCCGGAGGCAGCACCACCGGCATCATGTGGACGGTCTCGGCCGGCGCGGATTTCGAGATTACCCCACGCAATGTCCTCGAGGTGGGCCTGACCTGGGCCGACTACGGCGATGTGCGCACCGGCACCGGCAATATCGAGGTCATCCGCAGCGGCAACCTGCTGGTCGAAGTGCCCGTGGGCCAGACCCGCTCCAGCCTCGAAGCCTGGGGCGTGCGGGTCGGCCTTCGTCACTATTTCAAGCGCTGACCGGCGCATGCTACGCGCACCGCAACCACGTAAGGTCTCTCTGGGACGTCGCCTGCTCGACAACCCGTTCCTGTCATTGGCGATCATCGCGGCGATCGCCTTTGCCCTGCTGGTCTTGCTGGAACCGGCACCCGACAGTTCCCTGTTCAGCTTGCTGACGACGATCTGGCAAACGCTCGGCATCGGCTTTTATCTAGCAGCCAACCTGCTCGCCCGCCTGATCCCCGACCTTCCACAACTTCTGGACGTGGCGCTGGTCGCCCTGATCGGATTGCTACCCTACCTCCTGGCCGACGCCATCTGGCGACGCCTGCGGGGTTAGGGAGCCTCTAAATAACTCTGCACGGGCGCGACGGGCCTTTGCGGGCGGCCCGAAAAGGCCCGTCCCGTTGGGTTTCGCCTCAAAAGCCGCATCTCGCGCGTTGCGCCCCTCGGCCGTAGCTTAGGCTACTGTCACTCGGGTCGCACCACACGATCTGCGGCTTTTGAGACAGAAACGCGCTCCGCGCAGAGCTATTCAGAGGCTCCCAGGCAGTGCAGCGCGTTCGTCTTTACGTACGTACCTGAAGGCGTACAATCGGTGAGAAGTTGAACACGCAAAAGGTGCGTCATGACCGGGGCTACTGCTACTGAAGATTGGGCTGCTATTCAGGAAACCCTTTACCTGCTCTCGCTACCCGGTATGCGTGAGTCTATTCGCGAGGGGATGGACACCCCCGTCGATCAGTGTGACGAGGAGCCGGGTTGGTGACATGTAAGTTGGGTGTCACGGAGGGCTTGACGAGGTATTACCAGAGTGATACCTTTCGGTCATGAAAGTCGCGATTTCTGTTCCAGACCCAGTATTCCAAGCCGCTGAGCGCTTCGCGAAGGAGCGAGGTATTCCCCGTAGCCAGCTTTTTGCAGAGGCGCTGGAGGAGTACCTGGCACAACATGGGCCCGAGGCGATTACGGATCAACTGAATCGGGTTTATGGTTCTGAAAAGTCAGAACTCGACGAGACATTCATTCGAGCTCAATCAGCCGTGTTAAAAGATGAAGCGTGGTGAGATTTGGTGGGCGTCGTTGCCTGAGCCGACAGGCTCTGGCCCCGGCTTTCGGCGGCGCCGGGCAACGTTGAAATCGTGAAGAGGGAATCCGGCCTTGGAAAAA
>PWWM01000116.1 GCA_003561495.1 Gammaproteobacteria bacterium
TGGTGTTTTTCTTTACCCTGCTGGCCGGCATCGTGGTGTTGCTGGCCGCGCTGGAAGCCACCCGCGATGAACGCCGTCATGAATCCGCCCTGATCCGCACCCTGGGCGCCGACAACGCCATGGTCGGACGGGGTCTGCTGGTTGAATACGGGGTCATGGCCCTGTTGGCCGCGTTTCTGGCCACGGTCGGTTCAGCGATCACCGGCTGGCTGCTGGCGCGTGAGCTGTTCGAATTCACCTACCAGCCATCCTGGCAGTTGTTCGCGGTCGGTTTTCTGGCCGCGGTGGTGCTGGTGGTCGGCAGCGGCTGGCTGGGCAATCGCTCGGTACTGGCCACTCCACCGGTGCGAATACTCCGAACCGGGCGGTAACCGTCTTGACCAAGGCTGCCCGCCCATCCGGCGATGCCGACGCTCGCCTGATCCTGACCGGCCATCCGTGGCGGGTGATGTGGGCCATGAGCTGGCCGGCCGTTCTGGTCATGATCCTGTTCGGCCTCAACTCCGTTCTGGACGCGGTCTACATCGGCCAGCTCATCGGGCAGCAGGCGCTTGCGGGGGCCGTATTGGCCTATCCGATCACGCAATTGACGCTGGGCCTGGGCTCACTGGCCGGCATTGGCGGCGGAGTGGCGCTTTCGATCGCCATCGGTCGCAATGACCGCGAATTGATGCGCTGTCTTCCAGGAACCGCGCTGGCCATTGCCGCGGTGGTATCACTGGGCTACGCCCTGTTCGGCGCCGGGCTGGCCGAACCGCTGGTCCAGGGCATGGGCGCGCGCGATGAATTGATTCCCATCGCCGCCAGCTACCTGCGCGCCTCGGCACTGGGCGGGATTGGCGCCATCGCCGGGTTGACCCTCAACATGCTGTTGCGCGGTGAAGGCAAGATGAAACTGGCCGCCGCCTACATGGCCATCGGTCTGCTGGCCAACATCGTGCTCACCCCAATCTTCATCGTGGTTTTCGACTGGGGCGTGGCCGGGGCGGCCTGGGCGACCAACATTGGTGGCGCGCTGGGCGGCGTGCTGGTCTGGCGGCGCTTTGCCAAGGGGCGGGCCAGCTACCCGGTCAATGCACGCTATGTCGGGCTGCATCCAGCCTTGCGCGCACGCATTGTCAAGCTGGGCACCCCGGCCATGATTTCTTCGTCGATGGGCCTGGTGCAGGCCATCGTGGTCTTCAACATGCTTTCTCGGATTGGCGATGAGGCCGACATCGCCTTTTTCGGCGCGGCCTGGCGGGTACTGATCTTCATGCTCACCCCGCTGTTTGGCCTGATGCGCGCCTACCAGCCAGTGGCCGGCATCAATTATGGTGCGGGCAATTGGCAACGGATTGAACAAACCTACTGGACCTTCGTCACCGCCGGTGCGCTGATGATCATCCCGGTATGGGCGATGATGAGTCTGTTCCCTGAACACACCCTGGCATTGATGTTGCCCGACACCGTGTTTTCAGCCATCGACCTCCATCACTTCCGTGTATTGTTGCTGGTCCTGCCGGTACTGCCCATCGTATTTACCGCACTGGCCCTGTTGCCGGCCGTCGAGCAGCCCGGCAAGGCCACCCTGGTCTCGGTCACTCGTCAGCTGTTTTTATATGTGCCAGTCATCCTGCTGCTACCCAAGGTTCTGGGCATATCCGGGATTTACTACGGGGCCACCGCGATCGATTTTCTCTGTACCCTTTGGCTGGCCTGGATCGTGCTGCACCTCTTCCGGGCACCATCAAATGTCGATCACTCAGCAAGGACGCCTGCAAAAACGTAACATCTGGAATGAAACCACCGTCCAGATGGAGACAAAGCATGTTCAAATCGGTACTGGTGATCGGTCACATTCGCGGCATTCGTATCGAAGTTCATGTCAGCTGGCTGGTCATTTTTGCGCTGCTGATGTTCGCTCTCAGTGCCGGATTCCATCAGCACTACCCGGACTGGTCCATGCCAGTCGTCCTGATCACGGCGCTACTGACCATTGTGACGTTCTTTGCCAGCATCGTCGCCCATGAACTCGGCCACAGCCTGGTCGCCATTCGGCGCGGGGTACCGGTACGCGCCATTACGTTGTTCATCTTCGGCGGTGTGGCTCAGCTTTCCCGTGATTCGGAATCCGCACGGGATGAATTCTGGATCGCCATCGCCGGCCCCATCGTCAGCTTTGCCCTGGCGCTGGCGTTTTCCCTGCTTTCAGCCGCAACCACCGCGATCAGCGAACCGTTGTCGGTCGGCCTGGGCTGGTTGGCGCTGATCAACTTCATCGTGGCCGTTTTCAACCTCATTCCCGGGTTTCCACTGGACGGTGGACGGGTCTTTCGCGCCCTGGTCTGGATGGCCACCGGCAATGCCCAAACCGGCATGAAGTATGCCGTCATGGGCGGCCGGCTGGTGGCCTACGCGCTTTTCGGCCTGGGCCTGTGGAGCATGCTGGCGTTGGGCAACCTGATCGGTGGCCTGTGGATCATGGTGATTGCCTGGTTCTTGCTCAATAGCGCCGAGGCCAGTGGTCGGCACTTTGATCTCAGTCAACGCCTGCAAGGCATCCGGGCCGGGGATGTCGGAAACGCGGATATCCCCCGTGCGGATCAATCCACAACGATAGACCAGTGGGTCGAACAACAAGTGTTGGAGGGTGGCAACCGCACCTGTTTCGTGACCGAAAACGAGACCTTGCTGGGACTGGTCACGCTATCTGACGCACGGCGTGTCAACCGTGATGTCTGGCCGCAAACCCCGGTCGGGGAAATCATGACCCCGTCCGACAAGGTCATCAAGGTAACGCCCGACACCCCGGTCAATGAGTTGCTGCAGTTGATGAGCGAAAGAAATCTCAACCAGGTGCCGATCATGGAAGGATCTACCCTGGTCGGCTGGATTGACCGGCAGCGCCTGCTGCGCACCATCGAAATTCACCTTGAACTCGAAGCCTGAGACGTGATCTGGCGACTTACTTCTTGCGTGCGTCCCGAATGATATTGAAACGAACGACAAAGCGCCCCTGATCCTGCTCACCGCGCTTGCCGGGCTCGAACTCACTGTGCTTGCCGATGTATTTCATGTCCTGCGATGGCGGCACCCGAAAGACCAGCAATGCGTTCCCGCTGGCCGGCAATACCTGATCGGAAATCAGGGTGAACCAGGGCACGTGCTCGATTTCGGCCACGGTCACCGGTATATCCTTCTTGCTCGGATCATCCAGATCCGTCAATGCGCCGCGGAAAAAACGCGCCTTGCCACGCCGATCCAGGCTCAGGCTGGTGCCAAGCCCGGCACACAATTCCTCGGCCCGCTTGAGCGTGGAATCGCCAAGAATGTCGAATGGATCCTTGTCACGTGTCATGACTGGGCATACCCTAGTGCGTTGCTTCCTGCTGAATACTGCTATTGTCTCGACAGCATGTCAACATCCGAAAACACGAATACGGACCGGGTCGCCGCTATTGACCCGGAGCTGCGCAAGACCAATCGCCAGTTTTACGATCGCCTGTGGTCCAATGCCCGACTGATCGACCCACGACAGTTCAACACCTGGCCGTTGATCGAACCCATGACGGATAATTCGGGATCTCGCCTTGAGGTGGGACCCGGGCTGCGCCCCCGTTTGCCCTTGAAGGGCACTGCTTTCGCTGACATCAGCAAGCCGGCTCTCAAGGCGCTTGAGGATGCCGGTGGAGAGGTCGCGGAAGCGCCCATCGAACAACTGCCCTGGTCTGACAACCACTTTGACCTGGTCTGCGCCCTGGACATCATCGAGCATGTCGAGGACGATCAGCAGGCAGTCAGCGAGCTGACCCGGGTCGCCCAGCCGGGAGCGACGGTGCTCTTGTCGACACCCCTGCACCCGGAATACTGGACCGAGTTCGACAACATTGTCGGTCATCGTCGCCGCTATCGGCCGGAGGAGCTGATCGAATTACTTCAAAGGAACCATTTGCACATCGAGCACAGCGCAGTATTCGGCATGAAACCCGATTCATCTCCATTACTGAACCTGGGCATGTGGTTCCTCAAATACCATCGCCGGGTGGCCATGTTCTTCTACAACCGACTGTTCATGCCCATCGGCCTGAAACGCCAGAAATCTCTTGAACTTTCCGAAGGTCTGATCCCCACCGAAGGCGTCGACGAAGTCTTCCTGGTCTGCCGCTACAGCCCATCCCCCTGACCCCACAACCAACAAACCAACAAACCAACAAACCAACCAAACCGATTTTTTATTCACCAGCCATTGACGGCGAATCCGGATACTGCGTCGCATGAGCGTTTCCGGTTGGTCAAGATTGATTATCGTGGTTGTGGCGGCAATGTTGATCGCCGTCGGTTGCCTGGCGCGCGGAGGATCCATGAGCGACAGTACCATTGAACCCTATGAACAGGCCCTCGAACGATTCCCGGGCGCGGAGAACGGCATCGAGCGCGGGCTGGTCGCCTTCGATGAAGCATTCGGCAATCTGGCTGACCCGCGCGTTGCCGAGCGCATGGACGCCTTGTATGCCGAATCCATCTTCTTCAACGACACCCTTAAAACTTTCGAGCACCGCGACGATCTGGTCCGCTACATGAAAAAGACCGGAGCCAGCCTGGACAGCAGCACAGTTGAAATCCAGCAGGTCTTGCGTGACGGTCCCGATGTCTTCGTTCGCTGGACGATGGAATTTCATACCCGAGCTGCCGGCCGTGATATCCACTCACGCTCCATCGGAATGACTCATTTGCGTTTCGATGAACAGGGTCAGGTCGTTTTACATCAGGATTTCTGGGATAGCGGCCACGGACTGTACGCTCACCTTCCAGTTGTCGGGTTCATGGTCCGCAGGGTCCACGATCGTCTGTGAAACCCTTTCACATCACAATCGGCGCCCTGGTCCTGCTGGTCACCACTCTGGCAGGCGCCTCTTCCACTCCGCATCTTTGTGCCGAACTTGAGCTGCGTGCAGCGATGCTGTTTCGTGTTGGAACCGCTTCACTCTACCTTCCCGATTGCCGACACGCACAGAACCAGGTGCTTGATCGAGTGCCCAAGCAATTCTCGCTGGAGCTGGCTCGATCATTGTCCGGAGAAGACCTGATCGAAACGGCCGTCGACACATTGCGCCGAAATCTGGAGTTAACCGCGGACACGCCCCTGCCGGAGCCGCTGGAGTGTCTTGCCACCGCTTATGTCGACGTCAATGCAGGCGATCGATATGATGTTGTCTATCGTCCCGAGGATGGCCTGGCCCTTTACCTCAACGATGAGCCATTGCGATATTGTCCGGATGACGGTCAAGCCGAGCTTTACTTTCTGATCTGGTTTGGAGAGGATCCATTTCATCGGCGCATGCGAGACGAGCTGTTGAAGCGCTCGCAATCGGGCCGAATCTGAATTCCGCATCCACAAAATCAGCCGTCTCTTGATTCGCCTCAAAACTCAGCCGCACAAACCGGCTAACATTCGCTGCAATGCTTCTGCGTTCATGAGAGGTCACCAGAATGGAATTCGAGCACACTTCGATCGTCATTGCCGTCGATGATGCCGGCAGCGCCGGACGAGCCCTGGACTATGGACTGGAAATGGCCGAGGGACTGCAATTGCCGGTTCGAATCATCCATGTCGCCACGCCCAGAGATCCCCACCGGACGGATTATCAGCAGCTTGATCTTGACCATGTCAGCAAGGCGGCCGAAGGCTTGCCGGAATTCGAGCTCGGCGCAGCGCTGCTCGACCGGGCGATGGAAAGGGCTGGCGAGCGCCAGATCGAAATGGAGCCGGTGCTCCTGATTGGCGATCCCACCGACTGCCTGCTCAGGTTTCTCGACGAATGCGACAAGCCCATGCTGTTTGTCGGCCGACGCGGCCAGAGCCGCTTGCGCGAACTGATTTTGGGCAGCGTCAGCGACAAGCTCGTGCGCCACGCCAAGTGCCCGGTGTTCGTTATTTCATGAATTGGAAAACCTGTGAAACGCAAAGACGCGAAGACGCGAAGAACTCATTGAACAATTAATGCCTTGGGTCTTTGCACCTTCGCGTCTTTGCGTTCCAAGGTTTTTGATTCGAATGCCTGATCAGGGCAATTCGATAGGCTGGTTGGTGCCCATGCCGGGGCCGAGAATCAGGGCGTTTTCAAGCACCCGCATGGCGCCGATTTGAGCGGCCCGGAAGGCCGGTGGATGGGCGAACAGGATGACCTGGCCGCGTCCGACCGATTCACGCGTCACGTAGGCCGCCGAGGCGATGCGTTCGCGTGCTTCCGGCCACAACAGGCCGCCGGCTCGAACCCGTAGCTCCTGGCCTTTTGGAATCGGCGCCCAGCCCACCAGGCCGGCCTCATTGTTGTCGGCCTCGCTGTAGACCCCGACTCGGAACGGCGTATCCACCGGC
The DNA here is from genome assembly GCA_003561495.1 of Gammaproteobacteria bacterium. Lineage (GTDB taxonomy): Bacteria > Pseudomonadota > Gammaproteobacteria > Xanthomonadales > Wenzhouxiangellaceae > Wenzhouxiangella. The sequence goes on from PWWM01000116.1 coordinate 6,362, forward strand.
AGTTTTGACATCATGATCGGCGAATTCGAAAACAGAGCGGTCAGGAATTCCTGCCCACCGGCGTTGAGCCAGTGGCCGGTGTCGGCACGCAGCCCCACCAACGCTCCAGAAGGCATGAACAGGCCTTGCCATTGATCGCGGCGCTTGCGCTCGTCGGCTGACGGCAGCGACGGTCCATTGCTCCACGGCCAGTCAATCTCACCCTCAGCCGTGTGCGCCCAGATGACATCGCGAGAAGGCAAAGGTTGCTCGGCTGCCCGCCACTCGCGATGAATGGCATCCTGGTAACTTTCCAGCCCATCATCGAGTACGGCATCGAGCAAACGCGTCGACACCATGGGTTCTTCCGCTCCCAAAATGGCCCGAGCGGAGCCGCCAACAGCAATCAGGGTGCCACCGGCGCGTACCCAGTCTTCCAGTTGACTCATCAAGCCGGCCGGGGGTTGTGATCTGCCCCAGCGGTCCGGCAGGTAGATGACGTTGTAACGACGCAGGTCCATGTTGCCGGCCCGGTTTTCGTCCAGGTGGCTGTGGCGAATGCCGATGCGATGATCGAGCAGGTACCACACCGCACCGAAATCCAGCATATTGTTCGCGCCGCGGCTGATCAGAGCGATTCTGGGCTGAGTCAGAACCCGCCACTCATGCCCCCCCAGGTCGGCCAGATCGCCCGGCGCCCGGCCATGCGAAATGGCATGCACTCTCAATCCCAACTCAGCGGCCGCTCTCTCGACCACCTGTTTCCAGTCCTCGCGGTTCCGGTTGTCGTCGCGGGTGACGGCAATCGAACCAACCGGCAGATCAACGCCATCCAGGGCAGAGGCCTTGCGACTGGCCCTGACTTCCAGTCCACGCTCAAGCAGACGCGCCGCCAGCGCCACGGCACGATCGTCGGCGCCGGAAACCACCAGGGCAATCGAGTCTGCCCGGTCGGGAAAGCGATGCTCGGTCGTCAGCACCTCATCCAGGTCGAGCAACTCCAGATCGTCATCAAGATGCTCCGGGACCGTCAATGTCTTGAGGCCAAACATCATCGGGATATTCCAACCAGTGGTGTCATAGATGGTGCTGCGGCCTTCCTTGAGCAGCCGCTCCCGCTCGGCGCGAAGGGCCGAGCTTGACATTTGAGGGTCGAATTCGAACATGGCCGCGATCAGACGCGCCTCAGGCTGACGATTGCGCAACACCAGGGTGCCGGCCGGCAATTCGACCTCTTCGATTTCACGACCCAGCAGGTCGATGGCCGTCTCCACCGTCTTGCGCGAATTGACCCGGTGCACCTCGAAGCCCTGGATGCGCAGCAACTCCTTCAGGTCGGCCATCCGGCCATGATTGGCCGAGGGCAAAAAGACGAAACTGCGTTCTGCGTAAGGGCTGTCGGTCGACACTGAACGGGCCCGGTCGTTGGCGAAGGCGGTCAGCATCTCGACCCGCTCGCGGCGCAGCGTCTCGAGGTTGGCGAAGCTGGCCAGCATCTGGTGGTGAACCGATTGACGGTAACTGATCAGATGAGTGTGGCGCTGCACGCCGTCCTCGGCAATCCGCGCTTGTTCATAAAGAATACCCTGGGCGCCGCGCAGGCTGGCCCAGGCATCGGTGTAACCGGGATACCAGTCTTCGTGCCACTCCCCCGAATAGTAGGGATACCCGAATTCGTCGAAGGCGCGCGCCATGTCGTCGGCAAACACATCGCCCATGGCTCTTCGGTAGGGCGGCAGGTGCGGATTGTGCGGCTCGCGCGCCGGCGAGAACAGGTAAGTGTCCTGGGCGCCCATTTCGTGGGCATCGACAAACAGCATGGGTCGCCAGTCGATGATGTGCGGCATACGTCCACGGGTTTCCGGATGACGCGCATAAATCCAGTCACGATTGAGATCGAACAGGTAGTGATTGCCGCGTCCATAGGGCCAGTAACCGGCATGAACCAGCGACTGGTCATCGACGTTGGGCTGGGCACCGCGGGTCTGGGTGACGGCATTGACGAAGCGTTCGCGACCGTCCGGATTCATGTTGGGGTCGATGATCACGATCAATTCATCGAGCATGGCGGCCGTGGCCTCGGATCGGTCGGCAGCCAGGTGATACATCACCGCCAATGCGGCATCGGCCCCGGAGCTTTCATTGCCATGAATGGAATACGCCATCCAGGCCACCGCCGGCAATTCCTCGATCAGGCGGTTGCGCTGGCGACTGGACAATCCGCGCGGATCGGCCAGTCGCGCCATGCCTTCCTTGATCTGATCGCCCCTTTCAAGATTGTCCGACGTGCCAATCACCAGGTAAACCAATGGTCGATCTTCAAAGCTGCGACCGTATTCAACCAGCTCGACGCGCTCGGATTCTTGAGCCAGCAGCCGCGAGTAAGCCTCGATCTGGGCCGAGGTTGCCGTTCGCTGACCGACAGGGAAACCGAGAAAGTCATCCGGTGTAGTCAGTGCCGGATCATGATCCGTACCCGGCGGATAGATGTCGATGCCGTATTCAAGACCGGCCAGCGGCGAGGGCGTGGGCTGTGGATAAGGTGTCTGCGCCAGCGCCGCAAGCGGCAACAGCAAGAAAGGAATGAGATATTTCATGGTTTTGGGTTCATTGTTCATCGGGTTGCCATCCTGCCCAGTCGAATCGTGAATAACGCGCCAGCTCCTCGGGTTCCAGCGCTTGCTCCAGTCGGCGGTTGCCTATGATCCAGGTCGGATAGCTGGTGATTTCATTGGCTGCACACTCGAAGGCCAATCCGCCTCCACGACCCTGAGGATTGCACTCCACGTAGGGCAGGCGCTCGTGGGAGGGCCCGAACATGCGATTCTGCTCCTGGCAGCTGGGACACCAGGATGCACCATAATACACTGCACCCGTGCGATCCAGATGTTCAGCCAACGCCCTCAAGCGCGGATCTTCAGGAGGCTGAAACCAACCGGCATAAAAAGCGTGCAAGGCCACCAACAAGACCGCAACAAGGGCTCCCTGCCCGGCCAGAAATCCGGCCCAGGGCATGCCGGGGGCTGACTCCGGTCGCTTGAAGGTCAGCATCACGAACATCACGATGATGATGGCCAGGGAGGTCAGGCACCAGGCACAGAAGGCCTGCAGCTCAAGCGCCGCGACGGCAGTCAGGTAGGCGCTGAAAATCATGCCGAAAAAGCTCAGCAACCAGAGGCGTTGCCAGCGCTTCAGGCGGGGTCGACCGAGCCCTGCGATCAAAGCGATCAGCAGGTAAAGCCCGAAACCCCACAACGCAACCGGAATGCCGAGCAGAATCGACCAGCGACTTTGCTGAATGATGTCGCAACTCGACCCCTCGGCACAGCCGATGGGCGTCGCCCCGAACAGATGACTGATACTCAGGTAAGCGGTCACCAGCATGCCCGCAATGGCCAGGATCACGATCGGCCAGTCGGGCGAATACTCCCTCCGGGGCTGATTCACCGGGGCGCTCTGGCGAGATTTTCCACTTTTCTTTCTACGTGCCAATGGATGCTTCCTTGGATATTCAAGTCTTTGATTCGGCTTGTTGCGTGAAGCCGAAAAGCCGGGCGCCCGGGCAGTATATACCGAAGAATTTAAGTCATTACACTCGATCAGTGACTCGATTTAGAATTCCGACTCTAGTCCGTCACGTGTATGCTTATCAGTAGGTGTTTCCCTTTCACCCACTAGCTTCGAGCAGACGATTGAAGACACTGCATCATTCCGATTTCGAACGCGATTCCTGCGGCTTTGGCCTGGTGGCCCAACTCGATGACCAGCCGGCCCACGAGATCGTGCACGACGCCCTGGATGCGCTCAGGCGCCTGACCCATCGTGGCGCGGTCGCCCCGGACGGCAAGACCGGGGACGGATGCGGATTGCTGTTCAAACTGCCCGAGGAATTCCTGCGCCAGGCCGCCGACAAGGCCGGAATTGAGCTGGCTGAGCGCTTCACCGCCGGCATGGTCTTTTTGAGCCCCGATACGGATCAAGCAGCGGTCCAGCGCGAACTTCTGCAAGGCCACCTCGAGGCCCAGGGGCTGGACGTAGCCGGCTGGCGCGAGGTTCCGGTCAACCCCGAAGCCTGTGGCCAGCGGGCGCTGGACACCCAACCGCGCATCGAACAGGTGTTCGTCAATGCCGCCAGCCACATGGACCCAACCAGCTATCAGCGCGCGCTCTACCTGGCCCGGCGCCTGTGCGAAGTCGAAGCCGGAAGCGAATCCGATCTCTACATCGCCAGCCTGTCGGAATCCACGATCAGCTATAAGGGCATGGTCATGCCCGAATACCTGGCCAGCTTCTACCCCGACCTGGCCGATCCCTCGCTGAAAGTCTCCGCGGTGATCTTTCACCAGCGTTTTTCAACCAATACCTTGCCACGCTGGGACCTGGCACAGCCTTTCCGGATGCTGGCCCATAACGGCGAGATCAACACCATTCGCGGCAATCGCAACTGGACCCGGGCACGCCGAAAATTGCTGGCCTCGCCGATGCTGTCACGGCTGGGTGAGATCGATCCGCCGGTGGGCATGCACGGGTCGGACTCCTCGACCCTGGACAACATGCTGGAGCTGCTGGTCACCGGTGGCATGCCACTGCCCCAGGCGATCAGAATCCTGATCCCGCCGGCCTGGCAAACCGCCGACAATCTGGACGGCGATTTGCGTGCCTTTTTCGAGTTCTTCGCCTTTCATCAGGAAGCCTGGGACGGACCCGCCGGGCTGGTGATGTGCGATAGCCGTTATGCCGTGTGTGCACTGGATCGAAATGGCTTGAGACCGGCGCGCTGGACACTGACCGAGGATCGCAAGTTGATCGTGGCTTCCGAGACCGGCGTGGTCGATGTCGACCCGGCCCGGGTCGAACGACGCGGGCGACTCGGTCCGGGACAAATGCTGGTCGCCGACCTGACTACCGGTCGTCTGCTGGACACCGAACAGGTCGATAACGCCCTGAAAAACCTGCACCCCTGGCAGGACTGGCTCAAATCCGGGGTCAAGTACCTGGATTCGGAACTGGTCGATGTGCACATGGCTGCCGAACCCTTCGATGCCGACACCCTGGCGACCTACCAGAAGATGTTCAACCTGTCGCGTGAAGAACGTCGCGAAGTCATCCAGGTGCTGGCCGAAACCCAGGCCGAGGCCGTGGGCTCCATGGGCGATGACACGCCCATGCCGGTATTGTCGACACGGGTTCGTTCGCTGTTCGACTGTTGCCGCCAGCAATTTGCCCAGGTCACCAATCCGCCGATTGACTCGTTGCGCGAGCGCATTGTGATGTCACTGGAGACGGGCGTGGGTCGCAAGGGCAATATCTTTCGGCCGGGTCCGGAACTGGCCGAAAGAGTGGTTCTCAATTCTCCGGTCCTCAGCCAGCGCAAGCTTCGCCAGTTGATCAACTCACCCCAGCTCGGAGTGCCATCGGCCTTCATCGACCTGAATTTCCCGGAATCCACGCCGCTGGCCGAGGCCCTGGCCGATCTGTGTGCCCAGGCCGAGGCCGCCGTCGGCGAAGGCAAGCTGGTACTGCTGATATCCGATCGTTACCTGAAAGAAGGCCACCTGCCGGTGCATGCGCTGCTGGCCACCGGGGCCATTCATCACCACTTGCTCGAAACCGGTCAACGGCCGCTGTGCAACCTGATCATCGAGACCGGAACGGCCCGCGACCCACATCACTTTGCCTGCCTTATCGGCTTTGGGGCCACGGCCGTCTATCCCTACCTGGTCTACCAGACCCTGCAGGCCATGGTTGCCTCCGGAGAAATCGATGATCCGGCCGACCGCGCGTTGCAATTGGGGCGGGCCTACCGGCGCGGTATCCGCAAGGGCCTGTTCAAGATCCTGTCGAAGATGGGTATTTCCACCATCGGCGCCTACCGGGGCGCCCAGTTATTCGAAATTGTGGGTTTGGCCGACGAAGTGGTTGAGCGCTGCTTTCCGGGCGCCATCAGCCGCATCCAGGGGGCTGATTTTTCCGACCTGCACCAGGACCAGCAAGCCCTGGCCCGCTGGGCCTGGAATCGCCAGGTACCGATCGAACATGGCGGGCTGTATCGCTACGTGCATGGCGGGGAATATCATGCCTACAACCCGGATGTGGTCACCACCCTGCACAAGGCCGTGCAAACCGGCAGCTATGAGACTTACCTGAAGTTTGCAACACTGGTCAACGAGCGCGAGCCGGCCATGCTCAGGGATCTGCTCGAGCCGGTCATTGCCGAGCAGGCGCTGGACATCGAAGAAGTCGAACCTGTCGAGGACATCCTGCCACGGTTTGACTCGGCCGGCATGTCGCTGGGCGCGCTTTCGCCGGAGGCCCACGAGGCGCTGGCCGTGGCCATGAATCGTCTTGGTGGGCGTTCCAATTCCGGTGAGGGCGGCGAGGATCCGGCCCGCTATGGCACCGAAAAAACCTCGAAGATCAAGCAGGTGGCCTCGGGGCGTTTCGGCGTCACCCCGGAGTACCTGGTCAATGCCGAGGTCATCCAGATCAAGATTGCCCAGGGCGCCAAGCCTGGTGAAGGCGGCCAGTTGCCCGGCCACAAGGTCGACAAGCTGATCGCCCGTCTGCGCTTTGCAAGCCCGGGTGTGGGCCTGATTTCCCCACCGCCGCACCACGACATCTATTCCATCGAAGACCTGGCCCAGTTGATCTATGACCTCAAGGAGGTCAACCCCAAGGCGCTGGTCTCGGTCAAGCTGGTCGCCGAACCGGGGATCGGCACGATCGCCGCCGGCGTGGTCAAGGCCTATGCCGACCTGATCACCATTTCCGGATACGACGGTGGCACAGGGGCCAGTCCGCTGACTTCGGTCAAGTATGCCGGCGCGCCCTGGGAGCTGGGCGTCAGCGAGGTCCGCCAGGTACTGATCGCCAATGATCTGCGCGGCCAGGTGCGTCTGCAGGCCGACGGTGGTCTCAAGACCGGGCTGGATGTCATCAAGGCCGCCATACTCGGCGCCGAAAGCTTCGGTTTCGGTACCGCCCCGATGATCGCCCTGGGCTGCAAGTACCTGCGTATCTGCCATTTGAACAATTGCGCCACCGGCGTAGCCACCCAGAACGACATTCTGCGCAGCAAGCATTTCATCGGCCTGCCCGAGATGGTGATGCATTATTTCCGGTTTGTCGCCACCGAGACGCGCGAGTGGCTGGCACGGCTCGGCGTGAAGCGCATCGAGGATCTGATCGGTCGCACCGAGTACCTCAAACGCATCGAAGGCCTGACCGAGCGACAAAACAAGCTCGATCTGGAACCGTTACTGGCCCAGGAAGGTCTGGCTGACAACAATACCCGCTTCTGCATTGCCGAACGCAATCCGCCGCACGATCGCGGTGAACTGGCCGAAAAGATTCATCATGCCGTGATCGAATCCGTGGAACAACGCAGCGGCGGGTACTTCGCCTGGTCCATCCGCAACCATGACCGCTCCATCGGCGCGCGCCTGTCCGGAGAAATCGCCCGTCACTGGGGCAACCAGGGCATGGCCGGTCATCCCCTTGAGATTGAATTGACCGGCACGGCCGGACAAAGCTTCGGCGCCTTCAATGCCGGCGGGCTGTACCTGAAGCTCAACGGCGAAGCCAATGACTATGTCGGCAAGGGCATGGCCGGTGGTCGCATCGTCCTCAAGGCGCCTTCATCGGTCAAGTATGACCCGGCAACCACGCCCATCATGGGCAATACCTGCCTGTATGGCGCCACCGGTGGCCACCTGTTTGCCGCCGGTACCGCCGGAGAACGCTTTGCGGTTCGCAACAGCGGCGCCATCGCGGTGGTCGAGGGTACCGGTGACCATGCCTGTGAATACATGACCGGCGGTGTGGTCGTGATTCTGGGCCAGACCGGAATCAACTTCGGTGCCGGCATGACCGGTGGTTTTGCCTACGTGCTCGATGTCGACCGCGGCTTCGTTGATCGCTACAACCATGAGTTGATCGATATTCGCCACATCGAAATGGACAACATGGAAAACCATGTTCACCATCTGCGCGGTCTGATCGAACAGCATCTGGAAATGACCGGCAGCGAACACGCCAAGGCTATCCTCGAGGATTTCCGTCGCCTGTTACCGAAGTTCTGGCTGGTCAAGCCCAAGGCATCTGACCTTGATGGGCTGATCACAGCCTTGCGGGAGGCAGCGTAATGTCCAGCCCCAATCCATTGCATTTTCTCGAAAGCCCGCGCAAGGACCCGGAAGTGGTACCGGTCAAGATACGCGTGCGCGAATGGAACGAGATCTATGGCGACTACCAGGCCGACTCGGCGGCCGATCAGTCAGCACGTTGCATCAACTGCGGCAACCCTTACTGCGAATGGGACTGTCCGGTCCATAACTTCATTCCCGACTGGTTGCGCCTGGTTCGGCAGGGCCGGCTGTTCGAGGCCGCCGAACTGTCTCACCAGACCAATTCCCTGCCGGAAATCTGCGGGCGCATCTGTCCCCAGGATCGATTGTGCGAGGGTGCCTGCACGCTCAATGACGGCCTCGGTGCGGTCACCATCGGTTCGGTCGAAAAATACATCACTGACGAAGCCGTGCGCCAGGGCTGGCGTCCGGACCTGTCCGGAGTCAAGCCCACCGGTAAACGGGTGGCCGTCATCGGCGCCGGGCCGGCCGGACTCGGTGCGGCCGACATCCTGGTGCGAAACGGCGTCGAGGCCCATGTCTTTGACAAGTATCCGCGCATCGGTGGACTGCTGACCTACGGCATTCCACCATTCAAGCTGGAAAAACAGGTGGTCGAAACCCGTCGCGAATTGATGGAAGGCATGGGCGTGAAATTCCATCTCGGCACCGAGATCGGTCGCGACCTGGCGTTCGAGCAACTGGTCAACGATTTCGATGGCGTATTTCTGGGTATGGGCACCTACCGCTACGTCAAGGGCAACTTCCCGGGCGAGGACAAGTCCGGCGTGGTCGAAGCCCTGCCCTACCTGATCGGCAATATCAATCATGTCCTCAAGGAGCCGCGCCCGGGTTTTGACTACATCAACCTGCAGGGCAGGCGCGTGGTGGTCCTGGGCGGCGGAGATACCGCCATGGACTGCGTTCGCACCGCCATTCGCCAGGGCGCTTTCTCGGTCACCTGCGTGTACCGCCGCGACGAGGACAACATGCCCGGTAGCCGGCGTGAAGTCCAGAATGCCAAGGAAGAAGGCGTGGAGTTCCTGTTCAACCGCCAGCCGATCGAAATCATCGGCCGTGACCAGGTCGAGGGCATTCGCCTGGTCGAAACCCAGCTGGGCGAGCCCGATGAGAACGGTCGCCGACGCCCCGAGCCGGTGCCGGATTCCGAACAGACCCTGCCGGCCGACGCCGTCATCATCGCCTTCGGCTTCCGCCCCAACCCACCTCAATGGTTGCTCGATGCCGGCATCGAAACCCATGAAGATGGCCGCCTGGTCGTGGGTGGCAACGGACGTGCGGCCTTTCAGACCAGCGCGGACAAGGTCTTTGCCGGGGGCGACATGGTGCGCGGCGCCGATCTGGTGGTGACTGCCGTGTTCGAGGGTCGCGAGGCCGCCAAGAGCTTGCTCAACAGTCTCTAAGCAGGTTGTCCCCAGTCAGACCTGGCCCCTGCTCTATACTGCGGGCATGGCCAGACTCTGCCGTTTCCGACCATGAACGCGATCGCATTGATGCTGATCGGACTGGGCGCTTTTGCGCTCGGTTACCTGTTTTATTCGCGCTTCATCGCTGCGCACATCTACGCGCTCGATGACAGTCGACCCACGCCGGCCCACGAGCTGGCCGACGGGATCGATTACGTGGCCACCAATCGATTCGTGCTGTGGGGCCATCATTTCACCTCGGTGGCCGGGGCCGCACCCATTGTCGGACCGGCCATAGCGGTCATCTGGGGCTGGTTGCCGGCCTTCATCTGGGTGGTGGTGGGGACGATCTTCATCGCCGGAGTACATGATTTCGGCGCCATCTGGGCGAGCATCCGCAACAAGGCCCGTTCGGTCGGGGCGCTGACCGGATCGCTGGTCGGGCGTCGCGCCCAGAGCCTGTTCATGATCGTCATCTTCCTGTTGCTGTTGATGGTCAATGCGGTCTTTGCCGTGGTCATTGCCGGCTTGTTTGTCAGTTTTCCCGAAAGCGTGATCCCGGCCTGGAGCGCCATTGTCGTCGCCCTGATTCTCGGTCAGCTGATCTACCGGCGACTGATCGGGCTAACGCTGCTGTCCATCATCGGTGTGGCCGTGCTGTACCTGATGATCTGGGTCGGGCAATTCGTCCCGGTCGCCCTGCCCGATCAGGCCCTGGGCCTGGGCGCCAATGCCCAGTGGATCGTCATCCTGTTCATCTATGCCGCGATCGCCTCGCTGTTGCCGGTGTGGGTCCTGCTGCAACCGCGCGACTACATCAACGGCTTGCAGTTGTTCATTGGCCTGGGATTGATCTTTGCCGCCGTACTCGTGGCCAACCCGCAAGTGGTCGCCCCGGCCATCAACCCGAATGTTCCGCCGGGCACCCCGCCACTGATTCCGCTGTTGTTCTTCACCATTGCCTGCGGCGCAATATCCGGTTTTCACGGCCTGGTGTCCTCGGGCACCACCTCCAAGCAACTCAACCGTGAAAGCGATGCCCGCTTCGTCGGTTATTTCGGTGCGGTCGGCGAAGGATCGCTGGCGCTGGCCGCAATCATCGCCACGACGGCGGGCTTCGCCACCCTGGGCGAATGGGAGGCCCTGTATACCGCCTTCGGAAGCGGCGGGGTCAATGCCTTCGTCGAGGGCGGCGCCACCATCATGCAGTCCGGATACGGGCTGCCCATGGCCGTCGGCACCACCCTGCTGGCGGTCATGGCGGTGCTGTTTGCCGCCACCACCATGGATACCGGCATCCGCCTGCAACGCTACATCATCCAGGAATGGGGTCAGATCCATGACCTGGACTGGTTGCGCGGCAAGGCCATCTCGACGCTGGTCGCCGTGGGCGCCTGCCTGGCGCTGGCTTTCGGCGCCGGGGGGCTGGACGGGACCGGTGGCCTGGTCATCTGGCCACTTTTCGGCACCACCAACCAGCTGCTCGCCGCCCTGACCCTGCTGGTGGTCACCCTGATGGTGGTGCGTCTTGGAAAACCGCCCTGGTTCACCCTGGTGCCGATGATCGGTCTGCTGATCATGACCGTGTCCGCATTGCTGATGCAGTTGATCCAGTTCTACCGTGACGGTGACTGGTTCCTGCTGAGCCTGGATATCCTGGTCCTGATCGCCGCCATTGCGGTGGTGCTGGAAGTCGCCGGGGCATTGACATGCTCGATGCGTTCGCACACCGGCGAGGAGGAAGGGCAATGAAATTCAGTTTGAAAGCCATCGATGATGCCCTGGAACAGTTCTATGGGGCGCGCTGGCGTCGGGAGCTGGCCCGCGAACAACGCGAACGCGAGGATCTGTTCATGCTGCTGATCTACAGCGAGTCGATGGGCATTCCCAATCCGGTGAGCTGGCATACGCTTGAACTGCGCGGCGTGATGCTCGAGGAGTTTCACGAGTGGCATCGTCGTCAGGGCCTGGAAAAATCGCCGCTGGACAATTTTCGTTGCTGCTGAGCGATTGATCCTATGTTGGAGGCACTGTTAAAACGCCACTTGATCTTCTGTGGCGGCAAGGGGGGTGTGGGAAAGACGACGCTCTCGGCGGCATTGGCGGTACTGGCCGCCCGCCGGGGTCGCAAAACACGGCTGGTGTCGACGGATCCAGCCCATTCCTTGAGCGACTTGCTCGAACAGCCACTGGGCCCGGAGCCCACTCGCACCCATTGGGGTTTCGAGGCCTGCGAACTGGACCCGGAGCATCTGGCCGATCAATACCTGGCCCGCACCACGCAGCATCTGCGCGACTATGTTCGCCCTAACCTCTACGATGAGATCGACCGACAAATGGCCCAGGCCCGCAATGCGCCCGGCGCCATGGATGCCGCCTTCCTCGAACACCTGGCCGGGCTGATCAGCCGCGATGACGAGACCGACCTGCTGATCTTTGACACCGCCCCCACCGGCCACACCCTGCATCTACTGTCTTTACCCGAAACCATGGCCGCCTGGACCGATGGTCTGCTCGGACGCTTCGAGGCAAGCCGGAAAATGTCAGAGCAACTTCGCGGCATGCTGCCCGGTCAGGATGAATCCGCCATTGAACAGCGCCGCGCTCACCTGGCGCATGTACTGAATGAACGGAGACAACTTTTCCGACTGGCCCGTGAACGGCTGACTAATGCGGATCACACCGCCTTTGTCCTGGTCATGACCCCGGAACGCCTGTCCGTTCTCGAAACCGCTCGCGCCATGGACACCCTGACCGACCACGGCATTCCGGTGGGCGGACTGATCATCAACCAGATCCTGCCGGCATCCTCCAGCGATGAATTCCTCTCGGCCCGCCGCGGTGTCCAGGAAACTCACCTTGAAGAAATCGGCCAACGCTTCGCCGGTCATCCCATGCTGGAAGTGCCGTTATGGCCGCAGGAAATCCTGTCCATCCGTGGCCTTGAAGCGCTGGCGAATCAGCTTGAGCAGTCATGACAGTCAACCACTACCAGAGCCGCTCGAATCAATGCGCTGCTTCATGCGGACTCCACTGGCTTTGAAGCGAAGATTCCGACCCCCCCGGCAGCGGCTTCATCGGCCAGCGACGGTGTTGTCGATCCGGCCAGGGAATTGAATTCCCGGGGCAGCGCGTCAGTCAGTAGCGCAGCCCGAAATCATAGGGGAACAGCGGATCGTAGTCGGGGTCGCCAATCCGGATCGGAACCTGGCTGGCGTCGCGAGGCCACGAGAACCCCAGTCGGCCGCTGAAGCCATGGTCGCCAAACAGGACCTCGGCAACGCCCAAGCCCTCGGAGCCGGGCAGCCAGGCCGCCACGAAGGCATCCGACCACGCCAACTCTTCGGTCACCAGCAGCGGCCGGCCCGAGACCAGCACGGTGACCACCCGGGTGCCCTGCTCGTGATAGGCGCTAATCAGCTCGCGTTGCTCAGGCGTCAGCACCAGTTCTTCAGCGCGCCGGTCGCCCGCCCCCTCGGCGTAGGGCGCTTCACCCACCACGATGATCACCACGTCGGCATCATCGCGGACACCGTCCACACCGGCGTCGATGACCTGCTCACTGCCGATCAGCCGGTGGATGCCGTCGATGATGCTGGTCGCGCCTTCGACCGGGCGCGCGGGATGGCCGTACTGATCGGCATGGGCGCCCTGCCACTTCTTGGTCCAGCCGCCGCTCTGGTAGGCGACGTTGTCGGCATGCGAACCGGCCACGATGACGGTGCTGTTCTTGTCCAGCGGCAGGATGTCGTCTTCGTTTTTCAGCAGCACCAGCGACTCGCGCACGGCTTGGCGCGCGATGTCGCGATGCGCCTGCGAACCCATGGTCTCGGCACATGCGGCAGAGCTCATCGGCTGCTCGAACAGGCCCAGTCGGTGCTTCATCCTGAGAATCCGGGTCACCGCGTCGTCGATGCGCGACATCGGTACCTTGTCTTCTTCGACCAGCCGAACGATTTCCGGCAGCCCCTCGCGCCAGGACTGGACCAGCATGAACATATCGATGCCGGCGTCCAGCGCCTGCTCCAGCGTCAGTCCGCTCATGGCCACGCCTTCCCAGTCGGTGACGACCACACCGTCAAAACCCAGTTCGTTCTTGAGCAGATCGGTCAGCAGGGTCCGCGAGCCGTGCACCGGCTCGCCGTTGACCGAGCTGAACGAGGCCATGATGGACACCGTGCCGCGCTCGATTGCATCGACAAAGCCGGGCATGTGCAGGCGGCGCAGTTCGTCGTCGGAAATGATGGCGTCGCCCCGGTCGATTCCATCCTCGGTAGCGCCGTCGGCGATGAAGTGCTTGGCGGTGGCGCCCACCGACGCCAAGTGGGTGAGGTTCGTACCCTGGAAGCCCTCGATCAGCGGCGCAGCGAACAGCCGCTGCAGCTCGACCGTCTCCCCGAAGGATTCATAAGTCCGGCCCCAGCGGATGTTCCTGGCTACCGCGATCGACGGGGCCAGGGTCCAGCGGATGCCGGTGGCGGAAAGTTCGCGGGCGGTGACTTCGGCCAGGCGGCGGGCGAGTTCCGGGTTGCGGGTCGCGCCGATGCCGATGTTGTGCGGCAGAATGACCGAGTTGCCGTCGAAGTAGGCATGTCCGTGCACCGCATCGATGCTGAACGCTACCGGGATGCCTGTGCGGGTTTGCAGCGCCTTTTGCTGATAGGCGTCGAACATTTCGCGCCAGGCCTCGGTGGTGCCCCGGTCGCCTTCAGGCACTGTCTTGACGATCGAGCCGAGGCCATGCTGTCCGACCTCTTCGGGTGTTGCAGTCGAAGCATCAGCCTGCACCATCTGGCCCGCCTTTTCCTCAAGTGTCATGTCGGCCACCGCCGCAGGAATATCAGCTTCAGTCAGCGGCGCCTTGGGCCAGCGTGAGCGGGCGGGTTCCGTTTGCGCTGGTGCAGGGCCGGCGCAGGGGGGCAGCGCCGGCATTGGGGTGGTTCGCTCGGGCTCGGGGCTCGATTCCGCGAGCGATATCTCCCAAGGCGCCGCCAGCATCAGCAGGAACAGAATCATCAGGCCTGCCAACGCCCCGGCATTCGGCCTGTCCCAGCTTCGTGAAGCCGGTGGCGCTCGAGTAAAGCCTTCCGGCATGGCCAGCCCCAGGTCCTGCGTGCTTTTTTCTCGGCTTACCATTTCATTCATGACCCCGAATACTGCCACACGGCCCCGCGGCTGTCGCCAGCCGCATGACAACGACAATCCGCGGTCTGGCGCGGTTCATTTCACAGCCAGTCCCGCTCCGAGAGCCAAAGCCACGCGGCTTCAAGGTTGCCGCGCGCGGCGAGTGTAAGGGGAGCGCCAAGGTCAAAGGACTCGGCGCGTACGGCAAGCAACAGGGCCGGCGGCGGGAGCGCGTCACAGACGCGCTGGAATGTTTCGAGCACGGCAGCGGGCGAAA
>PWWM01000133.1 GCA_003561495.1 Gammaproteobacteria bacterium
CCCTGGTGGGTATTCGTCCTGACCTATACGGTTTTTGCCCTGCTGGTGGCCTGGGCCTGGTGGAAGCTGCCACCCCGGGGCCGGAAGATCAAAGGGCCACCCGATGGTGGCCCCTGATCATTGAATGTTTCAGTCTGCTCTTGAACGCACGCGCAGGTTGTGACCGGCAACAGCGGCCAGCATCAGTGCAAGCAATAGCATGGTCAAAGTGCTGAGCAGAGGCACGGCAAAAGGTTCCGGCGTCGCTGTCACATCGATAGGCACGAAGTCCAATCCACTGATGGCCGGAATATCGCTACCACCAATGATGGTGGCTTGCGCCGTGTCCGGATCGATGGTCATCACGAGCGCGCTGTCGCCATTGCCTCTGTCGGATTCCATGCCGACCGCAAAGAACGATGCCGTTGTGCCCCCGTACAATTGTCCGTCCGGACCAAAGCTGATTGCGCCGAGCGGCCAGCCGATCGACCCGACCAGAGTCGTCGAGGCGTTCGTCGGATCGATGATGAACAGGTCATCTCCAGAGAACTCGCCTTCCGGTGTCGCCTCACGCGGGATCTCACCGGCCGGGGTTCCAACACCATAGAGGGTGCCGGTACTCTGATCATAAGCCAGGCCGCGAACCGGGAAATAACCTTGCAGTTGGCCAATGACATCCAGAGAGCCATCATCTTGATCGACGATGACCAGGTAGACCGCTCCTTCCCCACCACCTTTTCCCTGAGGATCGGATCCTTCGCCACCGGCATCAAAGAATGACCCATACAGGGTCTCTCCAATGAACTCCAGTCCGTTGACCGCACCAAAATCATGCACCCCGATCAATGTCTCCGTTCCGGTGTTCGGATCAATCGTGATTACACTGCTGTCACCCCCACCGGTGGTGGCGAACAGAACGCCATCGGAGCGAAAGCGGATTTCGGTCACCGGCCCGAAGTCGCCCAGCGGAGCCCGGAAGCTGCCGGCGCCTGTCGCTGTATCGATATCAATCAGCGATTGACCAACGTTGCCGGTCGAAGCAAGCAAATCACCGGGTTCGACGGGATCGGGCATGCTGCCCGCCAGCACGCTGAACGAGAAGGTGGTTGCAAGAGCAAATGTTGCCAGCCTGGATTTTGAGATCATGGTCATAGTCCTGGAATGGATGCCGTATTAGAACATATTCAATCATGTGCCGCAAAATGTGTGCAGGACCCGTTCCTCCGGCCTGGGTGGCCGAGCCAGGTCGGCGTGTTCGGGCTGGTCCTCGTAGGGGCGTCCCAGTACCCGGTTCAGGCGCCTCATGGGCTCGAAATCCAGCTTTTCGATGGCCGCGTCCACGGCCTGCTGGGCCAGGTGATTGCGCAGTATGAAGGCCGGATTGACCGCATTCATGGCCTTGCATCGATCAGCGTCCGGTCGATTTTCCACCGCAAGACGTTGCCGCCAGTCTATGGCCCAGGCGTCAAAGGATTCGGGCTCATTGAATAATTCGCGGACCGACTGATCACGACCGGCATCGCAACTGTCCAGGCATCCCAGGCGGCGAAAGGTCAAGGTCATGTCGGCCTGCTGGGCATGCATGCGTTCGAGCAAATCCATGGCCAGTTCAGCATCTCCAGGGCGTACGTCGGCCAGACCCATTTTGGCGTTCAACCCCGCATGGAAACGACTCTCGAAGCGCGGTTTGAAGTGATCCAGCGCCTGGTTGGCCCGGCTGACCGCCGCCGATTCATTTTCGTCGATCAGGCCCAGCAGACTCTCCGCCAGGCGCGAGAGATTCCACTGGGCGATCATGGGCTGACGGTTCCAGGCATAACGACCGCGCCGGTCGATATAACTGTAGGCGGTGGTCGGGTCAAAGGCATCCAGATAGCCGAACGGACCGTAATCAATGGTCTCGCCAACAATGGACAGGTTGTCCGTGTTCATGACCCCATGGATAAAGCCGACCAGCATCCATTGCGCAACCAGATCAGCGGTGCGTTCAGTCACCTGTTTGAGAAAATCCAGGTAGCGCCCTTCGCAAGCAATCAATTCTTGAAAATGCCGGTCGATCACGTAGTCGGCCAGCACCGCCACTCGCCGATCATCACCGCGCCGGGCGAAATACTCGAAGGTGCCGATGCGAACATGGCTGGTCGCCACCCGGCAGAGTATGCCGCCGGGCTCGGGTCGATCCCTGAAGACCTCTTCACCGGTCGACACGGCAGCCAGAGAGCGGGTGGTCGGGATACCCAGGGCGGCCATGGCCTCGCTGCCCAGGTATTCGCGCACCACCGGGCCAATGGATGAACGTCCGTCGCCACCGCGCGAATACGGCGTTGGCCCCGAGCCTTTCAATTGCACATCGCGGCGAATGCCATCATGACCGATCAATTCTCCCAACAGCAGGGCTCGACCGTCACCCAGGCGCGGCACCCAGTGACCGAATTGGTGACCGCCGTAGACCATGGCCAGTGATCGGGCTGATGCCGGCAGACGGTTACCGGACACCATCGCCAGACCTTCCGGACTGGCCAGCCAGTCCGACTCCATGCCAATCTGGTCGGCCAGATCTCTGTTGAGCATGATGAACTCGGGAGCCTTGACCGGCATGGGTTTGTGGGGTGCGAAAAAGCCCTCGCCCAGTGCGTGAAAGCTGTGTTTGAAATCGGGAGAAGGTCTGCTCGGAGCGTCCATTTCGTGGCTGTCTTGGAACCGTTTCAACAAGCATTCGAGGGCATGAGGAAGTGAGCATAGCAAAGCCGCGCATTCACATTTGTCGTTAAAAAAAATGTCTTTTCATGGCTTTTGGTACTTGACATTGATGCGTGAATGTGCGCAAAGTAAAAAGATCAATAGGTGATTCGATTCACGTTCATTGATCTCAATCAAGACTAACAACGCTATTTTGACTCAAGCCAACGCCAATTCTGAAGACGCCTCGCACCGTTTGCGGTGTGCCATGTCTTTGCCGATTGTGCCTGTTCGCGTTCAGCCAGATCCGGGGGAAGAAGGGAGTGGGTCCTGGTCAAGTCTTGGTTATCCCCTTACCCGTTAGTTCAAACAGAGGACCCATCCAATGAAGCATTCCACATCGTGGCTGACTGCACTTGCCGGTGCGGCCAGCCTAATACTTGCAGGCAACGTTCTGGCCGATGACAATCGTTATATCGTCCAGTTCGCCCCGGGTGCAGCCGGAAATGGCATGGCCGACATTCAGGCCCTGGGTGGTCAAGTCAAGATCGACATGACCAACCGCAGCATCAATGCCGCGGCGATCACCATCCCCGGCCAGGCGCTCAACGCGCTTCAGAACAATCCCAATATCATCAATGTCGAGGTGGACCAACGTCGATACCCCATGGCCGACGAAGTGCCCTACGGCATCGAAATGGTCCAAGCCGATCTGGTTTCGGATGAATTTGCCGGCAACCAGAAGGTCTGCATCATCGATTCCGGGTACTACATCGATCACGATGACCTGCAATCGAGCAATGTCACCGCCAGCCCGGACTCCGGCAGTGGCGACCCGTACATCGACCCTTGTGGCCACGGTACCCATGTGGCCGGCACCATTGCCGCCCTGGCCAATGGCGGCGGAGTACTCGGCGTACTGCCCAGTGGCAATGTCGCCCTGCACATCGTCAAGGTCTTCGGAAATGACAACTGGTCCGGTGGTTCTTGCGGCTGGAGCTACAGCTCAAGCCTGGTCAATGCTGCCTATGAATGTGGCGATGCCGGCTCGACCGTCATCAACATGAGTCTCGGTGGCGGCACCTCAAGCAGCGCCGAGTCCCAGGCTTTCCAGGATCTCTATGACCAGGGCGTCCTGTCAGTAGCCGCTGCAGGCAACTCCGGAAATACCTCTTACAGTTACCCGGCTTCTTATAATTCTGTCATTTCGGTGGCCGCCATCGACAGCAACAAGGATTTGGCAAGCTTCTCCCAGCGTAATGACCAGGTTGAGCTTTCGGCCCCAGGCGTGGGAGTGTTGAGCACGGTTCCTTTTGCCGACGCTGCCCTCGAAGTCGACACTGGCTACACCGCCTCGGCCCTGGACCGCTCGGCCAGCACCACCGCGAATGGTGGACTGGTTGACGGTGGACTGTGCACCTCAACCGGTAACTGGTCTGGACAGGTCGTATTGTGCGAACGTGGCCAGATTTCCTTCAGCGACAAGGTTTCGAATGTTGAATCTGGTGGCGGTGTTGGCGCCGTGATCTACAACAACGAGCCCGGCGGCTTCTTGGGTACCCTGGATTGCAGTGGCCCCCCACACCGCGCCTGCTCGAACATTCCCGCGGTCAGCATCAGCCAGGCCGATGGCCAGCACCTGGCCTCAAACCAGATTGGCAGCTCGGCCTTCGTGTCCACAGTCAGCACCGTCCCGGCATCCGGTCATGAGGCCTGGAATGGCACCTCCATGGCTTCGCCTCACGTGGCCGCTGTGGCTGCCCTGGTCTGGAGCTATGCGCCAGACGCCTCACCGGGCGAGATCCGTGCCGCTCTGGCCGCCAGTGCCGAGGACCTGGGCACGCCGGGTCGCAACAACGAATTCGGCTACGGCCTGGTTCAGGCCCAGGCGGCACTCGATTATCTCGGCGGTGGCAGCGACCCCGGCCCCGATCCGGAGCCGGAACCGGAGCCCAATGAGCCGCCTGTGGCCGCATTCAGCTACAGCTGCGACGAACTCAGCTGCACCTTCGACGGCAGCGCCAGCACCGACTCCGATGGCACCATCGAAAGCTACAGCTGGACGTTCGGCGACGGCAACAGCGCTTCCGGCGAAATCGTCAGTCATACTTATGCCAACGACGGCAGCTATACCGTCACACTGACGGTCACCGACAACGATGGCGATAGCGATTCCACCAGCCAGCAAGTCACCGTCGAGGCGATCCCCGATGACGACGATGATGACGATGATGACGGTGGTGACACCTCATCGACTGTATCGGCCGGATCGGTGTCGGTCAGTGTCCGGTCACGCGGTCCGTGGCGCAATGGCGAAGCCGTTGTCACGGTCGTTGATGCCGATGGCAACACCGTTTCCGGCGCAGTCGTCACCGGTACGTTTAGCGGTGATGTCTCAGGGACGGTCAGCAGCGAGGCGACCGGTTCCAATGGCGTGGCCTTCCTGGAAAGTGATCGTGTTCGCCAGAATTCGATCAGCTTCGAGTTCTGCGTCGACAACATCGCTCATGCCGACTTCGACTACGATGCGTCAGACAACGCGGTGACCTGCGTTTCGAACTGATCGATCAGTAATCAGTTGAATGAAAAGGCCCCGCACTGCGGGGCCTTTTTTTCTGGCAGACACCGTAGGTCGGGGCTACGTCCCCGACGGACGTTTGTTGGGTCAGGTATCAAGCATTCTGGCAAAGGCGCGCCGGCTGTTGTCATCGGGAATCAGCTTGCTGAACAGCCAGGCGGCCAGGGCGGCCAGAATGGCGGCCGGCAGGATTTCGTAGACATCGAACAACCCGCCTTCGGCACGACCCCACAGGATGACGGTCAGCCCACCGGCCACCATCCCGAGAATGGCGCCGGCCCGACTCATGTCTTTCCAGTACAGCGACATCACGATGACCGGTCCGAATGTCGCCCCCAGGCCGGCCCAGGCGTAGGCGACCAGGTCGAGCACCATGCGATCGGGATCGGCCGCCAGCCACAAGGCGACCAGGGCGATTCCGACCACGGCTCCGCGACTGATCCAGACCAGCTCTCGTTCACCAGCCTCCGGCCGCAGCATGCCCTTGTAGAAATCCTCGGTCACTGCCGAGGAGGACACCAGCAACTGCGAGTCCGCCGTCGACATGATCGCGGCCAGAATGGCGGCCAGGCAGATGCCGGCCACGACCGGATGGAACAGCACTTCGACTAAGCGAATGAAGACGGTTTCGGCATCCGGACCCTCCAGCGGTTCGGCCAGCCCGCTGATGCCGGCCATGCCGACCAGCACGGCGCAGATCAAGCAGATCGTGACCCAGCTCACCGCGATCCGGCGAGCACGGGTCAGCTCACCGGCCGCCCGGATTCCCATGAATCGCGCCAGGATATGGGGTTGCCCGAAATAGCCCAGCCCCCAGGCCAGCAGCGAAACGATGGCCAGAATGCCCAGCATCTGGCCGTCACTGTCGGTGAACGGGTTGAGCAGCTCCGGATTGAGTTCGCGCGTGGCCGCCAGGATGCCCGAGTCGGCCGTGCCGGTCACCATCAGGGGGACGGCCACCAGGGCCAGCAGCATCAGCAAGGCCTGCAGGGCATCTGTCCAGCTTACCGCCAGGTAACCGCCCAGAAAGGTATAAATGATGATCGCGCTGGCCCCGGCCAG
>PWWM01000111.1 GCA_003561495.1 Gammaproteobacteria bacterium
AGGGCAGGTGCGGTTTGCCGGAGGCAAGAAGCGCCTGACCGGAGATCGCCCGCGCGTGTGGCCGACGGTCGAGAATGAATCCATCGACATGGCCGGGTTCACGTGACTAAAATCGGCATTGCCCACTTTCCCCGACACGTTATTTCGCCCCTGTTTGCACCGCGACAGCGGGCCCAAAAACGGGACTGAAGACTCTGTGCCTCCGTGGTGAATTCTGAAGTTTGTTCTATGACAATCGTTCAAAGGCTGCCCAGCAATTTCAGCGTGCGGCGCAGACTGCCGCGCCCGGCTTCGACCACACCCAGTGCGGCGCGCCCGACCCGAAGTGCGTATTCCGGTTCGCCCCAGAGCCGGGCTACGGCGCGAGCCAGCTCTTGCTCGTCGTCCACCTTGAGCAAACCGCCGGCTTGTTCGAGGGCAGTGGCGGATTCGGCCTGTTCATGGAGATGGGGACCGGCCAGCACCGCCTTGCCCAGCGAGGCCGGCTCCAGCAGGTTGTGGCCGCCGACTGGCACCAGGCTGCCGCCGACGAAGGCGACCATGGCGGCCGCGTAGCAGGGCATGAGTTGACCGAGTCGGTCGACAAGCACGACCGAGGTATCGGTTTCTGGCTCATCGTCCATTCGCGCGGCCATCAGCCCGGCCCGTTCAATCAGGCTGGCCACCTCATCGCAGCGCTCAGGATGGCGCGGGGCCAGCACCAGTAGGGCATCAGGCCGGTCCTTTCTGAGTAACTGGTGGGCGGCCAGCAGTTTGGGCTCTTCATCATCACGGGTGCTGCCGGCGACCCAGACGGGACGATTTCGCCAACGTTGACGCAAGGCATTGGCCCTTGCGCCCAGGTCATCAGTTAGTGGAATGTCGAACTTGAGATTGCCCGAGACCGGCGTCTGGTCGACGCTCAGGCCCAGCGATTGAAAGCGCCTGGCATCGTTTTCAGACTGACAGATGGCCATGGCGATGGCTTTCACGGCGGGTCTGTAAAGGCTCTCGAATCGTTGCATTCTTTTCAGGCTGGACTCGGTCAGGCGGGCGTTGACGAGAATGGGTGACAAGCCGGATCGGTGAGCCTGATGGTAAAGCTCCGGCCAGATCTCGGTTTCCACCACGATCATGCTTGCCGGTTGGGCTGCACGCAACCAGCGTCGGGTGCTGAATCCGTTGTCCAGGGGCGCAAAGCGATGTTCGACGGT
The DNA here is from genome assembly GCA_003561495.1 of Gammaproteobacteria bacterium. Classification (GTDB taxonomy): domain Bacteria; phylum Pseudomonadota; class Gammaproteobacteria; order Xanthomonadales; family Wenzhouxiangellaceae; genus Wenzhouxiangella. The sequence goes on from PWWM01000111.1 coordinate 1,194, forward strand.
GTCATCAAACAGCTCGGCAACCCGTTGTGCGCCGGTGACGGTAAAGGTCGACACCAGCAGCGGTCGATCAGGATGGTTACGCAATAGCTGGTGAATCAGCGCCTGGGCGGCATTGACTTCACCGACCGAGGCGGCATGAATCCAGATCGGCGCCGTCCGGCATGGGGTGATGGCGCCCAGGCGCTCACGCCAGCGGCCCCGGAATTCAGGCATGGAGCGCGCCGGGCGATGAAGCCGCCACAGAGCCAGCGGACTGACCAGGGCGGCGAGCAGACGATAGATGATCAGCATGGGCACCGGTCAGTGTAGCCGATGTCCGTGCAGGTGTCGGGGTGCCGGATTGGCGATAATGAGGCCATGAAGCCCATCGTCTACCTGATGACCTGGCTCGGCTTGTGGCCGGTTCGGCTGATCGGCGTTTTGCCGCTTCGCCTGGGCCGACGGTTGACCGGCTGGCTGGCCTGGCCCATGCGCAAACTGATGCGTCGGCGCGCCGCGATTGCCCGCACCAACCTGTTGCTGTGTTTTCCCGAACTGGATGATGCGGCCCGCGAGCGCCTGTTGCGACGGCATTTTCGTCATCTGGCCGAAAGCCTGGCCGAAATTGCCGTGGCCTGGCAGCGACCCGGCCGACTGGATCAGGGTTTTGGTGAGGTCATCGGACTGGAACACCTGGAGCAGGCCCGTGCCGGGGGGCAAGGGGTGGTCTTGCTGACCGGGCATGTCACTGCCCTGGAACTGGGTGCGCGCCTGTTCGGTGAGCAGGTCACGGCCCGGGGCATTTACCGCCCCTTGCGCAATCCCGTGTTGAACCGCTTCCAGAATCGCGGGCGCAAGCGCTATGCCGAGGACATGCTGGCGCGCGATGACTTGCGCGGCATGATTCGCCATCTGCGCTCAGGTGGCGTGCTCTGGTATGCCCCGGATCAGGATTTTGGCCCGGACCGCAGTCTGTTCGCGCCGTTTTTCGGAATACAGACCGCCACGGCCCGGGCCATTGTCGACCTGGCGCGCATGGGCCGGGCCCGGGTCGTGCCCATGATTCCGCTCAAGGAGGAAAACAGCGGTCGGGTCATCGTCCATCTCGAACCCGCCCTCGAAGATTTTCCAGGCCGCGACCCGGTGGCTGATCTGGCCCGTTTCAATGCCTTTCTGGAAAAACACATTCGCCGGGCGCCGGCGCAATACTGGTGGCTGCATCGTCGCTTCAAGACCCGCCCACCCGCCCAGGATGACCTGTATCGCTGAACAGGAAGGAGTCGTTCGACGGCTCGAAACAGGATCTACGGCTCGAAAGCATTCGTCACCCAGATCGGGCGCTCACTCTCCTGGCTCCAGGCGACCACATCGAATCGGCATGGATGGCGATCCCATTGAGGGGAGTGGGCCATCAGAAAGTGGCGTGCGGCGCTGATCAGGCGTCGCTGCTTGCCCGGATCGATGCTTTCCAGGGCGTTGGTATGTGCCCCGGACCCTCGCAGGCGGACCTCGACGAAGGTGAGGACTTCTTCAGCATCTTCTGGGTTGGGGTCGAGCATGATCAGGTCGATTTCGCCGGAGCGACAGCGGTAATTACGCTCGACCAGTCTCAGGTCTCGCGCGATGAGAAAGGATTCGGCGTCGCGTTCGCCACTCTCGCCCAGTTGCCCGCGCAGGGTGGTCATTGAATCGGCGTGGCCCGCCCGTCAACCAGGCGCACGATGGGGATGTCGCGCTCGAATACGCGTCCGTCAGGTAGCCGGAATCGGCCCGAGAGTCCGGCCAGGTAGAGCTGTGGATCGGCCCGCATCAGATCCAGCCACGGCACCAGGTCCATGGCATCGGCGCCAATGGCGTGCAGGCGCGACAGGCTGGGATTGTCCAGGTGTGGGTGAATGGATTCGGCTCGGCGGCGTTGCTCGCCCTGGGCCGTGAAGTCCAGGAACCACGGTGCCATGGGCAGGCTGATCCCGTCGAGATCTTCATCACGGCCGGGATCGGGCGCACCGGCGATGATCTGCGAGGTGGCCAGAACCGGCACATCACCAGCGCCAAAGAAGCGTAATTGCGGACGAATCAGACGACCATCCTCGGCGCGGGCGGCCAGAAAGATCAGGTCAATGTCGGTGCGCCGGTGCGGTTCATATTCCAGGGTCTGATTCAGTACCTGTCCGAGCTGGCGAGCGCGCTGACTGGACTGGTCCAGTTGCAGCAGAACCTCCAGCATGCGACTGTGATCGACCTGATCGGGTGCATAGCGGGTTCGACCCATGATGCGTCCGCCGCCCAGTTCGAAGGTCTTGGTGAAGGATTCGGCAACCCGTCGTCCCCAGTCGGTATCCTGGAACAGCACCAGTGCCCGTTCGTGCCCCTGAACCAGGGCATGGACGGCGGCCAGCTCGGCTTCTTCCTCCGGAAGCAGGCCGAGCGCGTGCACCATGCCGGAACCGTGTGCCAGCATGCTCGGATCGGTGGGGTGATTGAGCAAAAGCATCGGCAGGCTGGCATCGGGCAGGCCGGCCAGTTCATCGACCGGGCCACGCTCGAGAGGCCCGAGCATGAAGTCTGCTCCGGATTCGCGGGCTTCGAACCATGCCGCAGTCGCGCTGCCGGCTTGCTCATCGATGTACTTGAAGCTCAACTCAGGGCGGCGATCCGGTGGCAGATCCAGCCAGGCCGAAACAATGCCATCGCGCACGGCTTCGCTGGCACGCGACATTGCGCTGCGACCGGGCAGGACCACCGCAATGTGCCGGGGCAGGGCTTGTGTCTGCTTCCACAGACTGATCCAGGTCAAGGCCTGCCAGGCACCGTATCCTGTGGCTGGATAACGGGCTTCCCAGTCAATCAAGGCATCTTCGAGCAGGGTTGGGTCAAGCAGGTGACTGCGCGCTGCCACCGCCAGGGCCAGCCAGGGCGATACATCGGCTCGATGTCCGTGCTTGGCCAGAAGCTGCCGCAAGGCGGCCAATGGCTGTTCAATCAGCAAGGCCAGGGCCAGTTCGGGGTGAAAGTCCTCCTCGGCGATGGCTGTTTCCAAGGCCGCGAAGGCCTGGCGCGCCGGGTTGTCGAGCGCCCGACCGAGCAGTTCATCGAGCATCTGGTGGCGCATCATCAGAGTTTCCGGCAGCGCATCGATGGACTCTGCCAGCAGCCATCCGGCAGTTGACAGGTCGCCCTCGTTCAGCGCCAACTCCGCGCGGGCCAGGTTGAACCTGGCGGCTTGCGCAGGTTCAAGTCTGCGCGGCTCGACTTCGGCCAGTGCCTCGGCGGCCTCATCATCCCGTCCGGCCTGCAGCCAGACCTCCGCGGCCCGAATCCTGAACGCCCCGGCTCTTTCCGGTTGAGCCTGGGCCAGCGCCAGCCAGGCCTCGGCCGCAGCCTCAAGCTCACCGCCGCGAACCATCGCTTCGATCTGTTCGATTTCCGGATCGGTCGCCGGGTCGGGCCGGGTGACCGGCTGGGTCGGTGCACAGGCAACCAGGAAAAAGGTCAGCGACAGGGCAATGGGAATGAGCTTGAGCATGTGCGGAATGATAAACGAAGGCACGGGTACAATGCCGGTCATGAGCAATCGGCATTCCGAACATGATCCTGAAACGCGATCGGCAACCCTGTTTGTGGTGGCCACGCCAATTGGCAACCTGGCCGATTTATCTCCCCGGGCGCGCGAGGTGCTGGAACGGGTCGAAGTGATTGCCGCCGAGGATTCGCGGATTAGCCGTCGTCTGCTCGATGGGCGGCAGAGCAGGGTTCGCATGATCATTGTCAACGAGCATCGCGAGGAAGCCGCAGTGGCCGAACTGATTGACCTGCTGCTGTCGGGAACCGATGTAGCCCTGGTTAGCGATGCCGGTACGCCACTGATCTCCGATCCGGGATTTCGCCTGGTCTCGGCTACCCATGAGGCCGGTGTGACAGTCAGTCCCATCCCCGGGCCCAGTGCCGCCATTGCCGCACTTTCTGCGGCCGGCCTGGCGTCCGATCGTTTTCATTTCGAGGGCTTTCTGCCGGCCCGCAGTGGTTCCAGAACCCGACGGCTGATGGAATTGTCTGATTTTCCGCAGACCCTGATTTTCTATGTGCCGGCGCGTGATCTGACCGAGATTCTGGATGACCTGGTTGTGGTGATGGGTGGACAGCGTCGAGCCGCTGTGGCCAGAGAATTGACCAAGTTGCACGAAACCATCCGCAGAGACAGCCTGGAGGCGCTCCGTGACTGGGTGAAAGCAGACCCCGATCAACGTCGAGGCGAAGCCGTTCTGGTGGTCTCGGGCCACCCGGACCCGCAACCGGCCATCCATGCACAGGCCCTGGCCCGGGAACTGGTCAACGAACTGCCCCCCTCACGCGCCGCCAAAATCCTGGCCCGCCTGACCGGCATGACCCGCCAGCAAGCCTGGCAACAAATCCAGACCCAAACCAACCAAACAAAGTAAACCAACCAAACCAACTAAACGAATCAAACGAACCAAACCATGCTGATAGTTGCCCTGCTCCTGCTCGCCGCGATCATCTTCCTGCCCCAATGGTGGGTCAAGAGGGTATTGGCCCGCTACCAGTCACCGGCCGATCGCTATCCGGGCACAGGCAGCCAGCTCGCTCGTCATCTGCTTGATCATCTTGGTCTGGAAAGCGTGGGCGTGGAGAAAACCGAGAAAGATGGCGATCACTACGACCCGGAGGCACGGGTGGTTCGCTTGAGTCCCCATAATCATGACCAGGCCTCGCTGACCGCAATCACGGTCGCCGCCCATGAGGTGGGTCACGCTATTCAGCACGCCGATGGTTACCGACCGCTGATCTGGCGCACCCGACTGGTCCGGTCCCTGCAGAAGTTCCAGCGTCTGGGCGTGATCCTGATCGCACTGATGCCGGTGGCCATCCTCGCCCTGCGCCTGCCGCGTGCCGGCATCATCCTGCTGGTGGTCGGCCTGGCCACCCTGGCCTCGGGCATCATCGTGCACCTGATGACACTGCCGACCGAGATCGATGCCAGTTTCCGCCGGGCCATGCCGATTCTCGAAAAAGGCGGCTACGTCAAGCCGGAAGACCGCGGCCAC
>PWWM01000086.1 GCA_003561495.1 Gammaproteobacteria bacterium
CGCGCCCCGCTGAAGCTGGATGGCGAAGGCCTGCAGACCCGCATGGTCGCCGTGGATGGACAGCCTCTCGAACCGCGCCAGTATCGATTGGATGGTCAATCCATGGTCATCGGGCAACTGCCGGATCAGGCCCGGGTGGTGACCGAAGTGGTCATTCAACCGGTCCGCAACACCGCGTTGGAGGGTCTGTATGCTTCGGGTGAGTCGTTGCTGACCCAGTGCGAGGCCGAAGGCTTTCGCAAGATCACCTGGTTCCCCGACCGGCCCGATGTCATGTCCACCTACCGGGTGCGCCTGGAGGCCGATCTTGATCACTACCCGGTGTTGTTGTCCAACGGCAACCTGGAGCAGTCCGGCGAGTTGGAGGGTGGCCGCCACTTTGCCATCTGGCACGACCCTTTCCCCAAGCCCAGCTACCTGTTCGCCCTGGTCGCAGGCAATCTGGAAGCGATCAGCGATACCTTCACCACCGCCAGCGGCCGCCGGGTCCAACTGAAGATCTACTCCGAGGCCGAGAACATCGGTCGACTCGATCATGCCATGGCCAGTCTCAAGCGGGCCATGACCTGGGATGAGCAACGCTTCGGGCTGGAATACGACCTGGATGTCTACCATATCATCGCCACCCATGACTTCAACATGGGCGCAATGGAGAACAAGAGTCTCAATATCTTCAATGCCCGCTACGTGCTGGCCGACCAGGATACTGCCACCGATGCTGATTTCGAGGCCATCGAGGCGGTCATCGGGCATGAGTACTTCCACAACTGGACCGGCAACCGGGTCACCTGCCGCGACTGGTTCCAGCTCACCCTGAAGGAAGGGCTCACGGTCTTTCGAGACCAGGAATTCACCTCGGATCTGCGCTCACGGCCGGTCAAGCGGATTGCCGATGTCGCCACCCTGATGGCGCGCCAGTTTCCCGAGGATGCCGGGCCCATGGCCCATTCGATCCGACCCGAACGCTACATCGAGATCAATAACTTCTATACCGCCACGGTGTACGAGAAGGGCGCTGAAATCGTGCGCCTTTACCAGACCCTGCTGGGCAAGGACGGTTTCCGCCGGGGGCTGGACCTGTACTTCGAACGCCACGACGGTCAGGCCGTGACCTGCGATGATTTTCTTGCTGCCATGGCTGACGCCAACAACCGTGATCTGCGCCAGTTCGAACGCTGGTACCGCCAGGTCGGCACCCCCCGGCTCGAGGTCCGCTCGGACTACGATCACAAGCATGGCCATTTCATTCTGAAGTTCAGACAGACGCTGCCCGAGCACGCCGACAATCGCGATCTCGGCCCGCTGATGATCCCGGTTCGAATCGGTTTTCTCGATGCTGAAAACCAGCCCTTGCCGGTCACCCTGGCCGATGAAAGCGAAGCCGGCGAAACAACCCGCCTGCTGGTGCTCAACAAGCCTGAATCGTCCTTTCGCTTTCGAGATCTGCCACCGGACGCCTTGCCTTCCCTGCTGCGAGATTTCTCCGCACCGGTGGCATTGGATTACGACTGGTCTCTGGAAGACCTCGCACGACTGGCCGGACATGACCCGGATGCCTTCAATCGCTGGCGAGCCTGTCGCCGCCTGTCCGAGCAGGTGCTCGATCAGGCCTTTGCCGTTGATGGCCGGTTCCCCGACAGCGCCGAGCTACTGGAGCAAGCCTGGGCAGCCATCCTCGACGATACCGGGATGGATGAAGCCCTGGCCGCCGAGCTGTTGATATTGCCCACTGAGATGGAACTGGTGCAGCAGCGCGACCCGGTCGATGTCGATGCCGTTCACCGGGCCCGCAAACAGTTGCTGGAATCACTTTGCGGACATCTGAAAGATGCGCTGGAAGCAACCTGGCGTCGTTGTCTGGATGCCAGCCCCTGGAGTGATGCGGGACAGGCCATGGCGCGTCGCCGCCTGAAAAACCTGGCCTTGAGCTACTGGTGCATCAACGGCTGCGAAGCCGGCCTTGAGCAGGCCGAAAAACAGTTCACCGAATCCGACAACATGACCGACCGTTTGGCTGCCCTGAAATGTCTGGTCCATGCCGGTGGCGAGCGACGCAGCCGCGCGCTGGAAGCTTTCGAGGCCCGTCATGGCGGCGATGCCCTGGTCATGGACAAGTGGTTTGCGGTCCAGGCGAGTGTGGCCGAGACCGAGACGGTCGAACGGGTTGCCGCGCTTATGGAACATCCGGCGTTTTCATTGAAAAACCCCAACAAGGTGCGTGCCCTGCTGGGCGCAATCAGCCACAACAATCCGCGCGCCTTCCATCGTGGCGATGGCGCCGGCTATCGCTTGCTGGGGCAGGCCATTCGTGAACTCGACGCCCTCAATCCCCAGGTCGCCGCCCGCCTGGCCACGGCCTTCAATCGCTGGCACACCTTCGATGCTGAACGTGCCGGACAAATGCGTACCGAGCTGGAGCGAATCCGTGCACTGAAATCCTTAAGCCCCGACGTCGGAGAAATCGTCGCTGCAGCTTTGAGAAACAAGTAACGAGGGGGTTCAGTTCCAGAGCGCCTTCGCGGCCACTTTCATGATCGCCGGAATCTTGAAGCTGGAAATGCCGCCTCGCCAGAACAACTCGCGCTTGTCGCATACGGTGTTGTGGCTGAAGCGGTTGATCTCGCCGCGCAATTCGGCCTGGTCGGCCTCTGAAAGCGTACCGTCCAGACTGGCCTTGAGTCGCTCGCGCAAGCGTCGGGCCTCGGCAATGCCTTCGGCCACCATCCGGGCGGATTTCTCGTCGATCCGGCCATACTGGAGTTTCAGTTCGTTGAGCCTTTCGGCGGCATCGTAAGTGGCATCCACAAGCTGCGCGCGTGTCATCCACTCGGTTTCATAGTTGAGGATATGCTCCCAGCTCGGTTGGGTCAGCAGTTGGCGATGTTCCTCGACCGTATGGGCAAGCTTGCGATAGCCGTATTTTTCCGGCTCCTCGAAAATCCGGCTGCCGGGGTCGAGAAACGGGCCCATGGGTGAGATGAAGCACTGCAGGCGCTTGTCGCCCCATTGGAACAGGGACTCGCAATAGTCGACCGTTTCCATGACCGACTCGTAGGTCTGGAACGGCAGCCCGATCATGTAGAACACGTCGATGCGATGACAGTTGAGCTTGAGTGCCTCGCGCAGCATGTTTTCCATGGCTTCGTTTTCGTAACCGGCCTCGCCTTCCATGGCGTGGCGGACCTTGCGGTCGTGGCTTTCCGGGCTGACTTCGAAACTCCAGTTGGGCACCCGTTCATCGACGTATTTCAAAAACTCGATCGGCGGCACATCGAAAAACTCGAAGCAGATCTCGTTCTTGACGCCGGCTGCCTGGATCTCGTCGATGACCTGCCGGGCGTATTTCTTGCCACCTTGCAGCAGATCGCCGGGGATCACGATGGGCCCGCGCGACAGGCGTCCGATGGCAACCAGGTTTTTGACCAGGTTGCCGGCGCTGCGAAAGGCGACCTTGCGGCGCATGGTCATCCTGGCGCAGGTCGAGGCCGAACTGCCACAGGTGACACATTCGAAGGCGCAGCCTTTCAGCGGCAACACCATGGTGGTCGGATTGCGCAGCCAGCCATTGAACGGCAGTACACCGTTCACATCGCGGTACCGAACGGCCATGTCAATCAGTAGCTCCGGGAGCACATCGACATAATCGAGTGTGCGCGGCACGAACGTTAGGGGATTGACGCGAACCTCGCCGTCCTTGCGCCAGGTCAGGTTCGGGACCTGGTGAAGGTCGCCGCCGTTCTCGAGCGTCTCCAGCAAGAGATTCAGGGGTTCTTCTGTGCTGTCGCCGCGCAACACGAAATCGATTTCCGGGTAATCGGCGACCAGTGACTCGTGGTAGTAAGTCGATGACAATCCGCCGAACATGACCGGCACGTCCGGGTGTACCTTCTTGGCCAGACGGGCAATCTCGATGGCGCCGTGGCAATGGGGCATCCAGTGCAGGTCGATGCCGATCGCCCGCGTGTTGATCCTGGCCAGAAACTTCTCGACGTCGAATTTCGGATCGGTCAACATCTTCAGGGCGACATTGACAATGCGTACCTCGCGACCGTGTTCCTTGAGGTAGCCGGCCATGGTCAGGAAACCGATCGGGTAAAGCTCGAACATCACCGATGAGGGCACCATGTCGCTGACTGGACCATACAGGATGGACTCCTTGCGGAAGTCGTAAACGCTCGGCGGATGCAGCAGCAGCAGATCGATTGGTTTTGAGCCCATGCCGGTTGTCCAGTGTGTTTTTTCGTTTGAGTCCACAAAAAGAATAGCCGATGTGGATCAATTGAAAATTGAGCCAAGACAATAAGCTATGACTCGATCCGAACATAATGAGGCACAACTTGGATTCCGCGAGGCGTCATGAAAAACATCATCGAGTTACTCGCAGCCTGGGCGTTGATTCACGAAAGCGCCGATGAGGGCTGGAAGTCCGCAGTCAAACGCGGACGCGATCAGACCCCGGGCACCATGCGGGATGGGCCGGAAGCCTTCGTCGAAGGCCTGGCGGTGCTGGTCGATGAGGAAAAAGAACGCCTCAAGCAACGACTGGCCGAAGGTGGGGATTCTGATGAAACGTTCAACCAGGATGAGGTTGGCGAGCGCATCGATCAACTCGCCTTCGAGATCGCCGAACTGCGCGGCCGGCTTGAATCGCTGCAGGCATCCATCGATGGCCTCGCCCAACGCCTGCCCGACTGAGCCGCAACCGGGTCGCGGGTGGCGAATTGCCCGGGCCGTGATCGGCAGTCTGCTGGTCACGATCTGGAAATGTCGCTTTGGTTTGCTGCGTGGCCGGCGCAGGCGCACCATCATCGCGAAGCAAATGCGTTTGTTCTGCGAGCGCATGGGACCGACGTTTGCCAAGCTGGGACAACTGGCCTCGGTGCGTCCCGATGTGTTTTCCCCGGAAACGGTGTTCGAACTGGAGCGGCTGCAGGATCGCATGCCGCCGGTTCCCGACGACGCCATTCAAAAGGCAATCGTAGTAGAGCTGGGCGCCGAACCCGACAGGCTCTTCGCCGATTTCGAGGACGAGCCGCTGGCTGCTGCGTCGGTGGCACAGGTCCACCGCGCTCGGCTCAGAAAGGACTATCTCCCCGTGACCGGAGAGGTGCTGCCGGCCGGTACCGAGGTCGCGATCAAGGTGTTGCGCCCGGGCATCGAGCCCCAGATCGCCGCCGACCTGGCCATTGCCCGGCGCTGGGCACGGCGGATGGCGCGATTCAAGCGCCTGGCGCGTTGGCGTCCGGTCGAGCTGCTGGATGAATTTAGCGCCATGCTCGATCGCGAGCTCGACTTTCGCAACGAAGGTCGAGTCGCCGATGGCTTCACACGCGACTTTGCCGACGATGAGCAAGTCATCGTGCCACGCGTCATCTGGCGCCATACCACCCGCCGCGTGCTGGTCACCGAATATGTCGAGGGCTGGCGACTCAATGACCTGGGTGCAGCCGAGCGTGCCGGTATCGATGCGCGCGCCCTGGCCACCCATGGCGCCAATGTGTTCATGCACCAGGTGTTGGTGCTGGGGTATTACCACGCCGACATGCACCCCGCCAACCTTTTCGTGACCCCGGATGGCCGGATCTGTTTTCTTGACTTCGGCATCGTCGGAACCACAACATCGGCACAACGCGAGGCGATCGCCCAGGTGCTGGTCGGGCTGGTCTATGGCGATGCCGACCGGGCATTGCGCTACTCCCGGGAACTCGGCCTGGAGATTCCGGATGAGCAGGTGGCCAAGGTCCGCAAACGGGTCGAGGAACTGGTTCGCAACCACCTGCTCGCTGAACCGCAAGCCGACGTGCGCGGCTTCGCCCTGGGGTTTCTATCCATGTTGGCCGATTTCCGCATTACCATTCCCACAGGCTACGGCCTGCTGATCAAGTCCCTGGTCACCGTCGAGGGCGTGGCCCGCGCGATCTACCCGGACCTGGACCTCATGCAGGCCGCCCGCCCGTTCACCACCCGCCTGATCGCTGAACAACTCCTGCAACCTGACCGCCTGCGCCACCGCCTGGCCGCTGCCCGCAACGCCGCACTGGAAGTGCTTCTGTCGTAAGGGAGCATGAGCTCAAGTTCGCTGTTGCGAAAATTATTAACCCGGCAGGTATGTAGATCGCATTCAGCCGCAGTGTGGCTTTCGGCAGCAAGGCAGCGAAACGCCGCTGTAGCACTCCTACAGCAAGTTTCGATAACGCAGTCTGCCGAAAGCC
>PWWM01000129.1 GCA_003561495.1 Gammaproteobacteria bacterium
GAGCCGGTTACCAGATCACCGCTATCAGCGGCAAGCTGGAAGAGTTCGATTGGCTGCACGAATTGGGCGCGGATCAATGCATTTCCCGTCATGATCTTTACTGGCCGGAAACTCCGCTGGCCTCGGCGCGCTTTGCCGGCGCGCTGGACAACGTCGGCGGCGACACCCTGGCGGGATTGACCCGGGTCATCCAGCCCTGGGGCAATATCGCTTCCTGTGGCATGGCCAGCGGCATCGGCCTGAACACCACGGTCATGCCCTTCATCATTCGCGGCATCGGCCTGCTCGGCATCAATTCAGCCGGTTGCCCCTACCCCTTGAGAGAGGAACTCTGGAATCGACTGGCGGATGACTGGAAACCGCGCCATCTGGACAAGATTGCCGGCGAGGCGATCACCATGGACGATCTGCAGGAAACCTTCGAACGACTGCTTTCAGCGGGAGGGCGAGGCCGAACCCTGGTGGACTTGCGCTGAGCGAGCATCCCTTTCCCAGCCGGTTTCGAGTATCATTGACGACACAGCAGAGAGAGCACATCAAAAGGGAAGACTATGGCTAAAGTATTGATCGTTGACGATTCCGAATCTCAACTGTATTCGCTGTCACAAATTGTCGAGGGCGCCGGTCACCAGGTGGTCACAGCCGTCAATGGCGAGGAGGGCGTGGAAAAAGCGATTGCCGAGGTTCCCGACCTGATCCTGATGGATGTCGTCATGCCGGGCCTGAATGGATTCCAGGCGACCCGCAAGATTTCCAAGAATGAGTCCACTTCCGATATTCCTGTCATTTTCGTGACCACCAAGGATCAGGAAACCGACCGTATCTGGGGTATGCGCCAGGGTGCGGCGGCCTACATCACCAAGCCGATCGACAAGAAAGTTCTGCTTGAAGCCATGAACAAGGCACTCGGAGGCTGATCCCATGACCATCGAAGCCGGTCAGCCACTGCCCGAGATCAATCTGACCGTCATGGCTGCCGACGGACCGACGCCTGTTTCCTCGACCGAGCTGCTCGGTCAGGGCCGAAATGTTCTGTTCTCGGTTCCCGGCCCCTTTACACCGACGTGTTCGGCCAAGCACCTGCCCGGCTTCAAGGAACACGCCCAGTCTCTGGTCGACAAAGGCGTTGACAAGATCGTTTGTACTTCGGTGATGGACATATTCGTCATGGATGCGTGGCGCAAGGACGCCGGCCTGGAGAGCCAGATTGTCATGGCCGCGGACGGAAATGGCGAATTTGCCCGCGCCCTGGGTCTGGAAATGGATGGCCGGGCGTTCGGTATGGGCATTCGTTCACAACGATATGCGATGATTCTGAATGATGGAGTTGTCGAACAGCTTCTGATCGATGAACCTGGAGGCTTTCACGTCTCCAGTGCGGAATACGTACTCGATCAACTTTGATCCAGGATCCGACTCTTGAATCAAGGGCTTGGATATTGAACAGGGTTAACGCCCTGCGGTTCGATAATGCCCAGATGAAATCCACCCCACAAGGCCAGCACTAACGCCATTGACAAACCGACTCGCCAACTCAGGCGCCGCACGGTGCGCTCCCCATCCCCCTGGTCCTTGACCAGAAAGTAGAAGCTCGAGGCCAGAGTGTACAGAATGGCCACAAACACGGAAATGATCAGTATTTTGCTCAGCAAGGTTCACAACCTCAAATTGACTGAACGTCATTATACGGGGCTGTCGTGATGAGCGTCATGGCGCGCCTGCGTGTACGAATGTGGTTACCCCACCTGGCCGCAATCCTGGTGCTGATTGGTTGTGCCAGGCTGGCCTTGTGGCAACTGGACCGTGCCGAGGAAAAGCAGGCCTTGGTGGATCAGTGGCAATCTGCTCCGGCCTCCCTGCTGACCGAGGAGGCACTCGAGTCTTACACGCCGGTGACCGGAACCGGTCGCTTTGACCCGACCCGGCATGTGCTATTGGACAATCAGATCCGCAACAATCATCCGGGCGTGCACGTTTTCACACCATTTCACCCGGAGGACACAGACTGGATCATTCTGGTCAATCGGGGATGGCAGCCATTCGATCGGCGTTCCGGGCAATGGCCTGAATTCGAAACCGACTCGCAACGGCTCGAGTTGTCTGGACGCATCAGCCCACCGCCCCGCGTCGGCGTACAGATAGGTCGGGCCGAATCACTGGACCCGGAAAACTGGCCCAATCTGATGACTTATTTCGATCTTGAGCACTTGCGGGAAGCTTTCGGCCCGAACCTGGCCGATCACGTCATCCTGCTGGATGTCGACCATCCGGCCCATCTCAGCGGCGATGACTGGCGACCTGTGACCATGGGTCCCGAACGTCATCGCGGCTACGCATTTCAATGGGCCAGCATTGGATTCGTCGTTTTCCTGATCTGGATCATTCTCACCGCCAGAGCCTTGCGCAAGTAAATGAACAAGAAAGCCATCATCATCGTTTTTGCTCTCTTTCTGACGCCGGTGATCGTCGCCGTCCTTCTCCACAGCGAATGGTTGTCCTGGCAACCGGGAGGCAGCCGCAATCATGGCGAACTGATTCAGCCCGTCATTCCGCTTCCGGATTTCACGCTGATCACCGCCGATGGCGAGACACTTTCTCGCACGGATTTGCTGGATCGCTGGTTCATCATCCATGGTCGTCACACACCTTGTGATGACCAATGCCTGGAGGATCTCTACTGGCTTCGCCAGGTTCGCAGGGCCCAGGATCGACATCAGCCCGATGTGGGCCTGATGTTGATCAGCTCGGTTGAGATTGATGATCAGACCCTGAACCGCATCCACGATCTGGCCGAGGACTTCAAAATCATTCACGGGCCTGAGAGCAGGCAACTGCTGAATCATTTTCCATCGACCGAAGACCCGGCCAATGCATACATTACTGACCCCTTGGGCAATATAATACTGGGTTACGCTGGCGATGCAGATCCCAACGGAATCCGCCGTGACCTGCGTCGTCTGCTGACCTGGACCCAGCGCGACTAAATATTTCATGAATTCTTTGACCATCCAGAATACGCGCAGCTATCTCGCGCTGTGCAAACTGAGGGTTGTCAGCCTGATCGTATTCACTGCGCTGGTCGGCATGGCGTTGTCCGTGCCGGGCATGATCCCTCTGGATGTCCTGATTCTCGGTAATCTCGGAATCGGCCTGGCTGCGGCCAGTGCTGCCGCAATCAATCACCTGCTGGACGCGCGAACCGACATCTTCATGACCCGGACCCGCCATCGTCCACTCCCCACCGGCCAACTCACTGAAGCGCAGGTGATTCGATTCGCTGTTTCCCTGGCGGTAGCTTCCATGCTGGTTCTAGGCCTGTTCATCAATGTCCTGACGGCTGCCCTGACCTTTGTCAGCCTGATTGGCTATGCAGTGATCTACACCGTGTGGCTCAAGCACGCCACCCCTCAGAATATCGTCATTGGCGGTGCAGCCGGAGCCGCGCCCCCAGTGCTGGGCTGGACCGCAGTCACCGGCGAGATCCACGCCCATGCCCTGATCCTGTTCCTGATCGTATTCGTCTGGACCCCCCCGCACTTCTGGGCGCTGGCCATTTACCGACGCCACGATTACGAGGCGGCCGAAGTCCCAATGTTGCCGGTCACCCACGGGGTCACGTTCACACGATGGCAGATCCTGTTTTATACCATTATCCTGGTTCTGGTTACCCTCTTGCCATGGCTGACCGGAATGAGCGGTCTGGTCTACCTTGCCGGCGCCACGGTACTCAACCTGGGCTTTCTGGGCTATGCCATCGCCATGCTCAAACCGCGCAATGAGCAACTGGCCATGCAGATGTTCAATTACTCCGTGCTCTACCTGATGGCATTGTTTGCATTCTTGCTGATTGACCACTACCTGTCACTGATATGAATTCATCCCGAGAGACTTCCATGACCGACATTCGCGATCCCGGCTCTACCCTGCACAAGCTCGAAGCTCACGACGGGTTCGTACCCCGCCATATCGGTCCCGACGACAGCGATATCGCCCGCATGCTGAGCAAGGTCGGCAGCGATTCACTTGATGGGCTGATGCAGGAAACCATGCCCGGCAGCATTCGCATTGAAGAACCGCTGGATTTGCCCGCCTGTGATAATGAAGAGCGGGTGCTGGAGGAAATTCGTGAGATCGCCCAGACGAACAAGCTCAGTCACAGCATGATTGGCCTTGGGTATCATCCAACGATCACCCCGCCGATCATTCAGCGCAACATTCTGGAGAATCCGGGCTGGTACACCGCCTATACACCCTACCAGGCTGAAATCTCTCAGGGACGTCTGGAAGGCATGCTCAATTTCCAGCAAATGGTCATGGATTTGACCGGAATGGAACTGGCCAATGCATCGCTGCTTGATGAGGCCACGGCGGCTGCCGAGGCCATGGCCATGCTACGCCGGGTCAATCGCAAAGCCGATAGTGACGTATTTCTGGTCGATGCCAATTGCCTGCCACAAACCATCGACGTGGTAAAAAATCGGGGCCGTCATCTGGATCTCGAGATTCGCGTCTGCGATGACCTGAAGGCCGAACTGGAGCGGACGGAATGTTTCGGCATTCTTGTTCAGTATCCCGGCAGTGACGGTCGTCTCACCGATCTTGACAGCCTGATTTCCACCGCTCATGAACGCGGCGCCCTGGTGTCAGTTGCTGCGGATTTGATGGCGCTGGTGATGCTCAAGGCGCCCGGTGATTCTGACGCTGACGTGGTCATTGGCTCGGCCCAGCGTTTTGGCGTACCGATGGCCTATGGCGGTCCGCATGCCGCATTCCTGGCGACTCGCGAAGACTATCGACGCAGCATACCGGGTCGCATCATTGGCGTCTCACGCGACCGACATGGCAATCCTGCCTTGCGCATGGCATTGCAGACCCGGGAGCAGCACATTCGACGTGAGAAGGCCATGAGCAATATCTGCACCGCCCAGGCCCTGTTGGCGGTGATGGCCGGATTCTACGCAGTCTGGCATGGTCCCGAAGGTCTGAAAACGATCGCCCGACGCATCCATCGGCATACCTGTCTGCTGGCCAAGGCACTCTCGGATGGCGGATATGAGCTCGAGCACGAACACTATTTCGATACCGTATCGGTGCGTATGGACGAGCCTTTGCGGCAAGCCATTCTGCACCGCAGCCAGCGTGCAGGACTTAACCTGCGTGCTGATCGCGAGGGCTACATTGGCATCAGCGTCAACGAATGCACTCGCAGACGTCATGTGGTGAAACTTCTGGAGCTATTTGATCGCGCCCAGAATGATATCAACCAGCTGGATCAATCTTTGCCGGCGGGTCACAGTGCCATCCCTGACGAGCTGTCCAGATCCACGGATTTTCTGACCCACGAAGTATTCTCTCGTTACCACTCCGAAACCGAGATGCTGCGCTATCTCAAACGACTGGAAAACCGTGATCTGAGCCTGACCCATGCCATGATTCCGCTGGGCTCGTGCACCATGAAACTCAACGCCACGGCAGAGATGATGCCGATCACCTGGCCCGAGTTCGCCAGCTTGCACCCCTTCTGCCCCTGGGATCAGGCGCGCGGGTATCACACCCTGATTGGCGAGCTTGAACAGATGCTGATCAACCTGACCGGCTTCAGTGCCATTTCCCTGCAACCCAACGCCGGTTCGCAAGGCGAGTATGCCGGCTTGCTGGCCATCAAGGGCTGGCAGGAGGAGCGTGGAGAGGGTCATCGCAACGTCTGCCTGATCCCGTCCTCGGCGCATGGCACCAATCCGGCCAGCGCCCAGATGACCGGCATGGACATCGTCGTCGTCGGTTGCGACAGCCAGGGAAATATCGACCTGGCCGACCTGGAAGCCAAGATCGAAAAACATCAGGACCGGCTGGCCGCCCTGATGATCACCTATCCTTCCACCCATGGTGTATTCGAAGAGGCGGTCGTCACCATTTGCAACAAGGTGCGCGCCGCCGGCGGCCAGGTCTACCTGGATGGGGCCAACATGAATGCACTGGTCGGCTGGTCAAGAATTGCCGATTATGCCGATGTCTGTCACCTGAACTTGCACAAGACCTTTTGCATTCCCCATGGCGGTGGTGGCCCGGGCATAGGCCCGATCGGAGTTCGCGAACATCTTGTGCCCTTTCTTCCCGGACATGTCACCGGCTTGCTAGGCCCGGAGTTCGGCTCCAACCCGGCCGTGGCTGCCGCACC
>PWWM01000034.1 GCA_003561495.1 Gammaproteobacteria bacterium
AGCAAACCACAGAGACACAGAGATCACAGAGAAATCTAAGAGGAAATTATTTCTTTTCTCTGTGTGCTCTGTGCCTCTGTGGTGCAATCTTTTGTTCCTATCGCGACAGCGGGCCCAAAAACGGGACTGAAGACTCTGTGGTGAATTCAATAGTCATGTTTCATGAGATCCGTTTCAGAACATCCCGCTGATCACACCGTCTTCGTCGACATCGACATTCAAGGCATTGGGGTGGGCCGGCAGGCCGGGCATCAGCATCATGTTGCCGCATACCGGGATCAAAAAACCCGCCCCGGCCGACAGGCGCATGTCGGTGACCGTCAACGTCCAGCCGGTCGGTGCGCCCAAAAGGTTGGGTTTGTCACTGAGAGAACTCTGGGTCTTGGCGATGCAGACCGGTAACCGGCCAAAGCCCAGGCGCTTGAAGCGCTCCAGGGCAATGCGCGCGCGGTTTTCGAAGTAGATGTCATTGGCGCCGTAGATCCGGCGGGCAATGCGTTCGATCTTTTCCTCCGGGCCCATGTCTTGATCGTAGAGCGGAGTGATCGTCGAGGGTCGATCGGCAGCACGGCGTACGGCTTCAGCCAGGGCGGCCGCGCCTTTACCGCCGTCGGCATGCCCGCTATGGACTTCGCACACCACGCCGCGTTCGTCACACCAGGCCTTGAGCCAGTTGATCTCGGTATCGCCGTCGTTGTCGAAACGGTTGATGGCCACCACCACATTGGCGCCAAAGCCTTTCAGGTTATCGATATGGCGGGCCAGGTTGGTGGTGCCGGCTTCCAGGGTGGCGAGGTCTTCGCGCGAGATGTCTTCAGCCGTGGATCCGCCGTGCCACTTGAGGGCTCGGAGCGTCGCCACGAGCACGACCGCGGCCGGCGTCAGTCCGGTGGCCGGCGAGACGATATCGAAGAACTTCTCGGCGCCCAGGTCGGCCCCGAAGCCGGCTTCAGTGACCACGTAGTCGGCGAACTTCAGTGCCAGGCGATTGGCGATGACACTGCTGGTGCCATGGGCGATATTGCCGAAAGGACCGGTATGGACCAGCGCCGGGACATGCTCACTGGTCTGGACCAGGTTGGGCATGATCGCTTCATTGAGAACGGCCGTGAGTGCATTGGTGACATCCAGATCGCCGGCGCGGATCGGTTCATCCCTGCGAGTGAAGCCGACGATGATGTTGCCCAGGCGTTGCTTGAGATCGCGGCGCGATTCGGCCAACGCCAGAATGGCCATGATCTCCGAGGCGGCGGTAATGATGAAGTTGCACTCGCGCGGGATGCCGTTGGGATGACCGCCCAGGCCGATGACGACGTTGCGCAGCGAACGTTCGTTCATGTCGACCGTGCGATTCCAGACCGGGCGGGTCATGTCGATACTCAGCTTGTTGCCGTGATGGAGATGGTT
Organism: Gammaproteobacteria bacterium; assembly: GCA_003561495.1. Taxonomy (GTDB): domain Bacteria; phylum Pseudomonadota; class Gammaproteobacteria; order Xanthomonadales; family Wenzhouxiangellaceae; genus Wenzhouxiangella. Next base: position 1,408 of record PWWM01000034.1, read on the forward strand.
GTCGACCAGGGCGGCGAGCAGATTGTGGGCGCTGGTAATGGCGTGCAGGTCACCGTTGAAATGCAGATTGATGCGCGCCATGGGTTGCAGTTGCGATTGGCCGGAGCCGGTTGCTCCGCCCTTCATGCCGAACACCGGGCCGAGCGAGGGCTCACGCAAGGTAATCATCGGGCGCGCGCCAATTGCGCGCAGACCCTGACCCAGCGCAATACTGGTCAAAGTCTTGCCTTCGCCGGCTCGAGTGGGAGTAATGGCGGTGACCAGGATCAGCTTGCCATCGGGCTGGTTGCGACGATTGTGCAGGGCGTTGAGGCGAATCTTGCCGGTGTACTTTCCATAAAACTCGAATTCATCCTCAGCCAGGTCCAAATCGGCCATGAAATGGCGCATGTGTTTCATGAATGTCTGATCATCCGTCATGGTTTTGTTCCTTGTTGATGGCTCAGTTTGTCGTGCTCATGGTCGGAACTCAAGCTCAATGTGACCGGATATCCGACCTTGCGGGGGTTCGTATTCGTACAGGGAGGCGATATGATGGGATCGAAATCGTTTCCATCCGTGATCTGATTGATGTTTTCCGCCACCCTGATCATCCTGGTATCGCTGGCCTACGTCGGCCTGCTGTTCCTGGTGGCCTGGTGGGGCGACCGGCGCGCCGAACGCGGTCAATCGCTGTTCAATCAGCCCCTGATCTACTCGCTGTCGCTGGCGGTGTACTGCACTTCATGGACTTTCTATGGGGCAGTCGGCCAGGCGGCGACCAGCGGGTGGGACTTTCTGCCGGTTTATCTGGGGCCGATCCTGATGTTTGCCGTGTTCGGGGGATTCATTCTGCGCATTGTTCGGGTCAGCAAGGAGCAGAATGTCACCTCGATCTCGGACTTTCTCGCTTCGCGTTTCGGCAAGACCCGGAAATTGGCCGTTCTGGTGACCTTGGTTGCGGTGCTGGGTGTGCTGCCCTATATCGCCTTGCAATTGAAAGGAATTGCCATGGGCTTTACGCTGCTGACCGCCGATCCGGCCAGCAGAATCCTGTTGCCTGAAGATCCCGGGCCGGTCTGGCGTGATACGGCCTTGCTGGTGGCCCTGCTTCTGGCCGCATTCACCATTCTTTTCGGAACCCGGCAACTCGATGCCACGGAACATCATCCCGGGCTGATGCTGGCGGTGGCTTTCGAGTCGCTGGTCAAGTTGCTGGCGTTTCTGGCGGTCGGAGTGTTTGTGACCTGGTTTTTGTTTGATGGGCTGGATACGGTGCTGCCGCGAGCCATTGATGATGACGCGATTGCGGCCATGTTCGCCCCGGACAATCTCCGTCTGAGCTTTTTCACCATCCTGCTGTTGTCCATGCTGGCGATCTTCTGCCTGCCGCGGCAGTTTCATGTGGCCGTGGTTGAAAGCACCACTGAACGCGAGGTTCATGTCGCCCGCTGGCTGTTTCCGATCTACCTGGTCCTGATCAGTCTGTTCATCGTGCCGGTGGCCGTCGCCGGCCTGCTGACTTTCGATGTCTCGGTCGAGGCCGATACCTTCATGCTGGCTCTGCCGATGTTTGCCGACCAGCAGTGGTTGACCCTGCTGGCCATGTTGGGCGGCTTTTCAGCTGCCACCGGTATGGTCATCGTTGCTGCTGTGGCGCTTTCGATCATGGTTTCCAATGATATTGTCATGCCGGCCCTTTTGAAGAGCCGCTTGGTTGATGCCGGTGCCGGCGGCGATCTGGGCCGCCTTTTGCTGATGGTTCGACGCGCGGTGATCGTGTTCTTGCTGCTGCTGGCCTGGGGTTATTACCGCTTGTTCGCGTATGACGAAAGCCTGGCCGGGATCGGGCTGCTGTCATTTGCCGCGGTCGCCCAGTTTGCGCCGCTGGTGGTCGCAGCCGTATTCTGGCGTGGGGCCAACCGTCATGGCGCCATGCTGGGGCTGAGCCTGGGGTTTGGCGTGTGGTTCTATTGTTTGTTGTTGCCGGTGATTCTGCGCGCTAGCGGTGTTGGTGAAACTTTTCTTGTTGCCGGACCACCGGGTATCACAGGTTTGCAGCCGGAAGCCCTCTTCGGATGGACATTTTCCGATCCCCTGAGCCACGGCGTGTTCTGGTCGTTGACGTTCAATGTGCTGGGTTTGATCGTGGGGTCATGGCTCGGCGCAGACCGAGCGATAGACCGCATCCAGGCGAATGCGTTTGTGGGGGCCGCCAGTGGCATGGGCACCGATTCCCTGCCTCGCAGCGGGATCGCCACGGTGGGTGATTTCATTCAACTTACGGCACGTTTTCTTGGCGAGCGTCGAACCCGTCAGTTCTTCAGTGATTTCGTCAAGCAGCGGGATGGAGAACTGGTCGAGTCGCAACCGGCCGATGCCGAACTGGTGCGCTATACCGAGCGGGTGCTGTCGGGGGTGATCGGCGCCAGTTCGGCCCGTCTGGTGCTGTACTCGGCGCTGGCTGGGAGTGGCATGAAATTCGACGAGGTCGTCAGTCTTCTGGACCAGACCTCGCAGAAGCTCAAGTTTCGCCAGGAATTGCTGCAATCGGCCATGGAAAACCTGTCCGAGGGCATCAGCGTAGTCGATGGCGAGCTCAGGCTGGTGGCCTGGAACAAGAGCTACCTGGATATGTTCGACTATCCTGATGGATTGATCCACATCGGTCGTCCCATCCGCGATGTGCTGGAGTTCAATGCTCGGCGCGGCCGTCTGGGAGATGGCGATGTCGACGAGTTGATTGAGCGGCGCATGGAATGGCTCAGGAAACGCAGTCCGCATTTCTATGAACGTGTGCACTCGGATGGCCGGGTGATCGAAATTCGCGGCAACCCCATGCCCGGCGGCGGATTCGTGACCTCGTTTACCGATGTGACCGAGCGCAAGCGCACCGAGCAGGCGTTGCGCGAAAGCGAACGGCGCCTGACCGAGGCCAAGGAAGGTCTGGAAAGGCGCGTCGCGGAGCGCACCCGGGCCCTGACTGAATTGAATGAGGAGTTGCAGCGTGAAGTCGCCATTCGTGGGCGTGTCGAGGAGCAAATGCGACTGGCCAAGCGCGAGGCTGATGAGGCCAATCAATCCAAGACCCGGTTCCTGGCCGCGGCCAGCCATGACCTGTTGCAACCGCTCAATGCCGCCAGACTGTTTTCATCAGCGCTGTCTCAGCAGTCTGATCTGGGTGAGGAACAACGCTACCTGATTGACCGTCTTGACGGCGCCATTGCCAGCGCCGAGCAGTTGCTCAGCGCCCTGCTTGACATCACCCGGCTCGATGCCGGGGCGATGCCGGTGCAGGTGACGGAATTTCCAATCGCCGAGTTGCTCAAGCCCTTGCATGATGAGTTTTCAGCGATGGCCCGAGAGCGTGGTCTGCGCTTCGATTTCATCGACTCCTCGGCGCATGTGCAGTCTGATCCCAAGCTGCTCAGACGAGTGCTGCAGAATTTTCTCTCCAACGCGCTGCGCTACACCGAGCAGGGCCGGGTCTTGCTGGGATGCCGCCGCCGCGGTGATCATCTGCTGATCCAGGTGCTGGATACCGGTCCGGGCATTCCCCGGGACCAGCACGAGGCGGTGTTTCAGGAGTTTCACCGGGGGAATCGCTCTCGCCGCCACCAGCAGCGCGGCCTGGGACTGGGTCTGGCGATTGCCGAGCGCATTGCGCGCATGCTGGACCATGCGATTGGTCTGCAGTCCGAGCCGGGTCACGGGACCGTGTTCTCGATCAGTGTGCCCATGGTGGCCGGTCGTGCCGTTCCGACCGGCGCACGCAGTCCACGGACGACCCGCGTGCGTGATCTGGCCGGTCTCAAGGTGCTGTGCATCGACAATGAGCCGGAAATTCTCGATGGCATGCGTTCACTGATCACACCCTGGGGATGTGAGGTACGAACGATCTGCGAAGTCGCCGAGCTATCCGAACTGACCCGCAATCACCCCGAACCGCCGGACGTGATCCTGGCTGACTATCACCTCGACGACGAGCATAACGGGATCGACCTGATGAACCGCCTGCGCGCTCATTACGACCACGACATCCCAGGAATCCTGATCACCGCCGACCAGACCGAGACGGTCCGCAACGAGGCCCGCGCCCAGGGCTATCGCATCCTGCACAAGCCTTTGAAGCCAGCGGCCTTGAGGGCTCTGCTCAGCCGGCTGGTCAGATCAATCAAACGCAATCCAGCTTAGTAAGGCGCGGTACCCTTCCCCTGGTTGCGATCTGCTGTTTTCCAGCCCGGAGTTCTCCCGCTATGCCGAGGCGCTGAGGTTTGCAGGGCAAGAACAGCGCTTGAAGGATATAGAGGCCGTGCTGACTCAAAAGGTCATCGACGAGCGCAAGCTGCGGCGGCGTCAACCGCGGGCTTGATCATTTGAGTCTCGAAGCGCCGATCGGCAGACTGCGTTGATCAGCCGAAAGGGTTCTCCTGAAAAGCCTGCTGAATGGCGAGAATTTCTGGCTCGTTGTCCAACAGCACTTGAACGCAATCAGCATCAAGTTTGGTGCCTGCCAGTTCGCGCATCTTGGTGAACGCTTCGGCGTTGCTCCAGGCATCCTTGTAAGGGCGTTTGCTGGTAAGTGCATCGAAAACATCAGCCACCGTTACGATACGAGCCTCGATGGGGATGGAATTCGACTTGAGGCCGGAAGGATAACCGGTCCCGTCCACAGCTTCATGATGATGCAGGATGATATTGCGCAACATATCTACATGGCTGATGTCATTGAGCTCGTAATTGGCCAAAAGCTTATCGATCATGCGCCGACCTTCCTCGGAGTGCGTGCGCATTACGGCATACTCTTCCTCATCCAGTGGCCCTTTTTTCAACAGAATCCGATCCGGTATCGTCAACTTGCCAAGATCATGAAGCGGTGCGAATAGAAATACATGTTCGATAAAGGTATCGTCAAAGCCAAAGCGCGGCGCCAGATGTCGGGCGATCAGGCGAGCATACCGGGACATGCGTTCGAGATGACAACCGGTTTCCGGATCCCGGGAATGGGTCAGGTCCAGCGCTGAACGGATGGTGGCGAGCATGGTTCGCACATTGGCACGCTCGTTATGAATCAGCAAGGTGATCATATGGGCGACCATGTCCAAGTCGTTCAATACTCGGTCAATGAACACCTGTGTCTTGTCGGAATTGAAAAAAACGAATCCGAAAAAATGGCCTTCCCAGATCATCGGCAAGGTGTAGCTGGAACGATAGCCGCTTTGGTAAATGATCCGGGTATGCTCGTGATCGATATCGTTGTAAAGCGATAGATCGTTCACGACCCGGGGTTTGCGCGATTCGGCGATTTCTCGAAGGGAGTGACAGTCTGCCAGGCGGGCCTGGTAGTGAGTGAGCGGACAATCCTCTCGGCTACTGTAGGCAAATGTACGCAGAAGATCGGTGTCAGCGTCATACAAGGCCACGGCAATACGGGTGACAAATTCCATGTGGGTGTGAATCACACCGTGCATGAAACGCAATTTTTCACCCACTGATGCGGCTTCGTTCAGGCCTGCCCAGCGGTCGATGTGTGAATCCGGTTTCATTCAAATGACTTGTTTGCGCCTGCCTTTGTGCTTGGACAACTCTGATCAGACAGGAAACTGATCCAGATTCCTGGGCGTCCCCGGAGTGCGGGCGGGCTTCGTGAAATGATGGGTTTCCTCCAGGTCAACGGAGCTTCGCATAGTATCTTGCTCCGCCTTCATTTTGCCGGATGCGACATGCCGTGATCAAGCAGTAAACCGGCGGGTTATTAACCCGGCCGATCTACATACCTGCCGGGTTAATAATGAAGATCAGCTCTCGCAAGCCAAGGCCAGGGCGGCATCATCGGGCTGCAGTCGGCGCCAATCAGCACCGGGCAGGCGGCCATCCTCGCCCAGTTCCACGCCGGCATGCAGGTCGGCGCGGCGATGACCGGCGCAGTCATAGACTACCGGAATCTCGCGCACCGGCATCCAGCGCTCCATCAGGATGACGGTGGTCATGACCTGGTTCGGCGCGGCGGGATTGGTGCGGTTACGGCGGGTATCGACGGCAATCATGCGCAGATCGAGCGGCCGGATGTAGGTCCAGGGCCGATACCACATGGTGGCACTGCCAGTCACGGCGACCTCCACGCCCTCGGGAAGCCCGGACTTCGTCCGATCGGCCCACGAATATTCCATGTAAACCATGAAGCCGATCATCGCCAGCCCGGCCGAGGCCGGCATCAGCCAGGCCGGCAGACGCTTGCCGGTGGCGAAGTTGAGGCCCATGATCAGACCGGCGGTTCCCAGTCCTAAGGCGATGGCAGCGATGAATTCGAGAAGCATGGTTGAAGGCGGTAAAAGGTAAAAGGTAAAAGGGATGGGGTGTCGAGTAAAGAGTCTGGGCTCAGGATTGTAGTGTCATCCTTTCACCTTTTACCTCTCACCTTTCACCGAGCTGCTCGGGGCGGCCTTGGCCGCCCCGAGCAGTTCCATCAATGATCCACCGCCGTCCCCGCTCCCCGCGGCACCCGAATGCTTTCCACCAGATCCTGAATTTCCGGCGGTGGGGCCTTGGTCATCTTCATGACCACGATGGCCGAGGCGAAGTTGAGTATGGCACCCACGGCTCCGAACGACAGTGGCGAGATGCCGAACAGCCAGTTTTCCGGTGTATTGGGCAGCATGTTGGTGCCGGGGATGAAGAACCAGCCCAGGTAGGTGAAGATGTAGAGCAGGGTGGCGATCAGACCGACCAGCATGCCGGTGACTGCGCCCTGGGTGTTCATCTTCTTCGAAAAGATGCCCATCATCAGGGCCGGGAACAGGGTGGCCGCCGCCAGCCCGAAGGCCAGCGCCACCACTTGCGCTGCAAAGCCTGGTGGATTGAGTCCCAGCCAGGTCGCCAGGGCGATGGCAAACGCCATGGAGATGCGCGCATACAGCAGTTCCTGCTTGTCGGTGATCTTGGGCATGAAGACCGACTTGAGCAGGTCATGACTGATGGCCGAGGAAATGGCCAGCAGCAGACCGGCCGCGGTCGACAGCGCGGCAGCCAGGCCGCCGGCGGCGATCAGCGCCAGTACCCAGCCGGGCAGTTGCGCGATTTCCGGGTTGGCCAGAACCAGGATGTCCTGGTTGAAGGTCACGATCTCGTTGCCTTCCCAGCCACGCGCCTCGGCGATCGGGGCAAATTCGTCGGAACGATCGTTGTAATACTGAATGCGACCGTCGTCGTTCTTGTCCTCGAAGGCCAGCAGGCCGGTCTGCGCCCAGTTTTCCATCCAGTCCGGCTTGTCCTCGTACCGGATGGGCTCGGCGGCCGTTCCATCCGGATAGATGGTGGTGATGATGTTGAGCTTGGCCATGGCGCCAACCGCTGGGGCGGTCAGGTACAGCAGGGAGATGAACACCAGCGCCCAGCCGGCCGACTTGCGTGCATCAGCGACCTTGGGGACGGTAAAGAAGCGAATGATCACGTGCGGCAGGCCGGCCGTGCCCACCATCAGCGACATGGTGAACAGGAACATGTTGAGCTTGGAGGCATGGTGGCCGGTGTAGTCATGAAAGCCGAGCTCGGTCAGTACCTGGTCGAGCTTGGTCAGCAGAGGCAGGCCGGATTCGGCATGAGTGGAAAACAGCCCAAGCGGCGGCACCGGGTTACCGGTCAGTTGCAGCGAAATGAACACCGCCGGAATGGTGTAGGCGGTGATCAGTACGCAGTACTGGGCCAACTGGGTGTAGGTAATGCCTTTCATGCCGCCGAGTACGGCGTAGATGAACACCACGGTCGAGGCGATCAGCAGCCCGGTGGTGTTCTGAACTTCCAGAAAGCGTGAAAAGGCCACGCCGGCGCCGGTCATCTGGCCAATCACGTAGGTAATCGAAATCACCAGCAGGCAGATCACCGCCACGATGCGCGCCGAGGTCGAGTAGAAACGATCGCCGATGAATTCCGGCACGGTAAAGCGACCGAACTTGCGCAGATAAGGCGCCAGCAACAGGGCCAGCAGCACGTAGCCACCGGTCCAGCCCATCAGGAAGCTGGAATTGCCGTAACCGACAAAGGCGATCAGCCCGGCCATGGAGATGAACGAGGCGGCCGACATCCAGTCGGCGGCGGTGGCTGCGCCGTTGACGATCGGATTGACGCCGCGACTGGCGGCGTAATATTCGGAGGTCGTGCCGGCGCGCGCCCAGATGGCAATGCCGATGTAGAGCGCGAAGGTGGCTCCGACGACGATCAGATTGAGTGTGAACTGGTCCATGACTATGCCCTCACTCCTCTTCCACGCCGAACTTGCGATCGAGGCGGTTCATGTACCAGGTGTAGTAGAAGATCAGGATGACGAAAGTGATCATCGAGCCCTGCTGGGCGAACCAGAAGCCCAGATCGACGCCGCCGATGGTGATCGGCAGCATGGCCAGCAGCGGGCGCAGCAGGATGGCGAAACCGAACGACACCAGCGCCCAGATGACCAGGCAAATGGCGATGATGCGAAGGTTGGCCGACCAGTAGGCGGCAGCGGATTTGTCCAGCGTCATGATGCATGTCTCCCGTATCAGTCAGGCTCCCGGCCAACGGGAATCGGGTTGGCCGGTCCGGCCTGCAGTCACTGAGATATCATTCAGTGGCAGTGCTGCAAGCTTGTTCGGGAGTCTATCGGCTGGTTGGTTCCGCGCCCATTCGACCATGGTAGGGCCGACTTTGGTCGTAGTCACGAAAAAATCATGAGAAGGTCATGCAAGCGTCAGTGCGATGATCGAAGCTGTGGCCTTCACCAGTAGCTGCCGGGCAGCAGAAAGGATTTCAACTCGTGCCTTCGAAAATCAAGTGGATCATGATGTTGACCATTGGCCTATGGAACGGCCAGTTGCAGGCGGGCACTGAAGTCCCCGGTTCAGTGTTCATGATCGGTCACAGCCTGGTCAACCACGACATGCCGACCATGCTGGCTGCTCTGGTGCAGGATGCCGGCCTGGCCCATACGGGTGGGCGACAGATCATCAACGGCGCCCCCCTGCAGTGGCAGTGGAACAACAGCCATGCCGCCGAGGGCATGGATGCGCGCCAGGCTCTGCCCACCGGTGATTGGGATGTGCTGGTCATGACCGAGGCGGTTCCGCTGGACAACCACCTGACCTGGTCGGACACCCATCTCTACAGCGGGCATTTTCATGAACTTGCTCTCGCCGCCAATGCGCAGACGCGCACCTATGTCTATGAAACCTGGCACTGCATCAACAGTGGCCTGGAAGATGGTTGCGACTGGGATGACAATGATCACATTCCCTGGCGCGAGCGGCTGGATCAGGATCTGTCCGAGTGGCAGGGAATTGCCGATCATCTGAATGCCGAGTTTTCCGGTCCCGAAGTCTTTCTGATTCCGGCCGGGCAGGCCATGGCCTTGCTTTACGATCGTGCCCTGTCGGGCGAGCTGCCCGGTATCGCCCATGCGTTCGAGCTGTTCAGTGACGACATTCACCTGACCGACAGTGGCAATTACTTCATTGCCCTGGTGATGTTTGCGTCAATCTTTCAGCAGAGTCCCGAGGGTCTGACTGACCAGATCGACGATGAATGGGGCGTTTCTTACGACCTGCCTGCTACCGCAACTGCTCATGCCTTGCAGTCACTGGCCTGGGAGGCGGTTCAGGACTTCTTCGGGCCGGTCGACTCGATTTTTGCCAGTCGCTTTGAATAGGACGGTTCAGGAGTCGGGCTGTACATTGAAGCCATGCTGCTCCGATTCGGTCGGTTCCACCGCCAGACGCTGGGTCATCAGCACGGCCTGGGTGCGGTTGGTCACACCGAGCTTGCGAAAGATCGCGGTCATATGCGCCTTGACCGTGGCCTCGGAAATATCCAGGTCATAAGCAATCTGCTTGTTGAGCAGGCCTTCAGCGACCATCATCAGCACGCGAAACTGCTGTGGGGTCAGCTCACCCATGCGCTCGGCGACTTCCAGTTCATCGGTGCGAGTCGGGGCGCCTGATCGCTCGATCTCCGGTGGTTGCCACAGGTCACCGGCCAGAACGGTTTTCAACGCCGTACGCAAGTCTTCCACCGGCGCTGACTTGTGAATGAAGGCGGCCGCACCATGGTCCATGGCGCGCTGGATCACCACCGGGTTGCTGTTGGCCGAAATCACACACACCGGTAATTCCGGATGATGGGCGCGCAGATAGATCAGTGCCGAAAAGCCCTGCACGCCGGGCATGTGCAGATCCAGCAACACCAGGTCGGCGGATTCATTTTCCAGGGCCACCGCTTCCAGCTCAGCCATGTTGCCGGCCTGAATGATCGTGACTTCCCCCAACGCCTGCTGCAACGCCAAGCCCAGCGCCTCGCGAAACAGCGGATGATCATCGGCGACGATGACGGTCGTTGAGGCGCCAGACTCATTCACAGCATCAGCCCTTCTTTATCCTTGAACCTTGTACCTTGCGCCTTGAGCCTTCCCTCACCGATTCTTTCGATTGTCGATCAGATCCTCGACCACTGCCGGCTCGGCCAGCGTCGAAGTATCGCCCAGATTGCCGTAATCATTCTCGGCAATCTTTCTGAGGATCCGGCGCATGATCTTGCCCGAACGCGTCTTGGGCAGCCCGGGAGCGAACTGGATATGATCCGGCTTGGCGATTGGACCGATCTCGGTGCGCACCCACTGGCTGAGTTCCTGCAGCAGCTCATCGGAAGCCTCGAAGCCGGCGGTCAGGGTGACGTAGGCATAAATGCCCTGACCCTTGACATCGTGCGGGAAGCCAACCACTGCCGCCTCGGACACGGCCTCGTGAGCGACCAGCGCCGATTCGACCTCGGCGGTGCCCATGCGGTGGCCGGAGACATTGAGCACATCATCCATGCGCCCGGTAATCCACCAGTAGCCATCCTCGTCGCGCCGGGCGCCGTCGCCGGTGAAGTACACGTTGTCGAAAGTGGCGAAGTAGGTCTGGTAGAAGCGCTCGTGATCGCCGTAGACGGTGCGCATCTGGCCCGGCCAGGAGTCCTTGATGATCAGTGCGCCACTGACCGCACCCTCAAGTTCTTTGCCATCGGCATCGACCAGCGCCGGCTGCACCCCGAACAAGGGCAGGGTGGCCGAACCGGGTTTCAAGTCGGTGGCGCCGGGCAGCGGCGAGATCAGAATGCCGCCGGTTTCGGTCTGCCACCAGGTATCGACAATCGGGCAGCGCCCGTCGCCGACCACGTGGTAATACCACTCCCAGGCCTGCGGGTTGATCGGTTCGCCGACACTGCCGAGCACGCGCAAGCTCTTGCGCGAGTATTTCTTGACCGGCTCGTCGCCGTCGCGCATCAAGGCACGTATCGCGGTTGGCGCGGTGTAGAAGCTGTTGACCTGGTGCTTGTCAACCACCGCCCAGAACCTGGAATTGTCGGGATAACTGGGCACGCCCTCGAACATCAGGGTGGTGGCGCGGTTGGCCAGCGGGCCGTAGACGATGTAGCTGTGCCCGGTCACCCAGCCGACATCGGCGGTGCACCAGTAGATGTCGCCGGGCTTGTAATCAAAAACCAGTTCATGGGTCAGCGCGGCATACAGCAGGTAACCGCCGGTGGTGTGCAGCACGCCCTTGGGCTTGCCGGTGGAGCCGGAGGTATAAAGAATGAACAGCGGATCCTCGGCATTCATTTCCTCCGCTGGGCAGTCTGCATCAGCTGCTGCGGTGATCTCTTCGTACCAGAGATCGCGCCCGTCCTGCCATTGAATATCGCCACCGGTACGCTTGACCACGATGACTTTTTCGACCGTGTTGACCTCATCATTGGCCAGGGCCTTGTCGACATTGGCCTTCAATGGAACGGTCTTGCCGCCACGCACGCCCTCATCGGCGGTGATGACGATGCTGGACTGGCAGTCAACGATGCGGTTGGCCAGCGCGCCGGGAGAGAAGCCCCCGAACACCACCGAGTGAACGGCGCCAATGCGGGCACAGGCCAGCATGGCCACGGCCGCCTCGGGGATCATGGGCAGGTACAGCGTGACCCGGTCACCCTTTTTCACACCCTGGTCCTTCATGGCGCCGGCCAGTCTGCAGACCTTCTCGTGCAGTTCGCGATAACTGATCCGGGTGCTGTGATCCGGGTTGTCCCCTTCCCAGATGATCGCGGTCTGATCGCCATGCTCATCCAGGTGGCGGTCAACGCAGTTCACACAGGCATTCAGACTGCCGTCCTCGAACCAGCGGATATGCAAGTCATCCTTCGCGAACGAGACATCCTTGACCTTTGAAAACGGTTTGATCCAGTCCAGCCGCTTGCGTGCCTGCTCGGCCCAGAAGGCCTCGGGATCCTCGATCGAGGCGGCGTACATCGCCTCATAGCGATCGCGATCGATCAAGGCATCTTTCATGGATTCGGGGACGGGATAGGTTTTGCTGTCAGACATGCCGGTTCTCCTGGCCAACTGGGATTTCCACTGATCTTAGCAAGACTCATGGTCCCGGCGTATTCGACGTTAGTCGGGAAGGGCGTTGGAAGTCGGAGGTCCGAAGTCGGAAGTCAGACCTCAGACCTCAGACCTCAGACCTCAGACCTCCGCCTCTCCCACTTTCGTCGTATAGACCAATCGCCAATGGTCGCCAAATCGCTTGTCGCTGCATAGTTCGAGGCAGGGCGGTGTATTCCCGCCGTGGTCTTGACGAGGAGAGTAATGATCATGCGAATTCAGATGACCTTGCACAAATGTCTGCTGGTGTGTCTGGTAGTCCTGCTCAGCATGCCGGCCTGGGCGGATGCCGATCCGAGTGAACGCGAACGGGCGCTGGAGGCGCGCGTGGCCGAGCTGGAGCGACTGGTGCAGCAGTTGCTGATCGAGCGGGAAGAGCCGCCCACGCCGCCACCGGTAGCCGATGCGCCCGAGCGCGCCGAGCTTGATGAACTGCGTGCCGAGATCGCGCGTCTGGATGAGGACAAGGCCCGTCGGCCTTCAGGGACGGGGACCGAGTTCACCTTTTCGGGGTTCATCAAGCACGACATGATGATGAGTCGCTATTCCGGGGGTTCAGTGCCCGGCGGCAGCGTGCTCAGGGATTTTTACGTACCGGCGGCGATTCCGGTCGGTGGTGATTCGTCAACGACCGATTTCGATACCCATATCCGCGAATCGCGTTTCATCTTCAACGTGTTTCGTCCCGATCAGGATCTACAGGCCTACCTGGAATTCGATTTTTCGGCCAACACCGGCGGCGACGAGCGTTTGACCAACGCCACCAGTCCGAATATTCGCCAGGCCTTTCTGCGCTGGAATAACTTGATGGCCGGTCAGGCCTGGTCGACCTTTTTCAATGTCGCGGCGTTGGCGGAGAACCTCGACTTTGTCGGTCCTGCCGAGGGCACCATTTTCATTCGCCAGCCCCAGTTGCGATACACCCAGGGCCCCTGGCAGTTCGCCATCGAGAATCCCGAAACCACGGTCACGCCATTTGGCGGCGGTCCGCGCATCGTCACCGATACCGCCAACATTCCCGACCTGGTGGTGCGCTACAACCACCAGGCGGACTGGGGGCATTTCACGGTGGCGGGTCTCGGGCGTCAATTGGGCATCGACGGCCCCGGAGGTACCGATCGCGAGCTGGCCTGGGCGCTGAGCCTGTCAGGCAAGTTCGATATTGGTCGCAATGACCTGCGCTGGATGTTCTCGGGCGGGCCGGGAATTGGTCGCTACCTGGGACTGAATACGGCCAACGAGGCGGTACTCGACAGCCAGGGCAATCTCAATACCATCGATGCCTACGCCGGATTCGTCTCCTACCGGCATTTGTGGAACGATCAGTGGCGCTCCAACTTCACGCTGTCGGCCTTTCGCGCCGACAATGACACCGACCTGACCGGAATGGCCGTGACCAAGACGGCTGAAAGCGCGCACGTCAACCTGATCTACCAGGCGACACCACATCTTCGCTTCGGCATGGAATACATCCATGCTCGTCGTGAAGTGGAGTCCGGGGCTTCGGGCAACATGAATCGACTGCAGTTTTCGACCATACTCGGGTTCTGATTCCACATTTTTCTCGGCCGGCCGGGGCCACCCCGGGCCGGTCTGTCAGCGAATGTTCAGCCTGCCTGCGGCACGCCGGGCTGTGGTATCTTTCCCGGACTTATGAAGTCCATGATTTTCGCTCCCGCAAGGGCCGGCCTGCTGGCGGTCCTGATGTTGTCTGGTCAGGCGTTGGCCAGCGATCTGTACGTGGGTGAAACGCCTCTCGATGATGATCAGCCAATCACTGCCGAAGCACTGCTTGAAGCCCTGGACCAGGTTCTGGTTCGACTGACCGGCATGGTCGAGGAATCCCCGGTGGTGAAGATCGGGTTGGGTGGCGCTGACGTCAACGCATTGGTGCTGAGCCAGCAACGGGTCCGAATCGAGCGACTCGACGAGGACGGAGAACGCATTTCCCATTTGTATCTGCGTGCGGAATTTCATCCTCCCTCGGTTGATCGCCTGTTGCAGGACCATGAACTGCCACGCTGGGGTCGCGAGCGACCGGCAATTCTGCTATGGATCGCCAAGGATGACGAGGAGGGTGCCCGCTTGTCTTCGGATCGATTCCTCGAGCAGGTGCTTGCCCTTCAGGCTCGGCGCTTTGGGCTGGATGTGATTCGGCCTCTGGGCGATGCCCTGGACATGGCCGAGGTTGATCTCGCTGATATTCGCGGCGGTTTTCTCGATGCCGCGGAGAATGGCATGCAGAGATACCGGGCCGGCATGGTCGCGATGCTGGATTTGCGGGCCGATGAGGAGTACTGGTCGGGGCGCTGGTTCTGGCGGCTGGAGGGCCGCGACAGCGGTTTGAGCCTGACCGCCGATTCCAGATCAGAGATCATCGAAGCGGGGTTGGCAGGATTGCTATCGGTCCTGGTCGGACGTTATGGCGTGATTGCCGATGATCTGGACCATGGTGCGCATCGTGTGGTGGTTGACGGCATCGTCGATCCTGTCCAGTATGCCGAGGTTTTGAGATATCTCAGTGAACTCAGCATGGTCGAGGAACTGAAGGTCATCAATGCGCGTGATCGCCGTTTCGAGTTCGAGCTGTCGGTTTCCGGCGGCCGACTCGAAGATGTCATCGCGCTCAGTCGCATGCTGGTCATTGATCGCCAGGAATTCGACGGCACCTTGCACCTGCGACTGCAATAGTGAACTGGTCCCTGATTCCCAATATCCTGACGGTCGGTCGCATGCTGGCCGTGCCGCCGCTGGTTATCCTGCTGGTCCACGAACAATATGGCTGGGCATTGGCCGTGGCCGTGGCCGCCGGCGTTTCTGACCTGCTGGATGGGTTCCTGGCCCGTCGTTTCGGTTGGCAAAGCCGCTTCGGCAGCCTGGCCGATCCAGCCGCCGACAAGATCATGATGGTGGCCTGCTACGTCACCCTGGCCTGGCTATCCCATCTGCCGTGGTGGCTGATTGTCCTGGTCATTCTGCGTGATCTGGTGATCGTCATTGGTGGCTGGATCTACCACGTCAAGTTCGAGCGCCTGGAGGCCCAGCCCACCCAGCTTTCGCGCTTCAACACCCTCTGTCAGGTTTTCCTGATGTGGTTCGTGCTGGTCCGTCTGGCCGGAATTCCGTTGTCTCCCGAGGCCCAGATCGGTCTGGAGTGGCTGGTGGGCTTCATGGCCGTAGTCACTCTGGTTCAGTACACCTGGTTGTGGTCCATGAAAGCCGTGGTGATCACGCGCAAACGAAGGGCGGCTCAAGAAAGCAATTCCCTTGATTCGCAATGAATCAGCGGCAAATCCCCCTGGCCCTCAAGCCGCCACGCCGGCCGGGATTCGGTAATTTCATTGCCGGACCCAACCAGGCCGTGGTCGAGACCCTGGCCCGCGGGCTGGAGTCCGGCGCCTGGTACTTTCTCGGCGGTCCAGCTGGCAGCGGTCGCAGTCATTTGCTGTCCGCCTGCTTTGCCGATCGTCTGCGTGCCGGTGATACCGTCAATTTCGTGGCTCTTTCCATTGGCGCCAATCGCGAATTGCTCGATCACGCCACGGGTGACTGGGTCATGGTCGACGACATCGATATGCTGGCTGGAGAGCATGATGCAGAAAGGCAACTGTTCAATGCGCTGAATCGCTGGCGAGCCGAACGAACCGGCGTGATCATGAGTGGCGCCGGCCGCGATCGATTCGAGTTACCCGATTTGCGCTCTCGACTGGGCCAGGCGACCCGTCTGACCTTGAAACCCCTCGATGAGTCCCATCTTCACCAGCTCATCCAGCGCCTGGCCGCCGATCATGAAGTCGCCTTGGGTCGCGGCGCCGCAGACTACCTGGTCAGTCGCGCCCCCCGCAACCCGGCCGCCATCGCCCGCCTGGTCGAGCAACTAGCCACCCGCGCCCTGAGCGAACGCCGCACCCTCTCCGTGCCCTTGGCCCGGCAAGTGCTGGTAGGTAAGGGAGAGGGCGGTGACCGGTAGCCGGAGGTCGGGAGACGGAGGTCGGTGGTCAGTGGTCAGTGGTCAGTGGTCAGTGGTCAGTGGTCTGAATCCTTTCACCTTTCACCGCTCTTCCCTCAATAACTCTCCCGATGCCCCCCCCGCATCGCCCGCCCGGAAGGATCGGCCATGTTCGCAAACGCTTCATCCCAGGCCATGGCCTCGGGTGTGGAGCAGGCGATTGATGGGCCGGCCGGGACGGTGGCGGCGGCAGTCGGGGAGGGGAAGCGGCGTTCGAACAGGCGCCGGTAGAGATAAGCTTCCTTGGTGGTCGGCGGGTTGAGCGGAAAGCGTTGGGCGGCCTCGGCCAGTTCGCGGTCGCTGACCTGGGCCTCGGCGTGGTCTTTCAGGGCATCGATCCAGCCGTAGCCGACGCCATCCGAGAACTGCTCCTTCTGGCGCCAGAGAATCTCATCGGGCAACAGGCCTTCCCCGGCCTCGCGCAAAATGGCCTTTTCCGGACGCCCCTTGCCGGGCATCTTGGCGGCCGGGTCCATGCGCATGGCCACATCCAGAAATTCCAGGTCGAGAAACGGCACCCGTGCCTCGACGCCCCAGGCGGCCATGGACTTGTTGGCCCTGAGGCAATCGTAGAGATGCAACTTGTCGATCTTTCGAACGGTTTCGGCGTGAAAGGCCAGCGCATCCGGAGCCTTGTGGAAATACAGGTAACCGCCGAAGATTTCGTCTGCGCCCTCGCCCGACATCACCATCTTGATGCCCATGGCCTTGATGCGGCGGGCCAGCAGAAACATCGGGGTGGAGGCGCGCACGGTGGTGACATCAAAGGTTTCGATATGGCCGATGACGTCTTCCAGGGCGTCGATGCCTTCCTGGGTGCTATAGTGAAATTCATGGTGCTGGGTGCCGATGGCGGCCGCGGCAATGCGCGCCGCGGCCAGGTCGGGTGAGTCCTCGAGCCCGATGGCAAATGAATGCAGGCGTGGCCACCAGGCGGCCTCCGTATCATTCGATTCGATGCGTCGGTCGGCATAGCGCTTGGCAATGGCGGCGACCAGTGAGGAATCCAGTCCACCGGACAGCAAGACCCCATAGGGAACGTCGCACATCATCTGGCGGTTCACGGCATCCTCCAGCGCTTTGCGCAAGGCTTTTGCATCACCGGGTTGACTGGCATTGACGTAATCACGCCAGTCCGGGTTGTACCAGCGTCGGATCTCACCTTCGCTTGAATCCAGGAGATGTCCGGGTGGAAATGCCTGGACCTGGCTGCAGCGCGGTTCAATGGCCTTCATCTCCGAGGCGACCCACAGGATGCCATCGTCATCACGACCGTAGTAAAGCGGCATTACTCCGATCGGGTCGCGTGCAATCAGGTAACGACCGGCTGATTCGTCCCAGAGTACGAATGCATAGATTCCGTTGAGCTGATTCAGGAAATCCGCACCATGCTTGCGGTACAAGGCCAGGATGACCTCGCAGTCCGAGCCGGTCTGAAATTCATAGTCGGGGCAGGTGGTTCTCAGCGCACGGTGATTGTAGATTTCCCCATTGACGCCAAGCACCTGGGCGCCATCGGGGCTGACCAGCGGCTGAGCGCCGGAATCAATGTCAACGATCGCCAGACGTTCATGGGCGATGATGGCCTGGTCATGGACATAGATGCCACTCCAGTCCGGCCCGCGATGGCGCTGACGGCGTGAGGCTTCCAAAGCAATGCCCCGCAGGCCGCGCTGGCCTGCGGGGATATCGAACAAACCCAGTATTGAACACATGAGTGGCTTTTACGGCATGGTCACCGTGCTGATGAAATCGATGCCATTTTCGTTCAAGTGGATCGAGAAATGGGATTCTTCGTAGTACTCGCCCAGTCTTTTGAGAAAATCGGCCGGTGGCGCTTCCTCTTCCATGCCTTCGAATTCGGCCATGGCCTGTTCCATCATGGCCTCCATGAATTCGCCATAGGCTTTCATGTTGAGGGTGTATCCCAGCACCGCGCTGTCGGGACCGGCGGCTTCGAGCGCACCGGTCAGACGATCCCGAAACTCTTCACCGACTGCCAGCCCGATCGCGCTATCGCTGATGGCGATCCAGGCATCCAGCTCGGGCATGTCCGGGATCATCCCCGACGGCAGGAGTTGCGGATCACCGCCCGGTTGCAGGTTGAGTTCGGCCAGCTCCGGGGAAAACATCTGTGCCATGCCGATCAGCATCTGCGGCTGGCGCATGAAGACCGCCAGCATGCCGCTGGCATCGGTGAAGTTGCCCGTGCCCTCCATGGCCAGGCTGTCGAGTTGCATTCTGAAACCGTGGATATTGGTCACCACCGGCGGAATGGGGCGGTTGAGCGCCAGTTGCCATTCTGCTGCATTGTCACGAATGTTGGCAAACAATTCGCACTCGGGCGGGTTGTCTACCCATCCGGCGACGAATTCCCGGGCCAGATCACGCGCGGCGATCAGGTCCAGTGTCAGCCCTGCCGACAGCATGCCCGCCGAGCCGTGATCCAGCCCCATCGGTGTCTGAGCAATTTGCGCCAGCCGGGCAGCCAATCCCGCTTCGGTTTCCAGGCGCATGGTGAACGAAACGGCGTTCTGATCCGCCTGGGTCATCCCGCCGCTGAAGCGCGGGAAAAAACCGGTCAGTGCTCCGAGCTCGGAGCGACAGGCGGGATCTTCGGCCCAGCTGTCCAGTTCAAGGGCATTGCGGGCCGCCTCGATGTAGGGATCATCGTCGCTCAGCAGCCGCTCGAGCAGAGTGATGAAATCGATGTATCCACTGCCGTGGGGAGTGAATCCGCGAGTGCGGTTGAAGCTGGCCAGTGTACCTGCATCCAGTGCCGTTTCGGGCCGGTCCAGGTTGGCCACGCGCCGCAGGAGGGCCTCATCGTCGGGTACCAGCGCCAGGGTGGCGAAGTGCTCATCGTAGTGAATGGCCAGCCCGACTTCGTCCAGCGAGGTCCAGATGATCTCCTGACCGCCGATCTCACGCCGTGGCAACTCGGTGTCTGCATCGGCGGCCCGGCGCTCCAGAG
>PWWM01000226.1 GCA_003561495.1 Gammaproteobacteria bacterium
GTGCGCCGCCGAGTGCCTGCGCCAGGCGCCCGCCGAACCGATCATCGCCATGATACGTCTTGAGTGTCGCCTGCCTTTCGAAGCCATCGCCCTGGCCCATCAATTGTTCGAACGTCATGGCGTTTCAAAGCTGGAAGAGCGCTATGTCAGCGATGGCATTGAACTGACTCTCGAATTGCCGAAAGCCCGACACGATATCCTGACAGCCGATCTGAATAACGCCACCAGCGGCAAGGCCGCAATACGCACTTGCGAGAGCCGCTGAGGCACTCGCCTTACAACAACCGAATCTCGCGCAGGCGTTCAAGCAGGTAATCGTGAGCCGTAATGGGATGCGGGCAGCAGTCGGGACGGTCGGGGGTGATGCATTCGGGCAGGGTCTTGATCAGGAAATCCGGATTGGGGTGCAGGAAAAAGGGCATGGAATAGCGTGAACGCTCGGCTGCCCGGCCCGGCGGATTGATCACTCGATGGGTGGTCGATGGATACACATGGTTGGTCAGGCGTTGCAGCATGTCACCAACGTTGACCACGATGGTTTCGCCGTCACTGTTGATCGGCTGCCACTCCCCCTTTCTTGTCAGGATCTCCAAGCCTTGCTCATCCGATCCGATCAGCAAGGTGATCAGGTTGATGTCTTCATGCCGAGCCGCACGCACCGCACCCGAACTTGACGAGTCCAGGGGTGGGTAGTGAATCAGTCGGAGGATGGAATTGCCGTGATCGACCTTGTCGTCGAACCAGTGACGACCAAGGCCGATCTCCAGTGCCAGTGCCGCCAAAATCTGTCGACCCAGTTGATCCAGGCAGTCGTAAAGCTCCAGCAGAACCGGACGAAACGAGTCGATCTCGTCCGGCCAGACATTGGCCTGCAGGATTTCCGGGTACGGATTGTCCTCGCTGACCGGACGGCCAACATGCCAGAATTCCTTGAGGTCGGGCACATCATGATCCCTGGCCTGCTCGATGCCGAATCCTGTGTAGCCCCGAGCGCCCCCGGTACCGGGGTGATGGTAGCGTTGCTTGATGGTTGCGGGCAAGGCAAAGAACTCGCGGGCCACTTGATAGGCGCGCTCAATCAGATCCGGCGCAATCCCGTGATCGCGAACCCCGACAAACCCATACTCGCGCCAGGCGCTGCCCAGGCGCCGGGCAAAATGCAACGAATCCGAACGCATTTGCGATAGCGACAGGACGGGAATCCCGGCTGTCGTCGATCGATCAGTTGAGCGCTTCGCGGACCGCATCGGCCAATTGCTCGGCCAGGACCTGCACCCTGGATGACTCGCGACCTTCGACGGTGACCCGCACCACAGGCTCGGTGCCCGATGGTCTCAGGATCACTCTGCCCTGGCCATTCAGCTCCGATTCGGCCTCGCGCACGGCCAGATCGATTTCGCCATGACCATTCATCACCTCGCGGGCATTCCCTCGGACCGGCACATTGATCATCACCTGCGGATACTTCAACATGCCCTCGGCCAGGCCGGCCAGAGACTGCCGGGTGCGGGCGACCACCTCGATGACCTGCAGCGCGCTCACGATACCGCAACCAGTGGTGGCTCGGTCCAGACACAGGATATGACCCGAAGCCTCGCCGCCCAGCACCCAGTTGCGTTCGCGCAGCAACTGATGAACGTGGCGGTCCCCGACCTGACTGCGCTCGAAGAGAATGTCGCGCTCTCGAAACGCCTCTTCCAGACCGAAGTTACTCATCACGGTGCCGACCACCCCACCCTGCAGGCAATCATTGGCCCGTCGATCGTTGGCCAATACAAACAGGATCTGATCTCCATCGACGAGCTGACCCTTGTGATCGACCAGAACCACGCGGTCCCCATCCCCATCAAAGGCAACGCCCAGGTCGGCGTGCTCGGCCTTGACGCGTTCGCTCAGACTGTCCGGATGGGTCGAGCCGCAGTCCTGATTGATATTCAGTCCATCGGGTCGATGGTGAATGGCAATGACTTCCGCGCCCAGTTCCTTGAAAACCTCGGGCGCAATTCGGTAAGTAGCGCCGTTGGCGCAGTCAACCACGATCTTGAGGCCTTCCAGCCGGGTACCATAGGCGACCGTGCCCTTGCAGTATTCAATGTAGCGTCCGATGGCATCTTCAATTCGAGAAGCTTTACCCAGACGGTGCGGCTGGACCATTTCCATAGGCAGATCGAGTCGTTGCTCAATCTGCAACTGCAACTCGTCAGGCAACTTCTCCCCCTGCGAGGAAAAGAACTTGATGCCGTTGTCTTCATAAGGGTTGTGCGAGGCCGAGATCACGACTCCAGCCACAGCTCCCAGGCTGCGGGTCAGGTGCGCCACGGCCGGTGTAGGCATGGGGCCCAGCAACTTGATATCGATTCCGGCAGCCGAGAATCCGGCTTCCAGGGCAGACTCGAACAGGTAGCCGGATATCCGGGTGTCCTTGCCGATGACGACCGAAGCCGGTTCATCCGCCTGCTCCGCCAGCACTCGACCGGCAGCCCATCCGAGCTTGAGAATGAATTCCGCAGTAATCGGGGGATCACCGACTCGCCCCCGAATTCCGTCGGTTCCGAAATAGCGCATTGTCATGACCCGTTATTGTAGCGCCACAGACTCGACTGCGTTCAAAACCTTGAGGGCATCGATGGTGTCGGCGACATCGTGAACCCGTACAATGGCGGCACCTTTCAGTGCAGAGATCACAGTTGCCGCCAGCGAACCAGCCAATCGCTCATCCGGAGCGCCTCGGCCGGTAATGGCGCCAATCATGGTTTTCCTCGAAATACCCGACAAAATCGGCACGTCAAGTTCACGAAAACGCTCGAGATGGCGCAGCAGGGCCAGATTGTGGTCAAGCGTCTTGCCGAACCCGAACCCGGGATCCACGCTCAGCAAAGTCCGGGCGATTCCGGCTGACTGGCAAGCATTCATTCGCTCGTCAAGAAACCGCATGATATCGTTGACGACATTCACGTAGCGAGGGTTCTTCTGCATGGTGCGGGGCTCGCCCTGCATGTGCATCAGGCAGACATTCACACCCAGCCCGGCCGCAGTCTCCACGGCGCGATCAGCTTGCAAGGCATTGACATCGTTGATCATGACCGCCCCGGCAGTAACCGCCGCTTTCATGACTTCCGGTTTGGAGGTATCGATGGAGACCGGCACGTCAGTCTGTTCGGTCAGCGCCTCGATGACCGGAATGACACGTCCAAGTTCCTCGTCGACACCCACCCCACTGGCGCCGGGTCGGGTGGATTCGCCGCCAATATCCAGGATATCGGCACCCTGGCTGGCCAGGCGTCGGCCGTGGGTGACGGCCAATTCCAGGCGGTCATAGCGACCCCCGTCGGAAAAAGAGTCCGGGGTAACATTGATGATGCCCATGACCAATGGCCGCCGTTGGTCGTGGGCGGCCCTCAGTCTTTCGCTCAAACTGGCAACAGCCGCCTTCACGAGTCGAAGGTCAGGTCTGAGGGTCAGCCAGTTACCGGCTGGCCCGAAGGCTCCTTGTCATCGAGATCATCGTCTCCGTCCGGCGTCGATGGCGGGGCATCGTCATTCCAGCCTTCCGGTGGGTCGGGTTCCTGACCGTTCATGATCTGATCAATCTGCTTGGTGTCGATGGTTTCGTAGCGCATCAGCGCTTCGGTCATCAGTTCCAGCTTGTCGCGATTCTCCTCAAGAATCGTGCGTGCCTTTTCGTAGGCTTCATCAATGATGCGGCGCACTTCCTTGTCAAGCTGGCGATGGGTCTCATCGGAAACGTGCTTGTGCTGGGTCACCTGACGACCCAGAAACACTTCGTCTTCATTCTCGTCGTAGGACAGCGGCCCCATGGAATCCGAAAGCCCCCACTTGGTTACCATGCTGCGGGCGATCTCGGATGCCCGCTCAATGTCATTGGACGCCCCGGTCGTCACGTTGTCCTTGCCATAAATGATTTCTTCGGCAACCCGGCCACCGAACAGGCTGGCCAGTTGAGAATTCAGTTGCTGCCGGGTCATCGAATAACGGTCCTTTTCCGGCAGGAACATGGTCACGCCCAGCGCTCGTCCGCGCGGGATGATGGTGACCTTGTAGACCGGGTCATGACCAGGCACCAGTCGCCCGACGATGGCGTGTCCGGATTCGTGGTAAGCGGTCAGCTTCTTTTCATCCTCGGACATGGCCATGGACTTGCGCTCAGCGCCCATCATGATCTTGTCCTTGGCCTGTTCGAAATGCGTCTGACGAACCGTCTTTGAATTCTGGCGCGCCGCGAACAGGGCCGCCTCGTTGACCAGGTTCGCCAGATCGGCGCCAGAGAATCCGGGTGTTCCGCGTGCAATGACTCTGGGATCAGCGTCTTCGCCAATCGGCACCTTGCGCATGTGAACCTTGAGAATCTGCTCGCGACCTTTCAGATCGGGCAAAGGAACAACGACCTGCCGGTCAAAGCGTCCCGGGCGCAGAAGCGCCGGATCCAGGACGTCAGGCCGGTTGGTCGCGGCAATCAGGATGATGCCTTCATTGCCCTCGAAGCCATCCATCTCGACCAACAACTGGTTGAGAGTCTGTTCACGCTCGTCGTGACCGCCGCCCAGGCCGGCACCGCGATGGCGACCCACGGCGTCAATTTCGTCAATGAAAATAATGCACGGGGCATGCTTCTTGGCGGTTTCGAACATGTCGCGCACGCGCGAGGCGCCCACGCCGACGAACATCTCGACGAAATCCGAACCGGAAATCGAGAAAAACGGCACCTTGGCTTCACCAGCAATGGCGCGCGCCAGCAGGGTCTTGCCGGTCCCGGGCTGGCCGACCATCAGAATCCCTTTTGGAATGTGCCCGCCCAGGCGCTGAAACTTGGCCGGATTGCGCAGGAAATCGACCAGCTCGGTGACTTCATCTTTGGCTTCTTCGCAACCGGCGACATCGTCAAAGGTGACCTTGACCTGGTCCTCGCCCTGCAGTTTGGCGCGCGACTTTCCGAAACTCATCGCTCCGCCACGGCCACCCATGCCGCCGCCCTGCATCTGGCGCATGAAGTAAATCCAAAGCGCCACCAGCACCAGCACCGGCAGCAGGCTGATCAGAATGTCGATCATGATCGAGCGCTGCTCGGGCTCGACCGCCTCGAACTGGACGTTATTGTCAATCAGGTCCTTGATCAGGCCCTCGTCACGCGGCGCCAGCACCTTGTAATCCTGACCATCTCTGGTCTTCCCGGTCAGGGTCTGGCCACCACGGGTTTCCTGGATGGCAACGTTTTCGATGTTTCCACGGTTGACCTCCTCGAGGAAAACCGAGTAGGTCATCTCCCGCGGCTGCTCGGGCGGCTGCGAGTAATAGTTGAACACGCTCATGAGAACCATCGCAATGATGATCCACATGATCAGATTCTTGGCAAAATCACTCAAAATTTCGTCTCCGTATCTCGAATACTCCGGCCGCAGACCCCCATTTTACGCGATTCCAGTCTCAACTGCCGGGCTTGAGGCCTCGCGCAACCAGGTAGACTTCGCGGCTTTCGCTACGCGAGGCGGCTGGTTTGCGCACCTTGACCGTGCCAAATGATTGCCGCAAGGCAGTGAGCAAATCGTCAAAGCCTGCACCCTGGAAGACTTTGACCACCAGGGCACCGGAAATATCCAGCCAATCACGGGCAAATTCCAGCGCCAGTTCAGCCAGATGCATGCTTCGGGCCTGATCCGACGGACCGATACCGGACAAGTTGGGGGCCATATCCGACAGGACAAGGTCGACCTTGCGACCATCCAGAGCCATTTCCAGTTCTTCGAGCACCTCCTGTTCACGAAAATCCCCCAGGATGAACTCGACGCCCTCGATCGGCTCCATCGGCAGAATATCCAGCCCGATCACCCGCGCCTGCGGGCCGAGAAGCCGTCGCGCTACCTGGCACCAACTCCCAGGCGCCGCCCCCAGATCGACCACACGATTCACGCCCTTGAAGAGCCGATCCTTCTCATCGAGCTCGATCAACTTGTAGGCAGCCCGCGCCCGATAGCCCTCTTCCTGCGCCCGGCGCACGTAGGGATCGTTCTGCTGGCGTTTTTTCCAGGACATTTAAGAGCGGTAAAAGGTAAGAGGTGAAAGGTAAAAGGAAAACCGTGCCGGAGTCATTTTACCCCTTTCACCTTTCACCTTTCACCTTTCATTTCCAACCAAAC
>PWWM01000046.1 GCA_003561495.1 Gammaproteobacteria bacterium
ACCGGCCCCAAGGCCACCAAACTAGAAAACATCGACTTGCCCGTTCACCCGGTCAGTCCGTGAGCGGTCGGATACCACCCGATGCTTCCCCCAAACCCCATCCTGTGTGTACAGCGACAGCGGGCCCGTAAACGGGATTGAGGACTCCGTGGTGAACTCTTTTAGTTTTGGAGACTGATCCAGAAGCTTCTTAGTCTTCGGGTATTGTCCGGAAGTCTTGCCCGGACTGGAAATGAAGCCGGAACTGCCCGTTTTCGGGGATCAGCACCCTTTCCTGGACCAAGGCCGCGATCCATTCGCGGGCCTGGCGGTTGGCCTGGTCCGGAGCTTCGGTGCGAATCAGGCCGATGATGGGGGCCAGCAGATTGATCAGGTCCTCGGTCCGGCCTCTGCCTTGAATGCTTGGATGATCGGTGGCGGTGTGCCACTGGCCGCTGAACTCGGAATCCGGCCCGATCCTCAGTTGATCGAGCTCGATTTCAAGGCCGTGTTGCCTGAGATCCTGCCAGGCCCCGATGAGGGTGAGAAAAGCCATCCGCTGTTCCATGCTTTCGGGTGGCGCCCCGCTCAATTGGCGTATGCCCTCGATCAACTGACTGAAAGCGATTACGTCCAGCGGTGCGGCTCGGACCAGCAGTTCCAGGGTGGACTGATCGGGACGATTGAAGCGTGCCGAAAATTCCAGACCGACCTGGTCCTCGCCCAGCGAGCGCCAGTCCAGGGTCAGAAGGGCATCGACGAACTCGAGTCGGTTACCGGCGCTGTCGGACCAGTCCAGTCCGGTCAGTTCAGCCTGCAAACGACTTTGTCCCCTGGGGTGCTGGTCGAAGTGGATGTCCAGGCCCTGGGTTCGGAAGATGGGTTCTTGCCCCAGGTTGACTTCGCGCCCCCTGGTGACCAGGCGCACCCGGCCATTGAAGTCCAGTTGACCGCGAATCCGGCTGGGTTGTGTGCTGTGCGGCGTGGTGAGCTCACCGTCAACTCGCAACCAGGTCAATCCGGGTGGCGGCATGTGGCGGGCTTTCAGGCGAGCGTGAACATCGTTGCCCGGCGAGATTTCCAGGTCCGAACGAAACCAGCCGGGCTCGAAATGGCTATCATCAGTGGCTTCGATATCGGCCAGCCATTCGGGCACCCAGGTACGCACATACTGGCCGACCAGGGCCGGCATGCCGATCAACCAGAACGTGAGCAACAACAACGTCAATATAATGAGGAACTTTTTCATCGACGATCGCCAATTGGAAACGAAGTCAGGCAGAGGATCTGAATTCAGACAGTATGATGACATGCTGTCCGAGGGCTTGAAGGTCATGGGACTGGCCATGAGCGATGCCCGGCGTGAGCAGATGCTGGACTATCTGGCCTTGCTGGCTCGCTGGAACCGAGCCTACAATCTGACCGCCGTTGACCAACCCGACCAGATGGTAGCACGCCATCTCCTCGACAGTCTGAGCATCCTGCCGTGGGTGGTGGGTGAACGGATCATGGATTCCGGCACGGGTGCGGGACTGCCGGGGGTGGTGCTGGCCGTGGCCTGCCCTGACCGGCACTTCATCCTGGTCGACAGCAATGGCAAGAAGATTCGCTTTGTTCGCCAGGTGCGGCGCGCCCTGTCGCTGACCAACATCGAACCCATGCAGGCCCGCCTTGAGGAGCTGGACCTGGATCCACCGCCGGAGACCGTGACGGCCAGGGCTCTCGCCCCGCTGGGCCGGCTGATTCGCTGGCATGCGCCCTGGCTGGAGCAGGGGGCTCGATTGCTGGCGATGAAGGCGGAGCTGACCGAAAATGAACTGGACGAGGTGCCGGACGCGTACAATGTCGAGATTGTTGAATTGGAGGTGCCAGGGATCGACGCCCGTCGCTGCCTGGCAATCGTCACTGCGAAATGAATGACAGAAGATGCCGAATCGTGGCCGTGGCCAACCAGAAGGGCGGGGTGGGCAAGACCACGACTTCGCTCAATCTGGCCGCGGGGCTTGCGGAACTGCGCCGCAAGGTGCTGCTGGTGGACATGGACCCGCAGGGCAATGCCACTACCGGATCCGGAGTCGAGGTTGAAGAAGGTCAGTCGACCATCTGCGAGCTGTTGCTTGGCGAGGCCCGAGCCGCCGATGCAGTGGTTGCGATCGAGTCGATGGGTTTTGATCTGCTGCCGGCCAATGGCGACCTGACCGCCGCCGAGGTCGCCCTGATGGAACGCGATGACCGTGCCGGGGTGCTCAAGGAAGCGCTGGCCGAATTGAAGGGCCGCTATCAACACATCATCATTGATTGTCCGCCGGCGCTCAACGTGCTCACGCTCAATGCCTTGACCGCGGCTGACCGGGTGTTGATTCCCATGCAATGCGAATACTACGCGCTGGAGGGATTGACTGCACTGCTGAGCACCATCGAACAAATCCAGGAATCGGTCAATCCAGCCCTGGAAATCGAGGGCCTGGTGCGCACCATGTACGATTTGCGCAACAACCTGTCCGGCGCCGTATCCCGGCAGCTGCATGAACATTTCGGCGAAAAGCTCTACGGCACGGTGGTGCCGCGCAATGTGCGCGTGGCCGAGGCGCCCAGCTATGGCCAGTCGGTCATTCACTATGATCGCGACTCGCGCGGCGCGGTCGCCTACATGGGTCTGGCCGGAGAGTTTCTGCGCCGATCCGGGGAGCGGGTCTGATGGCAAAGAAGAAACCACTGGGCCGCAATCTCAATGCCCTGCTCGGCAAGACCCGCGCGGTTGCCGAGAAAAAGGATCCAGAAGGTGAACAGTCCGCGCTCAAGGAATTGCCGCTGGATGTCATCCAGCCGGGCCGTTACCAGCCGCGCTCGGCCATGGACCCCGACAAGCTCGAGGAGCTGGCCGAGTCCATCCGTGCCCAGGGTCTGGTCCAGCCGGTGGTGGTGCGACCACTGGCCAAGCCCGGTACTTATGAGCTGATTGCCGGAGAACGCCGCTGGCGGGCCACCCGCATGGCCGGCAAGGACACCATTCCGGCCATCATTCGCGATGTGCCGGACGAAGCCACCCTGGCGCTGGCGCTGATCGAGAACATCCAGCGCGAGAATCTCAATCCGCTCGAGGAAGCCGGTGCGCTCAAGCGCCTGATTGACGAATTCGAGTTGACCCACGGCCAGGCTGCCGAGAGTGTCGGCCGGTCGCGGGTCGCGGTATCCAATTTGCTGCGATTGCTTGAACTGGTCCCCGAGGTCCGCGAACTGGTCGACCAGCGACGCCTCGACATGGGCCATGCCCGCGCGCTGCTGGGCTTGTCCGGCCAGGAACAGGTTCAGGCCGCCCGCCAGGTCATCAACCTGGAACTGTCGGTCCGCCAGACCGAGGCGCTCGTGCGTCGCATCAAGGAAGGGCAGTCTGCGAAGAAACCACCCCCCGCGGCGAAAAAGAGCGCCGATGTTGAACGCCTGGAACAGGAGCTCACCGAAACCCTGTGCGCCCCGGTCAGTGTCAAGCACTCGGCTTCCGGGAAGGGCCAGGTGACGATTCGCTATACCAGCCTGGATGAGCTGGACGGATTGCTGGAGCGGTTTAGAAGATAGGATCAAGGATCAAGGATCAAGGATGTAAACCGATTCTTTTCCCGTTCCCTTCCCCATCTCGCCGTGTTAAACTTAAGCGGATTTGCAGGACGCCCCTCACCGAGCGTCCTGTATTTGCTTTGCCAACGCGGTGTCTGGCTTGCCTTGAGTGGGCAGTCGGATGGCTGGGGCGGGGCCTGAATGATCCACCGAATTGATTGACGAGCCGGCCGTGTCCGAAGCCCAGTTTGCCAAGACCGTTGCCTGGCTGTTGAGGGTACAGGCCTTGCTGGCCGGAGTGGTCGCAGTGGTATTCGTCTTCATCGGCGGAGTTGAACAGGCTCTGGCTGCATTGATTGGCGGCGCCATCGGGGTCGTGCTGACGACGGTCTCGGCACTGCGCGTCGGATTATCGATGGGCGGTGATCCGCAGGCGATGGTTTCGGCCTTCTACCGCGCCATGGCATTTAAATTGGTACTGGCGGTGATTCTGTTCGTCATCGTCGCGAAATGGTTTGCCGGCTATTTTGGGCCGGTTTTGATGGGCTACGTGGCCACGGTGGTGGCCTACTGGCTGGCAATGCGCAAATTGGCGCAGTTGCCGGGTTCAACCACTGAAAACGAATAACGGGATTCCTCCAAGAAGACCATGGCTAGCGGTAATCAGGAATTGGACATGCCTGCAGAGGCGGGCAGCGACATCGGCCAGGCGTCTACCGCCGGCAACTCCGACATGGTCACCGAGCTGGGCGTCTCGGGCGGCTGGTGGGCGCAAACCAAGGAGCGTGCCAGCTTCGTCCTGAACGAGCAAGCCGACTCCGGCGCCTACGTACAGCACCACATCACCAACCTGCGCCATCCCTACGGGGCTGATGACATGGATCCATTTGTCTGGCACCTGGATACCATGGTGGTTTCCTGGTTGCTGGGCCTGTTTTTCCTGTTCTTTTTCATCATGGCTGCACGCCGCGCCACTGCCGGTGTGCCCGGCAAACTGCAGAATTTCGTCGAGATGCTGGTCGACTTTGTCGACAACGCGGTCAAGGAGAGTTTTCACGGACCGCGCAAATTCGTTGCTCCGCTGGCGCTGACGATCTTTGCCTGGGTCTTTCTGTGGAACCTGATGGACCTGGTGCCCGTCGATTACGTTCCGACCCTGATGTACATTCTGGGTGTGGACTATTTCCGCATTGTGCCTTCGGCCGATGTCAACGCGCCGTTCGGTCTGTCGATCA
The DNA here is from genome assembly GCA_003561495.1 of Gammaproteobacteria bacterium. Classification (GTDB taxonomy): domain Bacteria; phylum Pseudomonadota; class Gammaproteobacteria; order Xanthomonadales; family Wenzhouxiangellaceae; genus Wenzhouxiangella. Next base: position 4,770 of record PWWM01000046.1, read on the forward strand.
CGGTGCTGGCGATCATCCTGATCTACAGCGTCAAGGGCAAGGGTTTCGGTGGTTTTGGCAAGGAACTGCTGTTCCATCCGTTTGGCAAGAACCCATTGCTATGGCCGGCCAATATCCTGCTCAACCTGGTCGAGCTGATCGCCAAGCCGGTTTCATTGGCACTGCGACTTTTCGGCAACCTGTATGCCGCCGAATTGATCTTTGTGTTGATCGCCCTGTTGCCGTGGTGGATTCAGTTCATCCCCGGCGGCGCCTGGGCCATATTCCATATTCTGGTCGTACCGTTGCAGGCATTCATCTTCATGACCTTGACGATTGTCTACCTGTCGCTGGCCTACGAAGAACACTAGTGAAGTTTTTTTGACGTAGAACCTTGTTTCATCTTTCCGCATTGACTTTAGGAGACATCCAGTGGAAACCATTGCTCTGATCGCTCAAGTCCAGTCCAGCACCGCCATTGCGGTCGGCCTGATTTTTGCTTTTGCCGCCCTCGGTACCGGGATCGGTTTCGGCCTGCTCGGCGGCAAATTCCTGGAAGGCGCCAGCCGCCAGCCTGAACTGGCCGCAATGCTGCAGGTGCGCATGTTCATCATCGCCGGCCTGCTTGACGCCCTGTCCATCATTGGCGTGGCCTTTGCCGCCCTGCTGCTGTTTGCCAACCCGTTGCTGGGGGCCCTCGGCTGATCAGGCGCTTTGCCTGGACATCCCTGAAACCAACAGAATCAAGGCTCCAATATGCTACCGAGTATCTGGACACTGATCGGACAGGCAGGAACCTTCCTGGTCTTCATCTGGGCGGTCATGAAATTCGTCTGGCCGCCCCTGGTTCAGGCCATGGAAGAACGACGCCAGAAGATTGCCGAAGGCCTGGCCCAGTCCGAAGAGGCCGAGCAGGCGCTTGAGCGTGCCACCTCCGAGGCCGAGGAGATCATCCGCGAGGCCCGCAAGAAGGCCGGTGAGATCATCGAGCAGGCCAACCAGCGCGGCACTCAATTGGTCGAACAGGCCAAGCAGGATGCGTTGACCGAACGTGATCGTCAGGTGGCGGCTGCCGAGGCCGAGATTCGCCAGGCGACCAACCAGGCGCGTGAAGCACTGCGTGAGCGCCTGGCCGAGCTGGCTGTCAGTGGCGCCGGGCGGGTGATCGAGAAAGAAATCGATCCAGCCCGTCATCGCGACATGCTCGACAAACTGGCGGCGGAGCTCTAGGCCATGCTGAATCGAACCACGCTGGCCCGGCCTTATGCCCGTGCGGTGTTCGAGGTGGCCCGTGATGCCGTTCAGTTGCCGGCCTGGAGCGAACGGCTTGAACTGGCTGCCGCGCTGGCAGCCAGTCCCGAGATTCGTCAGTTCACCGGC
>PWWM01000190.1 GCA_003561495.1 Gammaproteobacteria bacterium
CCACCCAGGCCTATGTTGCCCTGGCACGAAAACTGATCCGGATCGCGTACGCCCTGATGAAAAATCGTGAGCAGTTCGATCAAAATCAGCTCAGAATCGCTTGACTATCAACATAGAATCTTCACCCCTTCGCCCCTTGGCCCCTTGGCCCATTAGCCCTTTCGCCCTTCCTTGCTCCTTGCTCCTTGCGCCTTGAGCCTTTCGCCTGCTCTTCAAACCGGAACCACCATCTCCGCCGAAAAAACCCCATCCCGACGCTCGGTGCGAAGCCGCGCGCCTTCCTCGTAAGCCAGCTCCAGCCGCTGGCGAATATTTTCCAGCGCCATACGATTGCCCGCCGCCGGCCTGGCATCCTCGTCCGGCACAGGGTTCTCGATGTGCACGCGCAAGCGATTTTTCCGATGGCGATCGATGCGGATGGTGAGCACACCACCATCGGGCAGGCGCGAGATTCCATGAATCACGGCATTCTCGACCAGAGGCTGAATCAGCAAAGCCGGCAGTTGATGATCCATGGGCAACTCCTCGTCCAGCTCCCATGTCACCTGCAAACGTTCACCCAGCCGCAAGGATTCAATCCGCAGATACCCTCGCACCAACTCCAGCTCTTCCTCCAGCGTGTGACGCGGATGATCACGCAAACCGGTCCGGAGCAACTCCGACAAATCCACCGTGGCCTGCTCGGCCTGCTCGGGTTGGGTGGGGATCAGGCTGGAGATGGTATTGAGGGCATTGAACAGGAAGTGGGGGCGGATGCGGGTTTGCAGGGATTCCAGCCGGGCACCGGACTCAGCCTCAATCTGCTCCTGCCAGCGATGCACCAGTGCCCAGTGGCGAAAGATCACCAGACTGGCGACCAGACTGATCAACAGATTTCGCCCCATGAACAGTGCAGGATCGGCTGCAGCCAGGGCACTGAGCTCAAGCAGCCAGACAGGTCCTATGATAATAATCAATGAACAGACCAGCGTAATGACCTGAACAGCAAGAAACCCGATAAGGCTTCCCACACCTTGAGGTAGCCGGCTCAGAACGTCGCGCAACAGACACAGCAATGCCGCCGAAATCAGCGAGACCCAGATAATGAAAAAAGCGGCACGAAAAAAATCCGGGAAAAACTGATCCCTGTGCGCCAGACCCGAAGCGGCAATGATCAACGCCAATCCGGCGCTGAGCAAAATCAGAACAAGCAGACTACTCCCGCTGCACAACAAGGGCACCGGCGGGATCGGCTTGTCCCTCGCCAGAGCCATCAAATCGAGTGAAGATCAGTTGTCCACCCAGCGTTGGCGATCAATATACTCACGCCAGCTTGCCAGCACACTCCGTGGCTGACCTTCGGCGCCACATCGAGGAATATTAAAGCGTACGTTTTCGTTTCCATCAAAATCAGGGTCATCCATGGGGTCCTCACCTGTGGCCATGAACTCCTCGATCAGATTCTTATGGACAAAATAGGTGCCATCTTCAACCATTGCTTCGAGATCATCGAGGCACTGGTTGATACCAATCCAACGATTTTGCAAGTCCTCACAGTCGTCAGAAGTAATCGCCGCATTACCCATACCGTTAATGTTAAACACCGAAGACAAGACGAAATCGACGTCGTTTGGGTCCCAGGCAACTCGGGAACTGTTGGGATTGACCCTGTCAACCAGATTATGAAGCTGCAGAAAACCGACATTCCCGGCGTTACCGAACCCATCGACGTTGAGATGTCCACCAAGAATCACCAGGTCACCCCGGTAAGTAGCATTACCGCTGAACAGCATTCTGCCCTCGATAAAATAAATGCCTCTGGCTACTTCATTGCCACCCACATCAAGATCCCCGGTGATGTAATGCAATCCGCCAGACTGTGACGCACTGTTTCCGACATGCAATGTCCCTTGACAACTCACAAATGGATTGGGCTGGAACTGTGAACAATCAATGCCTGGAGGTGGGTCATCGCAATCCATGCCGGGCGGAGAGGTATCCAGTTCAAGATCTTCCCAATAATTCCAGGCACGGATGCCGATCTTGATGGCATTGGTCGCCCTGGCCAAATCTTCCGGATCATTCCATGGGTATGGCAAAGGGGACGAATGAACACCTGGTGGATTGGGTTGATAATTACCCAGAAGCGAACTGTTCCCCTTGCCGATCAGCTGCTCTCTCATCTCCGCGGCCGAGGCCGGATCCGAGGTGCGCAATGGACAGCCTCCCGGGCCACCATCGACGATACCCTGCTTGGACTCACCCATGTCAATGCCGTCAAGGTCCAGCGCCCCCATATTGAGCAGACAATCCGCTTCACCACGGCGGTCAACACGCACTTCCACCTCGCGTCGAGCCAAAACCTCGTCACCACGTCGAACTTCACCTATATTCAGCACCAGCAATTGCAGCGGCACATCCAGAAAAATGTCCCATTCAGGCGGCGCATTTTCCGGCTCGAAGCACCCCAGCCGTTGCACAAAGCCCACGCTCAAACCATCGGGTAACCCGGGAATGTTGATGGTCGTGAAATCACTGGACACATCGTCATAGCTGTCCCACCACTCGCCCCCACCCCGTGTGCAGATACGTGGATCACCGGAGGAATCAGTGCCCCAGTTATCAGGATCGGCAAAATCGACGGATTGGGCCACGCCTGCCGATGCCGCTTCAAATGCCCAGGTTTGCAGATTGACATTGCCAGCCATGCGTTCCTGCATCAAGACACCGCTCATGGAAGCCACACCGAGAATGGTCATGATGACCAGCAACAACAGGGCCACTGCCAGAGCTACACCCCGCGACTTTTGAAATTGCACGAAGTCAGTCGGTGAAATTTTCATAGCAGACCTCCAATACCAATAACGGGTCAATACGATTAGCGTCCATAGACCCTGTCCACAATTACATTTCGAAATGCCGCAATCAGATCGACGCTTTGCACTGGGTCACCAGCGAAAGCCATACGGATCTCCACGCCGGTGCAGGCAGAATCAAGGTCATCTTCGTGATAGAAGTCGCAAACTGTCGCGGAGGGAGTGCCGGGCGGAAAAATAAACTCGAACTGGATGCTGTCAAGGCCCGATGCGAGTGTCACCGGGTCGATGGTTGTAACCTCACCTTCATCATCGATCTCCGTGCCCCTGCAAACCAGATCACCATTGTCAGCGACGAAATAACGGTTCTCGATTACTTTCAGAGCATCCGCTTCGAACACTCGACCACAGGCGCCCCGGCCGGCGTAGCGAACAATCAATGCGGTCCGGTCGTTATTGCCATATTCGGCAAAACTCCGGCCAATGGTCTGGTCCTGTTCGAACGTAAGCGCCAGCAGATCTCGAAAGCCGGCATTTCGAACATCGCGAATCAGGAAATCACTGGCAAAGCGGATATTCTCCTGCTGCCGAGACAGTCGCTCGGCCTCCAGCGAAGCGGCCCGTCCCGACGAGTAAGTCAGCATGAGCCCACCGATCAGGACCAGGCTAAGCACCAACGCAACCATCAGCTCGATCAGGGTAAAACCCCGGATTGAGTTCTGGGAGCCTGTGCTGGCAATTCTTTCAAACATTGGCCGCATCATCACATTCACCCATCAATCATCGTCAGGCGGGAAATAGCAGGCTACCCGGGCGTTATAGCTAAACTCTTCGGTCAAATCCTCTCCAAAGCGATTATCCGCCCAGCGCAGAATGACGGATACATCTGTGTACTGGCCAGTTACCACGTTGACATCAACATCATTGATCTGAAGATTGGGGATGACGACTCGATTGGCATCCGTTCCTGACCACCGGTTGAGCAATGCCGTAATGACATCATCAACCTGTCCCGAGGTCACACATGAATCTTCATTCTCCGCAGCGACAATCCACAGGCGTTCTTCAAGATCCAAAGCCGCCGTGGAGGCAATGGACGAGTAATATGATGAGTGCGCGTAACGCATCGAGCTCAGATGCAGGATGGCTACACCGGCGAGCCCGATGGACAGAACAAGCAAGGCAACCATGACCTCGATCAAGGTCAAGCCGGATTGCGACACGCGACTGCCATTCATGGACCTGGATCGACCGTTGAAGATCCTGCCGGTGAGCTTGCCGAGCACTTCCTGAAAAGACCCGTTAGTCGTCATCAGTTTCTCCACCTGCACATGGCATTTCTTCTGAAACCACCTGACCGGCAGGCAGGACTCGAACCATGCGGGCATGACGGTCGCTGCGACAATCACGATGAACCAGTTCGATGGCCATTCCAGTCGGATTGCCATCTCCATCGACCGAATAGCCTCGATTGTCAAAGCGAATGATTGCGCTGGCGGCACGCATCCGTACTCGCTGATGCGCGGAACAGCGTATGGCGCCAACGGGGCACCCTTCGGCCGTTTCGTCGTCTCCCGGAGGACGCACATAGCCACCCCACGACGGCACAGTCAGATCAATGTCCAATTCGACATTGACCGTCTGTGTCCCGACAGGGTTGCGACGGATGGCCTCGTTGCGAGCCAGATGAACCAAAGCGATCAACTCATTATTCTGAGCTGCAACATCATTGCGCTTGAAAACCTCCTGCATGGAAGGAATGGCCAGCGTGAGCAACACCACCATGACCGCAATGGTGACCATGATTTCTAGAAGAGTAAAGCCACCGATACTGGCACGATTCATGGTCAACCTCCCCAACACCGGTCGCCGGATCCACCAGAATCTCCGCGATTGCCGCGATGATCCAGGGTGAACGGGCTGCAGGCATCACCGGACTGGGCGCCAACTCCGGTGGCTCGCAGAGTGTAGGTTGTTGCCGTTGGCTGGCCTTCGGCGAAAGTAATGGTGTAGTACTCGTCAGGTGAATCGATCGGGGTGGACAGGCAATTTTCGTAGGTGTTATTGCGCGTGAAACAGCGCTCGAGCTGCTGGGCTGCGTCAAGAAGTGCCGACTGAGCATCAGCACGCCGGGTTTTCTCAACCTGACTGTAGTAGGACGGAATGGCAATCGCCACAATGATTGCAAGAATCGCAATAACGATCATCAGCTCGATTAGTGTAAACCCTTGATTTTTCATTTGCTTGCGCTCACCTTTTCGGTTGCCTCAAATCCGATTATGACGGATTGACCACCGGAACGCCATCCGGCCGATTCAGCACGGGCAATGACTCAGGCTAAAGACTGCCCACAAGGCGAGCAAAATTCAAGCCAATGGGGACTAACGGCGGGGAATAGCCGATGAGCGGGCCAGGGCAGCCCGCTCGGACAGGGAAAGATGCGTGGCCCGCTGGGGCCGGGCTTACTTGCCGTAGCGCTTCTTGAACTTGTCGACGCGTCCGCCGGAATCCAGCATCTTATGCTTGCCGGTGTAGAACGGATGCGACTTGCTGGAAACCTCAACCTTGACCAGCGGGTATTCGTTGCCGTCTTCCCACTTGATGGTTTCCTTGGTCTGGACGGTCGAACGGGTCTTGAAGACCAGGTCACTGGAGGTGTCCTGGAACACCACTTCGCGATAATTGGGGTGGATATCTGCCTTCATGGGGGCTGAGTCCTGAGCTGTTCTGGAAAAATAGCCGGGTATTGTAGCGCAGAATGACGGAAGACGGAAGACGGATGGTGTTGAGAACATATTGCAGGATCAAGGGTTCGGTTCGCCAGCCGCCCCCCGTGTCCAGTCGTCCCAGGCCTGGCGTATTTCGGGGTCGGTGGCGATGACCGGGTCGAAAAACCTTCTGAAGAACTCGGGATGTACGCGTCGATAGACGGCTGCCTGTCGGACGAAGCGGCCCGGAGACATGCCGGTCGGGTCGCCCGGCCGGATGGCGAATCTCTCCGGGGCAGCCGCGACGGGGTCGGCGCCACGATGGGTCTGGTAACGTGGCGCCACGACCTGGAACTCAAGTATGGCTCGATCATCGGTGTTGATCGAGCCCTTGGGAGGAGCTACGGCGAAGATGTTGTCCGAAAGCAGAATATCAGCAAGATATTCCTCGGGCTTGAACGGCGCCAGGGATTCGTTCAATCGCCGGATCAGCAAGGGATCGGCCTCCAATCGATCAAAGTCGGTGGCCACCAGCGGGTGATCCGAGCAGGTCACGAACAG
>PWWM01000167.1 GCA_003561495.1 Gammaproteobacteria bacterium
AAGATAAAGGAACTGTGAGCAGGCTGCCGCTGCCACGACCAACCCAGTTCGGCTGGCAATTGAAAAAATTGGTCGGAGCGAGAGGATTCGAACCTCCGACCCCCACAACCCCATTGTGGTGCGCTACCAGGCTGCGCTACGCTCCGACCGAAAAATCTTCCTACCGGGGTAAACCATCATTTTACCGCGAAAGCCGGGCCTTGTGGCAAATGAGCCCTAACGCCTCAGAACCTGCAGCACGTCTTCGAGTTCGGTACGGATCTGGCGGACCAGTTGCTGGCTGCGGGAGACATCGTCCTGGGCCTTGTCGCCTTCCAGGCGCTGTCGGGCGCCGAGAATGGTAAAGCCCTGTTCATGCAGAAGGCTGCGAATCTGGCGGATCATCAGGACGTCATGACGTTGGTAATAACGCCGATTGCCACGGCGCTTGACCGGCTTGAGCTGGGGAAACTCCTGCTCCCAATAGCGCAGTACATGCGGCTTGACCGAACACAGCTCGCTGACTTCACCAATGGTGAAGTAACGTTTGGCCGGGATGGGTGGCAGCTCCTGATTACTCCCCGGATCCAGCATAGGCTTCTACCCTCGCTCTGAGCTTCTGACCAGGCTTGAAAGTCACCACGCGACGAGCAGAGATGGGAATTTCCTCGCCGGTCTTGGGATTGCGCCCGGGCCGCTGGTTCTTGTCCCGCAATTGAAAATTGCCGAATCCGGACAGCTTGACGTGATCGCCGTCCTCCAGAGCCTGGCGGATGGTCTCGAACCACGCATCCACGAATTCCTTGGCTTCACGCTTGTTCAAGCCAACTTCGTCAAAGAGCGCGTCCGCCAGGTCCGCTTTGGTCAGTGACATCCCCTTATCCTCTCAATTTCGCGTTGAATCGTTTTTCCAGCCCTTCCACGACCTTGGCGGTCAGAGCCTCAACTTCCTGATCCCTTAGAGTGCGTGAAACTTCGCGAATAATCAAGCCAATAGACAAACTTCTGAAGCCTTTTTCGACGCCGGGGCCCTGATATTGGTCAAAAATGATGCAATTTTTGAGTGCTTCACCACCCAGGTCACGAATCTCCTCGACCAGTGAAGCGGCCGGAATGGTTTCCTCCACCAGCAATGAAAGATCGCGACGCACGGCAGGGAAACGCCATAATGGCGAGAATTCCGGCAATCGCTTGCGACGGATCGAAAGCGTGTTGATTTCGGCCACAAAGGCTGACTGAGGCCAGTCCAGATCAGCAACCAGAGCCGGATGCAATTGGCCCAGCCAGCCGATGCTGCTTTCACCCATCATGAGCTCAGCGGCCTGCCCCGGGTGCAGCCAGGGCATGGAGACCGGCTCGAAGCGAACCTCGCCCGGGACCTGATTGAGCGAGATCAGATGCTCGATCTCGCCCTTGAGATCGAAAAAGTCCACCGGGCGCGGTTTGCCGCTGAAATGTTCTGCGCGGATGGCGCCGGTCATCAAAAGGCCCAGGCGGCTGGTCTCGACCAGCCCCGACTCGCCTTGAGAAAAACACTCGCCCAGCTCGAACAGTCGAAAACTGTCGTGCTGGCGACGCAGATTGGCGCCGGCGGTCTGCAAAAGACCCGGCAACAGGCTGGTGCGCAGAATGGCCAGGTCGCGGCTGAGTGGATTAGCCAGTGGCTGGGCGCCTTCAAGCAAGTCCAGACGTGCAAGATCCTGTTCGCTGACAAAACTCCAGGTCATGATTTCCTGGAAGCCACGTGCGCACAGCTGGTGACGCAGGGCGGTTTCGGGCAGTTCGCCCTCGCCAGGAATGCGAATGCTCAGGCCACCCCCCGGTCGCCGCGATGGCAGCCGGTCATAGCCGTAAACCCGCGCGACTTCCTCGATCAGGTCTTCCTCGATTTCGATATCGTGCCGCGCGCTCGGCGCAATGACCCGGAACACCCCGGAACCATCGGCTTCCACCCGCATGTCCAGGCGCTCAAGAATATCGTGCACGGTTTCCGAATCCAGATCTGCACCGAGAACGCGATTGAGTCGGTCCACGCGTAGTTGAACCTCGGGATTGACCGGGAGGAATTCCTCATCGTTCGCCTCCAGCAACGGCCCGGGCTTGCCACCGGCAATCTCGATGATCAGAGCCGTCGCACGTTCCGCGGCCAGACGCTGCAGCTGCGGGTCCACGCCGCGCTCGAATCGATGGGCCGATTCGGTTGCCAGACCCAAACGGCGCGACCGTCCAATGATGGAGGCCGGATTGAACCAGGCCGACTCCAGCAGGATGTCACGGGTTGAATCACCCACGGCCGAGCCTTCCCCGCCCATGATGCCGCCCAGGGCCAGCGGTCCCTGGTGATCGGCAATCAACACCATGTCTTCGTCAAGCTCGACCTCGCGACCGTCCAGCAGTGTCATGCGTTCGCCCTGCTCTGGACGACGCACGCGAATGCCATCGTTGATGCGTGCCAGGTCAAAGGCATGCATGGGCTGGCCCAGCTCCAGCAACACGTAGTTGGTGACATCAACAATCGGTCCCAGGCTGCGAATGCCGCTGCGCCGCAGCGCCTCAACCATCCAAAGCGGGGTCTCGGCATGGACATCCACATCGCGGATGATCCTGCCGATGTAGCGCGGGCAGTCCTCGGGCGAGAGCAATTCTATGTCCAGGTGGTCATCGATCAGCGCCTCGACTTCCGGCATATCCGGGACAGACAATGATCCACGGGTCAAGGCGGCCAGTTCGCGCGCCAGTCCGCGTACCGACAGACAATCGGCCCGATTCGGTGTCAGGTCGATCTCCAGCACATGGTCGTCCAGGCCCAGGAAAGCGGCCAGTGGCTTGCCGGTCGGCGCATCCTCGGGCAATTCCATCAGCCCTGCGGCATCTTCGCCCAGGCCCAGCTCGGGCTCCGAACACAACATGCCTTCCGAACGCACGCCACGCAGCTTGGCCGGCTTGATTTTCAAGCCACCGGGCAAGGTCGTGCCCAGGGTCGCCAGCGGCGCTTTCAGCCCGATACGGGCATTGGGCGCACCACAAACGATGGTGCGCTCCTCGCTGTCACCGGACACCCGGCACACGCGCAGGCGATCGGCATCCGGATGCGCTTCGACCGCGATAATCTCACCGACTACCACGCCATCCAGCGGCGGCGCCACCGAGGCCAGGTCATCGACTTCCAGTCCGGCCAGCGTAAAGCGTTCGGCAGCCTGCTCGGCGCTCAGATCGGTTTTCACCCACTCAGTGAGCCAGCGGTAGCTGATCTTCAAGATGCTCTCCCAGCAAAAAGAGGTTTACCTGAACTGGCGCAGAAAGTTCAGGTCATTTTCAAAAAACAGTCGCAAGTCATTGACTTTGTACCGTAACATTGCGAATCGCTCGACCCCCAGACCGAAAGCGTAACCGGTGTATTCCTGCGGATCGATTCCGCAGTTGACCAGCACATTGGGGTGCACCATGCCGCAGCCGAGCACTTCGAGCCAGTGTCCCGGGGTCCCGTCGGGGTCGCGCCAGCGCACATCGACCTCGGCCGAGGGCTCGGTGAACGGGAAATACGAGGGACGCAAGCGCATTTCCAGATCATCCTCGAAAAAGGCATTGACGAAATCGGCCAGCAAACCTTTCAGGTCGGCAAAAGTCACGTCGCGGTCGACCAGCAGCCCTTCGACCTGGTGAAACTGCGGGGTATGGGTCTGATCGGAATCACTGCGAAAGACCCGACCCGGCGCCACGATACGCACCGGCGGGGGCCTTTCCTTCATGACCCGGATCTGCACCGGCGAGGTATGGGTTCGAAGCAAGTCGCCATTGGGCAGATAAAAAGTGTCGTGCATTGCCCGGGCCGGATGATGCTCGGGAAAATTCAGCGCCCCGAAGTTGTGATAGTCATCCTCGACCTCCGGGCCGGTGGCCACGGCAAATCCGAGCTGATTGAAGATTGCCAGGATGCGCTCCAAGGCCCGGCTGACCGGATGCGGCCCACCGGGCTGATGCATGCGACCCGGCAGGGTCACATCGATACGCTCATCTTCCAGGCGGGCTTCCAGTGCGGCCCGCTCGAGCACCCCTTCGCGCTCGGCGATGGCCTGCTCCAGGCTCTGCTTGCAGCGATTGACCGCCTGGCCGGCCTCGCGACGCTGCTCCGGCGGCAGACTTCCAAGCTGCTTGAGCAGGCCGGTCAGGCTACCCTTCTTGCCCAGGTAGCGAACTCGAACCTCATCGAGTGCCCGGGCGTTCGGCGCCTGACCAACCCGCCTCAGGGCCTCGTCGAGGAGGCCCTCAGGTGTTGGGGAACTCATGTCCCGCCTCAGGCCAGACTGGCCTGGGCTTTCTCGGCCAGCGCCTTGAAGGCGGCCTTGTCACGCACGGCCAGGTCGGCCAGGACCTTGCGGTCGATCTCGACTTCGGCACGCTTCAGGCCATTGATGAAGCGGCTGTAGGACATGCCGTTTTCGCGCGCGGCTGCATTGATGCGGGCGATCCACAGACGGCGGAAGTCACGCTTTTTCTGGCGACGATCACGGTAGCTGTACTGGCCGGCCTTGATGACCGCCTGCTTGGCAACGCGATAAACCTTGCGCCGGGCGCCATAGTAGCCCTTGGCACGATTAAGCACCTTGCGGTGACGACGACGGGCAACCACGCCCCTTTTCACTCTAGCCATTGTTCAATCTCCTGAGAATCTTTATCAAAGCTTGGGCAGCATGCGACGGACGGCTTTCTCGTCCGACTTGGCTACCAGGGTGGTTGACCGCAAGCGACGTTTGCGCTTGGTGTCCTTCTTGGTCAGGATATGGCTGTGAAAGGCGCGCTTGCGCTTGATGCGCCCGCTGCCCGTGGCCCGGAAGCGCTTGGCCGCGCCCCGGTTGGATTTCATCTTCGGCATTTTCCTACTCCTTGCTTCAACGTACTACGTAAATGCCTTCATGCAGCGTTCGCCACGATGCCGTCCGTGACAAAACTTTTTGACTGGCTGCAGTCCAGCGCGTTGCAGTATTTCGATGTCAGGTCTTCTTTGGCGCGATCATCATGACCATCTGCCGGCCTTCCATGCGGGGATACTGCTCCACCACAATCTCTTCATCCATATCGGCCTCGACTCGCTTGAGCAAGTCGCGACCCAGTTCCTGGTGGGCCATTTCACGACCACGGAAACGCAACGTCACCTTGACCTTGTTGCCGTCTTCAATGAAGCGCTTGACGTTGCGCAACTTGACGTCATAGTCATGATCGTCGGTTCCGGGCCGGAACTTGACCTCCTTGACCTGGATCTGTTTCTGCTTCTTGCGTGCAGCCTGGGCCTTCTTGGAGGCCTCGAAACGAAACTTGCCCCAGTCCATGATGCGGCACACCGGCGGTTCGGCCTGCGGCGCGATTTCCACCAGATCCAGCCCTTCCTCCTCGGCCTGGGCCAGCGCCTCCCTGATTCCCATGACGCCGATCTGATCACCATTCGAGCCCACTACACGAACTTTCGGGGCGGTGATGTCCTCATTGCGTCGGGTCGTCTTGTCGTTTGCGATGGGTGTTACTCCTTGAAAGATTTTTCACAAAAACGGGTCAAGCCGTCAATTATCGCCGATTGCGCGGCGTTGTGCCACTTCATCACGCATGCGCTCAACCAGGTCCTCGACTGACATTGCACCCAGATCAGTGCCGTCACGCAAGCGAACGGCAACCTGTTCGTTTTCGACTTCACGATCGCCCACGATCAGAAGGTAGGGCACCTTCTCCAGTGTGCGCGCGCGAATCTTATAGCCAACCTTCTCGTTTCTCAAGTCCGATTCGGCTCTAAAGCCCAGTTGTTGCAGCTTTTCAGCCACTTGCTCGGCATATTCGGCCTGGGCGTCGGTGATATTCAGGACCACCGCCTGCACCGGCGCCAGCCACAGCGGCAGGTTGCCCTCGTAGTGCTCCAGCAAAACACCGATGAAACGCTCGATGGAGCCCAGAATGGCCCGATGCAGCATCACCGGCACCTGGCGCTCGCCGCTTTCGTCCACGTAAGTCGCGCCCAGGCGCCCCGGCATGGAGAAATCGACCTGCATGGTGCCGCACTGCCAGACCCGGCCGATGCAGTCGGGCAGCGAG
>PWWM01000047.1 GCA_003561495.1 Gammaproteobacteria bacterium
AGTCCGGTCGGATTGATATCGGAGTACAGGCGCCCGTCAATCATGAAAGACCCGCCAGCGCCGTGTCCTTCATGAAGATGGAACGAAACTGTGTCACCGCCTATTCGAAACAGGGCCTGAGCGGTTGAAAAGTACCAGTCATCCCCATCGACCAGCACCTGCCAGACATCAGTGAACTCGGGCGCATTTTCGGGCAGGCGATCAACCAGTGAGACATAGCTCAACGAGCCGTCATGATGAGAATGGAGGTAGCCGAAATCGCCTTGCAGCCCAACCAGGATTCGCCCGTCCCGGGCACGGGCCAGGGAACGGACCGCCATCCCGGGTGTGACCGGGACCTGACCCCAGCGCGCGCCATCAAAGGTCAATACCAGGCTATCGTTGCCGAAATACATGACCCCGTCCAGCCCCTGGGCTACCGCCCAGTTCTGGGTTCCGGCCGAGTAGTCGCGCGGGGAATAGAATGAAATGAACGGCAGGCCTTGCTCGATGGCCTTGATGCCTGGAGAACCGACGACTGATGCAGCCCCCACTACCAGAATAATCGTCAGTCGATTGAACCCGTTCATGTCTTCCCCATACGGATTGCCACCCACGGACAATGTCTGGTGAGCATAGCATTGACTTCACGGACTGTCAGGCCATTGGACGAGCCGAATAGCTGGAACATCGCGGCAGAACTATAGTCCAAGCACATACGCCAACCGGAGATTCAAGTCATGACGCGACAGTTCGCAGCACTTTTAGCAATCCTGGCTATTCCATTGGCCCTAATCATGATGCCTGTGGTCTCCTTTGCCGAGACGGATGACCAGCCGATTTCGGTTGATCTGGCCAGTCACTCACCTGGGCAAGCCCGTGTGGCCACGCGTGTCGCTTCGAGGACCGGACTTGAAATCGATCAGGTACTCATCATGCGTGAGCAAGGCATGGGATGGGGCGATGTCCGCATTGCGGGCGTGATTGCCGAGGCGACCGATCAACCTGTGGAAGTGATCGCCATCCTGTGGGAAACCGCCGAAGAGTCCTGGGGTGTGGTGGCCGACGAGTTTGGCATTGAAAGCCTCGGTCAGTTGATATCGCAAGGTCAGCGTGATCAGCGCGGTCGAACCGACAAGCGGCCAGGCAACGATCTCTGACAGTACGCGGGGTGTGGGGGATTTCGCTATACTCCCGACTTCGGTCGAGAGAACAGGGATTGCATGCACACTGATGAACATGGCAACGGAGGCTTGGCCTGCTTCATCCACCAGCAAGTTCATGGGAGATCAGATCGTCGATTGACTCGTCGCCATCGCGGTCGATTCAGGGGGAATCATGGCAGCAGTGGCTGATGACCTGGCCCGGCTTCAGGCAGTCAAGAACGTCGACTCGGAGTTCAAGCCGCCGTCGACGGGCCTGAGTTGGGCCATTGCATCGCTGGCGCTCGATATTCTCGAAGTGGTTGTACTGGCCGAAATCATTTTTTTCGACAAGCCACGGGCAGAAATCGGTCAGGGTCTGGGAGCCCTGGAAATTTATTTCATAATCACGGTTGCCGGCACGATCGGTCAGGCGATTGGCGTCTACCTGGTCACGCGGGGTTTCTATCACATCGGTGGCATTTTCCAGATCGTTTCCAGCTCGACCCAGGTCATCAAGCTTGACGGGATCATTGGCGTGATTGGTGGGATCAAGGCTTATCGGTTTCCGCGTCAGTCGCGTCTGGCGCTGAAACGGTTTCTGGACGATGAGCAAGGCGGCAACAAACGGGGTCCGGCGCCGACTTGAGTCAATCGATGACAAGAACGTCTTGGCAAGTCATGCCGAATGCCCGTATCATGCAGCGTCGGCAGCACGACTAAATCAATGACTTTCCAAGGGCTGCGAAAAGGGAGAAATTCGAGAATGATTCAAAGAAGCGACGGCGCCGACGACAGATTTTCATGGTCTGCCATCGGCTTGCCTTTCATGCCATCACCGGGTCCACTCTGGAATCGTCTGGTGATGATCGCGACAGTTTTCGTGTTGCTCTATACGCTCAATCTCATCACCATCCTGCTCGGAGACTACTGGCTGTTGCAGGCCCTTGAGCTGGAAAGCGTGTTCTGGACCAACTTCCGAATGGGAGCCATTCTCTGGCTGTCGGCGCTGGTGATTTTCGGCGCCGCGGCCATCTGGCCGGCGCTGGCTCATCACCCGGGTCCCTCCGGGCGCGGCTGGGCCATCGCGCCGGGCTTTCTCCTGGCCACGGTCGCAGCGGTTGCCTTGTGTCTGAACTACGATGTCTACCTGCTCGGCAGTCAGGACGTCGGCTTTGGTCAGGATGACCCGGTATTCGGGCGCGACCTGGGCTTTTATGTGTTCAAGTTGCCGTACATCTGGGTGACCTGGAAATTCGCCCTGATGGCGGCTCTGGTGATGCTTGGCTTTTCGTTGCTGTGCTCGGTGGCCCAGGCGCGTCATCGCGACCAGGGCATCGGCAAGGGAAAGGCGATTACCCACCGAATCGGGATATTGGCCACTTTCCCGGTGCGCCTGTCGGTTGTGGTCACCGGCCTGGTGCTGGCGGTTGGAGTCTGGCTGAGCCGTTATGAGCTGTTGACCAAGGACAACAGCAGCTCCAGCGTGTTTGTCGGCGCTGAGTACATCGATGTGGTTGGCCTGCTGTCCAATCTCAACTACATCTACCTGTCGATCTTCGTGGTGCTCGGCCTGACCGTGATTGCCTGGATGATTCTGGGTCACTGGCATCGTGACGCCAACCGGGATGGCCACGATGGCGATTCAGAAGCCGGCGAAAAGCGGGATCTCAAGCCGCTGTGGCTGGCTGCCCTGGCCCTGGTCCTGCTTGACTTTGCTTTCAAGGGCGGGGTCGAGCTGCGTGACGCGTTGTTCGTCAAGCCCAATGAGCCGGTGATCCAGCTCGAGTTCATTGACCGCCATATTCAGGCCACACGCCACGGGGCAAAGCTCGAAGGCATCGAGCGAATCCATTTCCTACCCAACAATCCGGGCGCGCCGTTGCCGCCGATCGAGGAGATTCTCGATGCAGCAGCCGTTCGCAATGCCCCCCTGTGGCCGGGTTTTTCCAGTTACCTGGAACGTCTGCTGGACCCCCAGCATGCCGATCGGGTGTTGCTGACCGGGGGCGATCACATGGTCTACGGTCCGTCGCTGGAGCATCTGCAACAGAAACAGAAGCTGCGCGCCTACTACCGTTTCATGGGGGTGGATTTTGCTCGATACGATATCGATGGCGAGCAACGTATGGTCGTCAGCGCCGTGCGTGAGCTGCCCCTGTACGAACCGGAGCCGTGGCTGGGCTATTTCGGTCAGCGATACATGCTGTTTACCCACGGTTTTGGCATGGTCATGGCCCCGGCCAACGAAATCAGTCCGGATCGCGGCATGAATCTGGTCGCATACAATATTCCCGGCCAGTTCGAATGGCCTGAAATCGCCCTGGACAACGAGCGAATCTACTATGGCGAAGGCTCGGCGACCATGGCCTTTTCCAATGTCGATCGCATGATGGAGCTTGATTACCCGACCGATACGGACCGGGCCGAGATATTTCTTGCCGAAGGTGAAACGACAGCGATCACGGTAGACTCGTTCATCAAGCGCCTGGCCATCGGCTGGCGCAGTGGCCAGTTCGTCGAGTTTCTGTTTTCTTCGCTGATCACCGACGAGACCCGCGTGCACTACTACCGACGCCCGGTTGAAAGGCTGGAGCGAATCGCGCCGTTTCTGTTCTATGACCACAACGCCTACGCGGTCTCTGCCGATGGCGGAATCCACTGGATGGTCAACGGCATGAGCGTGACGGACCGCTTTCCATACGCACGCTATGGAGAGCTGGGCGACAAGTCCGATCAGCGCTCGCCGTACCCGGTCAAGCACAAATGGGTCAACTACATCGAGGACTCGGTCAAGGCCGTGGTCGATGCCTACAGTGGCGAGGTGGCCTTGTACCGGATATCGGATGACCCGGTGATCGAGACCTGGGCCCGGGTCTATCCGGACCTGTTTCGGGATGTTTCGGAAATGCCCGAATCCCTGCAGCGGCAAATCACCTATCCTTCATTGTTTTTCCATTACCAGTTCGACGATCTGTGGATTTACTACCACATGGAAGATCCCATGTACTTTTTCAACATGGAGGACATGTGGGATGACGCCGACGAGGTGCTTGGGCCCATTATCGATGAAGGTCATGCCATTCGATTCTCGATCGAGCCCTATCCGCTGATTCTCGATACCGGCGGACACTTCCCTGAATCGGATCGCGAGACTCAGTATTCCATGATGTTGGTCTTTACCCCGGAAAAAGCGCTCAATCTGCGCGGCATGCCGCTGGTTTACCAGGACTGGCCGGAATATGGGACCCAGGCGGTGCTCGAAGTGCCCAAGGGATACTATTTCCTGGGTCCGGAGCAAGCCGATGCGATGATCGACCAGGACCCCTACATCTCCAGTCAGTTCGCGCTATGGAATCGGCGTGGCATGGATGTCATCCGCGGCCATACCACCACCATCCCGATTGATGACGAGGTGTTGTATGTCGAGCCGATCTTCCTGCGGTCGCGCCAGAATCCGGTGACCCAGTTGCAGAAGGTAGCCGTGGTGTTCCGCAACCGGGTCGCCATGGCCGACAGCCTGGAAGAGGCATTACGCCAGATCTACGACCGCATTGAAAGCGACGGCCCCGCCGAGGCGGTTCCGTCCGAAATCGAACACGAACCGATTGAATTATCCAACGGTGAGTCCGTCCTCTTGGAGGAGTCCGATCATGACGACTGATACCCTGCCATCCATTCAACGTCAACTGGCCAGCCAGGGTCAATTGATTGCCGGCTTCAGTCTGTCGTGGATCGTGGCCGCCGTGCTGCTTGCCGCCCTGGTCTTGGCCGGCGGTATCTGGAATCAACTGGCCAATACCCGGGTGCTGTCCCTGATGATCGAGGGGGGCGTGGTCCGCTACCACGACAAGCAGATCGGATTCATTCCCGGTGTGCCGGAGTTGAAGTACTTCATGGCCAGTCAGGATCCAGTGGCCTGGAGCCTGGTCTTGCTGGCTATCGCCTTGATGCTGGGGTACTGGTTTCTCAAGTCGATCCAGTTCCACCAGATCGCAGCCGCCATGGGCAGTCGTGCTAGTGTTGGAACACACTCCCGTGCTTTTTTGTTCGGCCAGGGCCTGAATCGCTGGCTGCCGTTCCACCAGGGTGATGTCGGCACCTTGCTGGCGCTGCGTCAGGAGGGTTGTGACGACGAGGAAACGGTACTGGGCAGCCTCTATCTTGGCCGATTTTTCATCCTGGTCGAGATCGCCTTTTTCTCTCTGCTGGGGCTGTTTTTTCTTGGCTGGGGCGACTGGTTCGCGGTGTTGTTCTGGCCGCTGGTCATCTTTACGGTAGCCTACCTGATGGTCCGGCGGCCGGGCGGCTGGCATGCCGGCCTGGACCATGCCAGCGGCTTGCGTCAGGCCGTCCACTGGCTGCTGGAGCGGCCCCTGCTGTCTTTTGCCTTGACCTTGCTCTCGGTCGTGGCGTTCTTCCTGGAACATGTGGCGGTCTATGCGTTGGCGCAGGCCTTTACCTCGGCCTTCGTCATACTCAATATCGAGTTTTCCGTATTTCTGATGGCCCTGGTCGGCGGCGCCATTGCACGCCTGATCCCGGTCACGCCGGGCGGGCTGGGTCAGTACGAGATCGGGTTTGCCACAGTGGTTTTCATATCCGGCACCGGGGCGCCGGAGGCGGTGACTGTTGCCATTCTGTTCGGATTGTTGCGCTACGGTGTGGGCGCGCTGATCAGTCTCGTACTGCGCCTGTTCTACTCGGTCAACGTCAGCTTGAAGGACGTGCTGGCTTCCGTCCGGGTCGGTCTCTGAAGCGAACTTTTCAGGGCGTGATGGCCATCGTCACGCCCGCAATCCACATCTCCAGTTGCAGCACGGCCACCGCCAGAACAATGGCGGTCAGAGTGACCGGTACACCGATCTTGACGTAGAGCCAGTAGGACACCTCGACGCCGCGCGCGCGCAGGATCCG
>PWWM01000146.1 GCA_003561495.1 Gammaproteobacteria bacterium
ACAGCCGGTCTTGCGGGCCAGACGCTGGACCAGGGTCATGGTCAGGGCCGGGGTGGCAAAGAAATCGACGAAGACGCCTTCACCCTTCTTGGGTTGAATGTCGGCGGCAATCCCGGCCACCTGGCCGGATCTGAGCTGGCTGAGCAGATGGCGAAGCGCAGGGCTTCCGCTGGCGACCATGCGGCCGCCGAATCGCTGTCGCGGCCAGGTAATGAACGCATCCAGTGCACGGCTCTCCGGCGCCCGGTACAAGGTGACCATGGGCACTTGAGTGCTCAGATAAAGGTTGAGAATCTCCCAGTTCCCGAGATGGCCGCCAACCATCAACAGCCCCCGGCCACTTGCAGCGGCTCCGGCGACCCGGTCCCAGGAGTCATCAAGAATTATGTGGCGTTCCAGGCGCGCTTTCGACCAGCCCCACATGGCCCCGGCCTCGAAGACCAGGCGCATCAGTTCCACCAGGTGATCCCGATGCAGTCTTTTGCGTTGCCGGGGTTCAAGATCGGGAAAACAAATGGCCAGGTTGGTCGCGATGACCCGATGCTTCTTCCAGGGCAGGCAGTAAAGCAGCCAGCCTAAGGGTGTGGCAAGCGCATGGACGAGCCACAAGGGCAGCCACCCCAGCAAGGCGATTGGTATTCTGACCAGGCGCAGCATCATCGTCGCACCGGGTAAGGTGCATCAACGCCCGGCGGCTGCAATGCATAGCGCTTGTAGCCCCACAGATATTGAGCCGGTGCCTCGCCAATGCGGTTCTCCAGCCATTCATGCATGTGTCTGATCGAGACCTGCGGGTCGGCATCGGCGATCCCTGGTCCGGCCGGGGTGAATCCGACCTGCCAGCCGCGTCCGCGCCCCAGTCGTCGGGTGTGCACCAGCAGCACTTCACAGCCGGTTTTTGCAGCCAGGCGCTGGACCAGGGTCATGGTCAGGGCCGGGCGCCCGAAAAATGGCGCAAACTCCCCCTCGCCTTGCTTGGGCTGCTGGTCCATGAGCAGGCCCACGCCCTCGCCACTGCGCAATTGCTTGAGAATTTCGCGCATGGCCGGACTGCCACTGGCCACCAGCCGCCCTCCGAAGCGTTCACGTGAGCGGGTGATCAATGGGTCCAGGTCGGGATTGGAGGGCCGTTTATACAGACAGACTACCGGCAAATGTATGGTGCCCCACAGGTTGAGAATTTCCCAATTGCCGAGATGGGCGCCGACGATCAGGTAGCCCTTGCCCTGACGACGCGCCCGCTCGACATGCTCCCAGCCATCGACTTGCCGGACATGGGTGAGGATCTTGTGTCTGGGCCAGTACCAGACCGCCCCGGTTTCCAGCACCAGACGCATCATCTCGACCAGGTGAGCGCGATGCAGGCGCCGGCGTTGCCGCTCATCGAGTTCCGGAAAGGCGATGGTCAGGTTGGTCTCGATAACGGCATGCTTGCGCGATGGCAACCGCCCGGCCAGCCAGCCCAGCGGCACGGCCAGGTAGTGCAGAATCGGCAACGGGACCAGGCTGAGCAGCCGGACCAGGAACAGCGCCAGGGCAATCTTCACGATGTCGGTCGTTGCGTGGGCAAGAGGCAAGGATACCCACACTGACCCCCTTTGTGGACCCCGTGATCAGGCGGCCTGGGCGGCATCCTCCCCGGTCTGATCGGTTTTGTCGGCTGTCTTGTCGGTGCCCAGGATCATGTCGGCGGCCTTCTCGGCGATCATGATGGTCGGGGCATTGGTGTTGCCGCCGACCAGGGTTGGCATGATCGAGGCATCGATCACGCGCAGGCCTTCGATGCCGCGCACCTTGAGTTCCGGATCAACCACGCTGTGAGGATCGGGACCCATGCGACAGGTGCCGACCGGGTGATATATGGTTTCGGCCTTGGTGCGGATGAAGTCGATCAGCCCATTGCGATCAGTGACGTCGTCGCCGGGAAGGATTTCATGGCCCCGGAAGGGCTTGAAGGCCGGCTGAGCGAGAATCTCTCGTGACAGACGCACGCAATCGAGCATCATTTCCAGATCCTCGGCCTCGCTCAGATAATTGGCATGGATGGCGATCGGTGTCGTGGGATCACTGGAGCGGATGGCCAGGTGACCACGGCTTTGCGGCCTGAGCGGACAGGCGTGGACGGTATAACCGTCACCGGGCAGACGGTTTCGTCCGTGGTCATCAAGCAGGGCCGGAACAAAGTGCATCTGGATGTCGGGGCGATCATCGCGACCGCGACCCGAGACCAGGAAGCCGCCGGCCTCGGCGATGTTCGAGGTGCCTTCGCCCTCGTGGTGCAGAAAGTAGCGAAGCCCCACGCGCAATTCGCTCAACTGGTCATAAGTGACCGGTTGTGAGCAGCGGGTCAGGGTGCAGACGTCGAGGTGATCCTGCAGGTTGCGCCCGACCTCGGTGCGTTCCAGGCGTACCTCGATGCCGGCCGATTCCAGCATGCCGGCCTGACCGATGCCCGACAGCATCAGCAACTGCGGTGAATTGATGGCGCCGGCCGCCAGAAGCACCTCGCGGCGGGCATGGGCAGTACGGTTGATGCCGCGGCGGCGATAACGCACCCCGCTGACTCGATCACTGCCGGAAAAATCCAGGCCCAGGGTCATCGCCCCGGTCAAGACGGTCAGGTTGGCGCGCGAGCGAGCCGGACGCAGGAATCCGGCCGCGGTGGAGCAGCGCCTGCCATTGCTCTGGGTGACCTGGTACATCCCGAAGCCACGCTGGGCGGGTCCGTTGAAATCGCGGTTGCGCGCGAAGCCGGCCTGTTCGGCGGCCTGGATGAAGACATCGCTCAATGGGTTGGTGAAACCCAGATCTTGAACACTCAGCGGTCCACCCACGCCGTGCAGCTCGGACTCGCCGCGACCCTGGTTTTCGGACTTGAGAAAGTATGGCAGGACTTCGTTCCAGCTCCAGCCCGGATTGCCCAAGTCGGCCCAATCGTCGTAGTCGCTGCGGTGGCCACGTGAATAGCACATCGCGTTGATCGAGCTTGATCCGCCCAGTACCCGTCCTCGCGGCCAGTACAGGCGGCGATTGTTCAGAGCCGGTTCGGGTTCGGTGTAATAACTCCAGTTCAGTGACTTGAAGTTGACCAGCTTGGACAAGCCGGCCGGCATGTGAATGAACGGGTTCCAGTCACGCGGACCGGCCTCGAGCAGCAACACCTCGTTGGCCGGGTCGGCGCTGAGCCGATTGGCCAGTACACACCCGGCCGAACCGGCCCCGACAATAATGTAATCATAGGTTTTGGGCATGCGCATGGGTGGGGGTCACCTGGTTGAGAGTTTATCGCATGGTCCAGTGTAGGTGGAGGAATTAGAGTGGGGGGACTAATGGGACGGGTAGACGGAAGACGGAAGACGAGGTTTTACACCGTCTCCCGTCTCCCGTCTTCCGTCTCCCCGTCCTTACAACCGATGCAACTGCCCCATCAATTCAAACCCCGACAGAGGCCAATCGAAGCCCCGCGTCAACCCAATCACCTTGAATCGTTCGCCCATTTCGCCGGGCATGGCCAGGCGTTTGAATTCGCCGGCCAGGCGCAGGCGGGTGGCGTCATCTTCGGCCTTTTCGACGATTTCGTGAGCGTCCAATGACAAAAGAAAACCGCTCTGGTTGGTGAAGCCGGAGACTTCCAGGCCGCAATCGACGGCGGCTTCGGCCACCGCGGTGAAGTCGACGAAGGCTGACAGGTCGGTCAATCCCGGCCAGACGAAGGGATCGAAATGAGCGCGGTGCCGGTAATGGCAGACCAGGGTGCCGTCGCTGCGCTCGGGCAGGTAATACTCGTGGCGCGGATAGCCGTAGTCGATCATCAGCGCAACGCCCCGGCGCAGGGTGTGGGTCACGGTGTCCAGCCAGCCGGGCAGGTCCACGCAGATTTCGCTGCGATAGCCGAACGGCAGTGGCTGGGGCAGAGTGTTGACGATGGACTGCCAGGCCTGTTGCAGGCGATCACCGGGGGTGATGCATGTCCAGTCGAAGCGATCCCCGGCGATGGTCACGCCCAGTTCGGCCAGGCCGTCCTCGGTGATTTCGAAACGTTTGACCGCCAGTGCATCAATGACCTCGTTGGCGATGATGACGCCATCAAACGGTTCATCCGGTGGGCTGTTCAGCCATCCGATCCGGGCGCGCAGATGCTCGGGCAGATCGCGCAGGGTTTCGGCCTGAACTTCGCGCAGGGGTGCGCTGGGTTCCAGAATCAGGTAACGCTTCGGGGGCTGCTCTAGGGCCCCGAGCAGATCGCGCGCCAGGGCACCGGAACCGGCACCCAGCTCGAGCAGGGTCCAGTCGCCCTTCAGCTCGGAGGCGACTTCGTCAATCTGACGAGCCACGGTGGCCGCGAAGATGGGCCCCTGTTCGGGAGCCGTGACGAAATCCCCAGCCTGACCGAACTTGTGCAACCCGTTGACGTAATAGCCCAAACCCGGTTCATACAGGGCCATGGTCATGAAGCGATCGAAAGGCATCGGACCGTTCGTCGAGATGACATCGACCATCTTGTTGCACAATGACTGGCTCAAGGCCAGCAGATCCTCCGGGGGGTGCGGCAACGACAAGGAAGGATTCGACGATGACATCAGAACAACAAGGGCATGACGGGCAAGTCGCGATTGTAACCGGGGCGGCCCGACGCATCGGCGCCGAGATTGCCCGGGCTCTGCATCGCCGTGGGCTCAGCCTGGTTATCCACTATCGTTCGTCAGCCGACGATGCCGAGCGTCTGGCTGCGGAACTCAACAGGCAGCGTGCCGATTCGGTGACGTTGCTTGGCGGTGAGCTGGCCGATCCGGCCTTGCCCGATCGCCTTGTCGGCACTGCACTGGAACAATTCGGCCGCATCGACGTACTGATCAACAACGCTTCGGCATTCTATCCAACCCCGGTGGGCCAGGCTACGGTCGACCAGTGGGATGAATTGATGGCCAGCAACCTGCGTGCGCCGTTTTTCCTGTCGCAGGCGTGTGCTCCGCAACTTGGCGCGGTGGGTGGGGCCATTGTCAATCTGGTCGATATCCACGCGCTGGTGCCGATGCAGCGCCACGCCGTCTATTGCCAGGCCAAGGCCGGGCTGGTCATGCAGACGCGCTCACTGGCCAAGGAGCTGGCGCCCAGTGTGCGCGTCAACGCGGTTGCGCCGGGGGCCATACTGTGGCCGGAAAGCGACCAGTCTCCCGAAGCCGCCCAGGGCATTCTCGAGCGTATTCCCATGCACCGACAGGGTCGACCGGAGGATATCGCCGGTGCCGTTTGTTTTCTGGCACTGGATGCACCCTACGTGACGGGCCAGATCCTGGCCGTGGATGGGGGGCGGTTATTGAATATGTGAGAAGGAAGGTGAAAGGTGAAAGGGCGATTCGCCATCATTTCAACAAGCGCGTTACATCGCGAAACCGGGCATGCTTGGCGTCGATCATCAGCTCGAACAGGGCCATTTCCACGTTGCTGAGATGCACGCCGGCTGATTGCATGCGTCGAAAGGCGATATCGCGGTTGAATCTGGCGCGCGAGGAGACGGCATCGCAGATCAGGTGGACGGAGTATTCCTGGTCGCGCAGGGCGGCAGCGGTCTGCCAGACGCAGACATGGGTCTCGATGCCGATCAGCATGATTTGGCACCGGTTGCTGTCGGCGATGGCCTGCATGATGGCTGGATCGTCGCAGCAACCGAAGCTGGACTTGGCCATGGGCTGCAGTCCGTCGAGTTTTTCGCTCAGTTCCGGCACCGTGGGGCCGAGTTTCTCCGGTAATTGTTCGGCCCAGATGATGGGCACATCCAGTATCCGGCAGGCCTCGATCATGATGGCCTGTTGGCCGATCATGGCCTCGGACTCGTGCATCAGGCGGGCCAGTTTGCCCTGGACATCGACCAGAAGTAGCAGGGCGTTGTCGGGTGTCAGGCGTTCGGTCTGGTCGGGCATGGTAGAAGGGTTCAGGGTTCAGGGTTCAGGGTTCAGGGTTCAGGGTTCAGTGTTCAGGGTTCAGGGTTCAGTGTTCAGGGTTC
>PWWM01000164.1 GCA_003561495.1 Gammaproteobacteria bacterium
CCATGACCAGGTTGGCCGGCGAGCCACAGACCGCCTGGTGCCCGGCCTCCCGCAACCAATCGGCGATCAGGGTGATTTGCTGGAGATCCTCCGAATACGCGGTGGCATAGACCAGCCCGACCCGTGACCAGGACTTGAACGCCGCAACCAGACATTCGCGAATATTGCCGACAAACTCCAGGCCATCGAAACGCTCTCCCCATTGCTCCGACAGGACCGAGTGGAGACCATGGCTTTCGGAAAAACCTCCCGGTCCATCCTCATTGAACTCGCTGATCATCCAGCGCCCCCCCACGGTCAGGTGAAAATCACAACGACTCAATCTCGGACTGTTCGGCTTGGCGCCGACAATGGCCGGGCGCAATGCCTCGGGAATACCGACTGCCGCCAGCGCGTCCGGGTTGTTGATGACGGCTCGCTCGAGCTTCCTCAGGCTCATCCAGGTGCGCCTGGCGGTTTCAGTCAGGAACTCATGCTCGGCCCGGCTGAGCACAATGGCATCGGACAACAGGTTGTGCCGGCCGCGATGATAGATATCCCACTTGCAATGGGCAAAGCGCATGGCCCTGAAAACGGCCTCGATTTCATCCGGCTCCAGTGGCCAGGCCAGCGTTCTCATGGGATTCGGGGGTTTTCCTAGAGATTGGTCAAGCCAACCAACCGGCCCAGCCACGGAATGGTGATGATTCCGATCAGTGCCATGACGATGTAGATCCAGCCCTCGCCCTTGCGCCGGTCGGCATCGGGCGAGCCGGGTCGCAGAATCTCGTGAGCCAGAATGGGCAGGGCAATGACACTGAAACCGACCAGGCCGTCCCAAAAGCCCAGGTAATCGCCCTGGACTGCATAGGCGATGGTGATCGCGCAGGCTATGCAGAAATACGATGCCGCCCGGGCATCTTCCAGGTTGCGTTCACGCACGATGCGAGTGCGGAAATCGCCCCGCTCACGCCGGAACCAGAACCGCATGGTGAAATACAGGATCAGCCAGCCCATGATGAAAAACCACGGGGTGATCCACCAGCCATCCTCGTAACCGGGCAGGATGGCGAACAGCCAGCCGTACTCGAGCGCCTCCCCTTCCATCGAACCCCACATGGCGCCGCCGAAGATCAACCCGGTCGAGAAGGTAAATGCACCCAGCCAGGTTCCGGCGGCCAGGTTCTTGCGCTCGTAGGCATCGATCCTCAGTCGGGGACCGAACCACTCAGCAGCATACTGGCCAAACAGCTTGATGGCGGCAAAGGCCATCAACGCGTACAGCACCGTCCATATTCCGGTTATGGTCGGGTCGGCATGAAACAGCAGCACGTAAGCGCACCAGACCACCGAGGCGATCACGCCCAGGCGGGCCATGCCGATGGCGGGATTGTTGACCAGGTAGATCACATGCAAACTGGTCACCTGGCTGCGCCACAGCCCCCAAAAGCACACCACCATGGCGGCCCCGAACACGAATCCGGTATCGGGCCAGAACACATCGGCTTCGTAGAAGATCACCGCCGTGAAAAACCCCACGAAGATAGCACCGAACAGCAGGCCGAGCATATCTGGCAGGTAGACGGTCTTGTTGTCGCTACTCATGTTTTCGACTCCAATCGCAGTGGCTGACTGATGCAGTGCAGCGTTCCGCCGAGCTCAAGCAGTGCGCGGCAATCCAGGCCTTCAATTCGGTCATCCGGGAACACCGAAGCCAGTATGGCCAGTGCCTTCTGATCGGCATTGTGACCGAATTGCGGCACCAGGACCAGCCCCGGCGCCTGGTGAAAGTTGGCGTAGCTGGCCGGCAGTCGGCGCCCATCTCGGCCAAGGACTTCAGGCAATGGCAATTCGATCAGCTCCGGTCTTCCCTTGGTCAAGGTCATGGCCTGCAGGCGAACGTAGTTTTCGGCCAGCATGGGCCGGTCGGGATGATCATGCGGCAAGTCCGGGCTGACAACCACCAGTCGATCCGGCCCCACGAAACGCACCAGGTTATCGACATGACCATCAGTGTCATCACCGCTCAGCCCCCCGGGCAGCCAGTGAACGTGCTTGGCCCCGAGGAATGACTTCAAGGTGGCCGTCACGGTTGAATGATCCGGATTGTTGCGGTTGGGGTTGAGCAGCACCGACTCGGTGGTCAACAGTTCGCCCTGCCCGTTGAACTCGATGGCGCCACCCTCCAGGGTGATCGGCAGACGAACTCTTTCCATTCCAAGGCGGCGGGCCAGCACATTGGGAATGAGCCGGTCCAGCTCGTGTGGATACTTGTTGCCCCAGCCGTTGAAATTGCCGTCGATGAATACCGGGCGGCCTTGCTCATCGATCGCGCTGATCGGGGCGGCATCGCGCATCCACAGGTCATTGGTCAACAAGGGCTCGAGGTGCAAGGACTCATCCTCGCCGCCCAGCAATCTCGAGATGGCCGCCTTGTCGTCCGGCGGCACCAGCAGCCAGACCGGCTCGTGACGGCGCAACAGGCCGATCAGAAGCCGATAGAACTCGACCAGTTTCTGCTGCAAGGCGCGATGCTCCACCCCCGGCCAGGCCAGCAAGGTGGCCGTGCGTGGCTCCCACTCAGCCGGCAGACGAAGGCGGAACTGACCGGTCATTCATCGAGCTTTTGATCGGAAACGATCACGCCATTGGCGTCGGCGTAGACATGCTGGCCGGGTTGAAATTTCACCCCGCCAAAGCAGATCGGAATACCCAGCTGCCCCTCACCGCGACGCACCGACTTGATCGGCACGCACCCCAGCGCAAACACCCCGAAATCGATCCCGGCCAGGACTTCCACATCCCGGCAGGCGCCATGGATGATGATGCCCGCCCAGCCCTGTTCAAGCGCCCCGGCAGCAATCATGTCGCCGATCAGGGCGTGGCGCAGTGACCCGCCGCCATCGACCACCAGCACCCGGCCTTCGCCGGGCGTGGCCAGCACCTCCTTGATGCGCGAGTTGTCCTCGAAGCACTTGACGGTTTCGATCGATCCGGAAAAGGTCGAGCGGCCACCGTAGCTTTGCCAGTTCAGGCCGGTCACCACCTGGATCCGGTCGGGGTGGCGGTCACAAAGGTCGGGGGTGGAGAGAGTCATGGCGATGGTGAAGTGCAGGGTTTGGGTTGGCAATCTATTATGGACCAGGGAATGGGAGTGAGGAGACGGAAGACGGAAGACGGAAACCCTCAACTGAATCCTGTCGGTCGGTGGTCGGAATCGTCGTAGGTCGGACCTGCGCGTCCGACGGCCAGCATTATCAAATTGCACCAGGCGTCCGTTAAAGGGTCGCATTGCTGCTGGAGGGCTTGCTCGACCAGCTCGAATCCCGTTAGCGGACGAAATCGTCGCATCGAGCCGGTGCTGGTGGACAGATTTTCTTGCAAGTTGGCGGCGATTTCTGGTATAAAGGCGGGCTAGTTTTCAATATTTCCAGGAATTACTGTCATGTCTCGAGTGTGTCAGGTCACCGGCAAGCGCCCGCTGGTCGGAAACAACGTGTCCCACGCCAACAACAAGACCAAGAAGCGTTCGCTGCCGAATCTGCACAGCCATCGTTTCTGGGTCGAGAGCGAAAACCGCTGGGTGAAGCTGCGCGTGTCCACCAAGGGCCTGCGCATCATCGACAAGAACGGCATCGACAAGGTCCTGTCCGACCTGCGTGCCCGTGGCGAAAGAGTCTAAGGAGAGTCATCATGGCTGGAAGCGCAAGAGACAAGATCAAGCTGGTATCCACCGCCGGCACCGGTCACTTCTACACCACCAACAAGAACAAGAAAAACACCCCGCACAAGCTGGAGTTCAAGAAGTACGACCCGGTGGTGCGCAAGCATGTGGCGTACAAGGAAGCGAAGATTAAGTGAGGGGTGGGGCTTCGGCTCCGTACCTTTGAGACTTGAAGCGCCGGGGCTTTGTCCCGGCGTTTTCCATTTGGGAGACGGAAGACGGGAGACGGGAGACGATCTAGCTCGGTGGGCGGGACTGTTTGACAGTGATGAGTTTGTTGATCATTGCGTAAACGCGGTGCAGCTTCTCGAAGACGGGATCGGAATCTTCCAAGAAATTGAGCTCGCTTGCGATTTGCATCTGTGTGTCGAGCTCCATCAAAGAACCCCGTGCAATCTGCAAGTATCTGATGAACTCCTGGTTGCCTCCTCTCCCTGCTCCTTCAGCAATATTACTGGGCACACTAAGAGCTGATCGCTGAATCTGAGATGTGAGGCCG
Source organism: Gammaproteobacteria bacterium (assembly GCA_003561495.1). GTDB lineage: Bacteria > Pseudomonadota > Gammaproteobacteria > Xanthomonadales > Wenzhouxiangellaceae > Wenzhouxiangella. The sequence goes on from PWWM01000164.1 coordinate 4,203, forward strand.
AATCGATGTTCGGCTGGGAATCTTGCCGAGATTGAATACACCGACCTTAGTAAATCAATCGATTCGCTCCACACCTTGAGACGATAATGCGATGGAGCTTGTCGTCGCCACCGACCCTTGGCAGCATTCGCCTTTCCGTCTCCCGTCTTCCGTCTTCCGTCTCCCGTTTTCATACAAGCCCCCTCTCCGCCAGACTCACCACCTCGGCATCCCCCACGATGAAATGATCCAGCAAGCGGATATCGACCAGGCCCAGGGCGTCTCTCAGGCGGCGGGTGATGGCCAGGTCGGCCTGGCTGGGTTCGGCAATGCCCGAAGGGTGGTTGTGGGCGACGATCAGGGCGGCGGCGCGGCGGGCCAGGGCCTTTTCGACGACCACGCGGGGATGGACATGGGCCGAGTCGATGGTTCCGGTGAACAGCTCTTCGAAAGCAATCACCCGGTGGCGGGTATCCAGCATCAGTGCACAAAACACCTCGTGCGGGCGGTCGCGCAAGGCGGCACGGAGGTACTCGCGGGTGGCCTGCGGACTGGTCAGGGGTTTGCCGCGCTCGAGTGATTCGCGCAAATGGCGCCGGGCCAGCTCCAGGGCGGCATGAATCTGGGCATACTTGGCCGGTCCCAGGCCCGGCATGCCGCACAGATCATCACGGTCACACTCCATCAGTCCACGCAAGCCACCGAAGTGGCGGATCAGTTCGCGCGCCAGGTCAAGTGCGGATCGACCACGGGTGCCGGTGCGCAGCAGGATGGCCAGCAGCTCGGCATCACTCAAGGTACCCGGACCCCGTTCCAGAAGGCGTTCGCGCGGGCGTTCGGTCAGTGGCCAGTCAGCGATTCGCATACAATTCCTTTTGAAAGTGAAGACGAAGGCTTATTCTGTTCAGGATCCAGCCCCTAGCCCATAGGCAATGGTGGCCACAGGACCTAGGAAATTGACTCGACAAGGCCCGCGATGAGCGCTCAGGCAAAAGCAAGGAAAATCGTTGTCGGTGTAACCGGTGGCATTGCCGCCTACAAGACACCTGACCTGGTGCGTCGCCTGCGCCAGACAGGGGCCGAGGTGCGTGTCGTCATGACACCGGGAGCGAAAGCCTTCATTTCACCACTGACCCTGCAGGCAGTCAGTGGGCACCGGGTTCATGAACATCTGCTCGACGCCGAGGCCGAGGCCGGAATGGGTCACATCGAACTGGCGCGCTGGGCCGATGACCTGGTCATCGCACCGGCCACCGCCCATGTCATTGCACGCCTGGCCGCCGGCATGGCCGATGATCTGCTCACCACCCTGGCACTGGCCACCGAGGCACGAATCTGGCTGGCCCCGGCCATGAACCGAATCATGTGGCAAGCGCGGCCGGTTGCTGACAATTGTCGCCGACTTGAGGACTTGAACATGCGCCTGCTCGGACCGGGCGAGGGCGACCAGGCTTGCGGCGAATTCGGCCCCGGCAGAATGCTGGAACCGGACGAGATTGTCGCCGCCCTGACCCGCCACGCTGAGCTGCTGCGGGGACGGCGCTTCGTGGTGACTGCCGGGCCCACCTACGAACCGCTGGATCCGGTCCGCTTTCTGGGCAATCGATCTTCCGGTCGCATGGGCTTTGCCCTGGCAGGCGCGCTGGTCGAGGCCGGTGCGGACGTGGACCTGGTCTGCGGCCCAGTCAACCTGGCCACACCCGCCGGCGTCAATCGCGTTGATGTGCAAACGGCTGATCAAATGCTGGAAGCCGTCAATGAGAGGATTGCCGGCTGCAACGGATTCATCGGTGTGGCTGCAGTGGCCGATTATCGCCCGGCGCAAACGGCCAGCGACAAAATCAAGAAAACCGGACAGCCGCTGACCCTGCAGCTCGAACCCAATCCTGATATTCTCGCCACGGTGGCGGGGGATGAGAATCGGCCCGAACTGGTCATGGGGTTTGCCGCCGAAACGCGCGACCTTGAATCAGCCGCCCGTGGCAAGCTGGAGGCCAAGAAGCTGGATCTGATTGCAGCCAACCTGGTCGGGAACGGACTGGCTTTTGACTGCCCCGACAATGCCTTGGAGGTATTCTCCAATCGCGAACATTGGCGGCTGGACAAGCAATCGAAGACTGTGTTGTCCCGGCGTCTGGTCGCCATCATTGCCGATCAGCTCGGCGGCGAAAGGAAAAACACATGAGGGAACTGCAGGTACGTATCCTGGATCAACGGCTGGGCTCGGAATGGGCCTTGCCCGACTATGCCACCGAAGGCTCGGCGGGCATGGACCTGCGCGCCTGCATTGATGAACCCATGACCTTGAAACCCGGACAAACGGCCCTGATCCCGTCCGGCATGGCCATTCATCTCGACGATCCGGGACTGGCCGCGGTCTTGCTGCCCCGCTCCGGCCTAGGTCACAAACACGGCCTGGTGCTCGGCAATCTGGTCGGTCTGATCGACAGCGATTACCAGGGCGAGGTCAAGATTTCGTGCTGGAATCGGGGCGCCGAGGAAATCGTGATCGAACCCGGTCAACGCATCGCCCAGCTGGTGGTCGTGCCGGTCGTTCAGGTCCGCCTCCAGGCCGTCGAATCCTTTCACCAGAGTGAGCGCGCCGAAGGGGGCATAGGCCACACCGGGACGCACTGAGCATGAAAGACCGAATTTTTGGCACCAATGATGACCGTTCCGGGCTGTACCGACTGGGTGGACTGGTCGCCATTGCCCTGGGCGTGTTCGGTATGGGGCTTGCCGCGTTTTTCTTCTATGGCAGCCTGCAGGGACAACTGGTCATGGAGCAGGCCAGTCGAGCCGCCGATGACCTGGCCAGGGAGATTTCCGCTGAACTGGCTTCCGTACAGTCCACCCTGCGCGACCCCCAGGTCATGGAACTGGCCGTCGCAGCGATCTCGCCGGACGGGGGTAGCAGCGAAGCCCTGGTGCAGGCGGTGCGCAATCGAGGTGTGCGCAATCTGATTGACCTGCGCGCCTTTCCGCTGGAAGTCGAAAACATCGAGTTCGGCGAGTATCCGGAACCGGACTTCACCGTAGTGGAAATGCTGCTCGAGGCGCGCCGCCAGGGCCAGGGCACCATCCAGGTTCATTATCCGGGCACTGCCAACGAAAACCTGGCCTTTGCCCAGGCCCTCCGAATCAACGATGAACCGCAGGGCATACTCTTTCTCAGGCTACCGGTCAGCAGGGTCACCAGCCTCCTCAACGAATTGGGTCCCCTGGAATATGCCGCGCTGGTACAGGGACGAGGCGACAATGCGCCGGTGCTCAAAGCCTTGGGGTTCATCACGCGCGACCGACAACACTACAACGCCATAGCCGGCAGCCGTCTGAATCTCGCCTGGTCAAGGTCAACCCTGGTTGGCCCGCTGCCCACTCAAGGCATTGTCGTGCTGGCGGCAGTGTGTCTGATCCTGCTTGTGCTCGGATTCTGGTTGCGGCGGCATCCCGTCCCGAGCCAAAGACCGGCATCGAGCCATGAGACGTCTGCCCGACAGGAACCGATCACCGAAGAGGAGACGATCGAGCCTTATCCGGAAGCCCAACCATCGCCCGGTAAACCGCAAGTCGCGACTCCGACCGCATCGACGGTTCAATCCGGTGAGGACAAACCGGTTGGCGAATTGCCGGATTGGTTGATGGACAATGGGGAATCCGAAACAGAAGAAGCGGACCTGACGGAGATCGAACGGCGCGATAGTGAGGATCTGCCGGATCTGCCCGATACCCTGGAAGCTGCGGATGTCGAGCCCGACCTGTCCAGTTTTGAATTTGATGAGGATCTTGATTCGGAGCCTCCCGAAGCAGCCCGGCAAGCGACGTCCGGGACAGAGCCGGATAACGAACCCGAACTGAGCTTCGAATTCGATGAACAGCCGCGGTTCGATCCAGAAGCTGAATCTGATCCGGAACCAGAACCAGAGCCAGAGCCAGAGCCTGAGCCAGAACCAGAGCCTGAGCCAGAACCAGAGCCAGAACCAGAACCAGAGCCTGAGCCTGAGCCTGAGCCTGAGCCTGAGCCTGAGCCTGAGCCTGAGCCTGAGCCTGAGCCAGAGCCTGAACCGGAGCCGGAACCCGAGGCCGAGATCGAAGTTGACGACGAGTTGGACCTGGACTTCGATTCCGATGTGCGCTCCGAACCGGTCCTTGACCCTGATGCAGTCCCGGAACCCGGGCCGGAGCCCGAACCCGAACCGGAACCGGAACCTGTCCCACAGTCAGAGCCCGAAGCAAAACCTGAACCCGAACCGCAACCGGAGCCCAGGCAGCCCACCGCTCCCCCGGTGGTCGACCCTGCCTTGTTCCGGCTCGGAGAAATCGGCGGAATCGTCGAGAAGAACATGGATGCCCGGGCCGCCACCCTGATTGGCCAGGCCATCGGCTCGCGGGCTCGCCAGAACGGATTGTCACGCATCATGGTCGGGCGCGACGGTCGCATGTTTGGTGCAGTTTTGCTGTCATCGCTGACCCAGGGGCTGCGCTCCAGTGGCATCGATGTACTCGATGCCGGGGCGGTGCCGATCGCGGTACTCAACGCCGCCGCCATGGAAGCCAGTGAAGGTTCCAGCGTCATGGTCACCGGATCTCATCACGAGCCCGAGCGCAATGGACTGCGGGTTCGACTGGGTGGTCGGGTCATTCACGGCGATGTCATCCAGGAGCTTTTCAGACGCATCCATGAACAGGAGCTGAGCACTGGCCAGGGCAACATCGAAGAAGTCAGCATAGTCGAGCCTTATGTCGACAAACTCAGCATCGATGTTCAACTGGAAAGACCGCTGAAGGTGGTGGTCGACTGCGGCAATGGCATTACCGGCACGGTTGCTCCCCAGGCGCTCGGCGGCATCGGTGCCGACGTGATCCCACTATATGCTGATGTCGACGGTAGCTTCCCCAATCATTTGCCCGACCCGGCCAATCCGGAAAACCTCGAAGACCTGAAGCTTTGTGTTCGGAACTTCCAGGCCGACGTGGGCATCGCCTTTGATGGAGACGGTGACCGCCTGGGTATCGTCGCAGACAATGGCGAAATCGTCTGGCCCGACCAACTTCTGATGCTGCTGGCGACTGATATCCTGTCTCGCCACGAACATGCCGCAGTGGTCCATGGCGTTGAATGCAGTGCTCACCTGATTCGAATGATCGAAGAAGCAGGGGGGCGCTCGGTGTTGGCCAGGAGTGCCGAGGTCTACGTGGCCGACCAGATGCGCGAAGAAGACGCGCAACTGGGCGGCTTGCTCAGCGGTCATTTCTTCATTGCCGAGCGCTGGCACGGGTTCGATGATGCCCTGTATGCCAGCGCCCGCCTGCTGGAAATCCTGGCCGCCGACTCGCGACCGCTTTCGGAGATCCTTTCGCAATTGCCCAAGACTCATTCCACACCCGAAATTCGCATCGCCTTTGATGAACAGGACCAGGTCGAGGAGTTGGTCAGCGGCCTGATTGCCGAGGGCGACTTCGGCGAGGGGGAAGCCTCGACCACCGATGGCTTGCGAGTCGATTACGCCGATGGCTGGGGCGTGGTGCGGGCCTCGCATACCGGCCCGGAGCTGGTCATGCGCTTTGAAGGGGATAATGCCAAGGCCCTCAACCGTATCAAGACACTGTTCAAGAAACAGCTCAAGGCCCGGGACCCGAAGCTAAAACTGGTGTTTTGACCACCCTGGTCTTCAACAAACCGTTCCGGGTCCTCAGCCAGTTCACCGACCGTCAGGGACGGAGCACTCTGGCCGACTACATTGAACTGCCCGGGATCTATGCCGCCGGTCGACTGGATTATGACAGCGAGGGCGTGCTGGTCCTGACCGATGACCGACTGCTCAAGGCACGCCTGACCGACCCGCGCCATGAAACCCCGAAAACCTACCTGGCCCAGGTCGAGGGCCGCCCGAGCGTCCAGGCGCTGACCCGGTTGGAACGCGGACCACATCTGAAGGATGGTCCGACGCGACCGGCGCGGGTCGAGCTGTTGACCCGAGCGCCCGGCTGGCTGTGGTCACGCCAACCGCCCATCGCGCCCCGTCCAGGGAAAACGGTCGCCTGGCTGGAAATCACCATCACGGAAGGTCGCAACCGCCAGGTCCGCAGAATGACCGCGGCCGTGGGCCTGCCGACCTTGCGATTGATCCGGACCCGGGTGGGGCCCTACCGCGTCGAATCCCTGCAACCGGGACAGTATCGGCAGGTTGACAGCGACTGAAATCAGCCACCCACCCGCATGGTTCAATAAACCACCCGGTGGCAAAGCACGGGTCTGCCGGGGTTGGCCAGTTTCGGCATGACCGTCGGCAATTCCATAAATGTACTCTCCCCACTGATCAAGTCATCCAGAACCGGATCGGCCAGCAATTCCAGGACTTTGGCCATGCGACGACGGTGGTCCCAGCGTGAACGGCGCTCGACCGGGAGCCGGCCAACCTGGCTGGATCGCAGTGTCAATCGACGCGAATGAAACGCCTCACCCAACGCCACGCTCGGCTGCCGGGCCCCGTACCAGCTCATTTCCACCACGAGTGCCTCGTCACCGGCCAGGTCCAGTGCCCGCGCCAGTCCAGTCTGAGAGCCGCTGGCATGAATAACCACATCCTGCTCGGCTGCGGCCTGTTCCGGCAAGGCGAACGACACGCCCAGCGCCTCAGCCAATTGGCGCCGGTTCATGTCAATGTCGATGAGCGTGGTCTCGGTGCCCGGAATCCGTCCCACCAGCCAAGCGCACAAGGCGCCCACCACACCGGCGCCAATGATGGCGACCTTGTCCCCCGGACCGATGTGACTGTCCCAGATCCCGTTCAGGGCCGTTTCCATGTTGGCAGCCAGCACAGCGCGCCGGGCAGGCACGCCGTCGGGCAGCGCATGCACCGCACTGGCGGGAACCAGATAGCGCTCCTGGTGAGGGTGCAGGCAGAAGACTTCACGATCGGACAGATCAGCCGGACCGCGTTCGACGATGCCGACACTGGCGTATCCGTACTTGACCGGAGCGGGAAAATCACCCTGCTGGAAGGGACAGCGCATGCGCCGAAATTCGCTTTCGGGAACCTGGCCATGAAAGACCAGCGATTCAGTGCCGCGAGAGATGGCGCCGTAGAGGGCACGCACCAGGACCTGGCCGTCTCCCGGCTCAGCCACAATCTCTTCCTCGCGGATTTCTCCACGCCCGGGTGCCGCCACCCAGAATGCCCTGGTTTTCATTGTCATGCTCCAAGCCTGCCCGAGTTTCGGGCATTGACGCAAGTTTAATCGTCACTGAAGTATCCTTCATTGAGCCGTGAAAAGAAGTCAACTGCCCAAACTGGTCCCGGAGCTGGTTATCGGATTCGTCCCGATGAGCGCACTGGCGCTTGCGTTCGGAGCATGGGTCGGCGCGAACTGGATGGTGGTACTGACGAGCCTGGGGCTTTATGTGGTGCTGGCCGGATTCCTGTTTCGGATGGCCAGGGCCCGGCTGACGCGACTGGGTTGGGCCAATCGCATGACCCTGCTGCGCGCCATGCTGGTCATCTTGCCGGCCGCGGCACTGTTGCAACCCGATCTGTTCATCGAGGCGGCCTGGACCATCGCCCTGATAGCACTGCTGGCCCTGCTGCTGGATGGCCTGGATGGCCGGTTGGCGCGCACACTGGGTGAAGAAACCGATTTCGGGGCCCGCTTCGACATGGAGGTCGATGCCGCACTCATTCTGGTTCTGTGTCTCGGGCTCGTGGTCTCCGGCACGGTCGGCGTATGGGTCATGGCGATCGGCCTGATGCGCTACGCATTCCTGGTCGCCATGAAGATCCGGCCATGGTTGGCCGAGCCCCTGCCGGACAGTATTCGACGCCAATCGATTTGCGTGTGGCAAGTCGCCAGCCTGGTGCTGGTCACGGCCCCGCTGTTCGAGCCGGCTGTCAATGCAACGATACTGGCCAGTGCGCTCATTGCACTGGTCTATTCATTTGTGACCGACCTTGCCTGGCTGTATCGCCGGCAGGAATCCAACTCAACCGCCTCATGGAGGATGTCATGAAAGCACTCCTGTTGACCCCCATCCTGCTGGCCCTGGCCGTCAACACCGCCTCGGCCGAGCCGCGCGAATTCAAGATCGACACCGAACACTTCTCGATCGCATTCGCCGTGGATCATATCGGCTATGCCGATCAGCTCGGCCTGTTTCTCGAGGCCGAAGGGCATTTCATCTACGACGAACAAGCCAATGAACTGCATGAAGGCGAGGTGATCATCAAGGCCGACAGCGTCTTCACCAACCACGAACGCCGGGATGATCACCTGCGCAACGAGGATTTTCTTCATGCCGACCGCTACGACACCATTCGCTTCAAGGCCGAACGCTGGGCGCCGGAAAATGACCGCAGCGGAACCCTGCATGGTGAGCTGACCCTGTTGGGTGAATCCCGTCCGGTCGAGTTGGCGGTGACCATCAACAAGACCGCCGACTACCCGTTCGGCCACCGCGCTTACACCCTGGGCCTGTCGGCCACCACGACCATCAAGCGCAGCGAATGGGGCATGACCTACGCCATCGAGGATGGCCTGGTTGGCGACGAGGTGCGTCTGAGCTTCGAACTCGAGGCCATCGCTCAATAATTCACGACTTGCGCCGTGGATGCTTGACCCCCTCCCGGGCCGGAGCCGACAACGGATCGGCCGGCCAGGGGTGCTTGGGGTAACGACCGCGCATGTCCTTGCGCACTTCCAGGTAGGCGTTTTTCCAGAAGCTTTCGATATCGGCCGTGATGGCCAGTGGTCGAGACGCCGGTGAGAGCAGGTGAAAGACCAGCGGGATCTGACCGTGGGCCAGTCGTGGGTGACGTTTCAGGCCAAACAGGCTTTGCAGCTTGGTGGCCAGAACCGGGCCGCCCTCGGCGCAGTAGTCGATTTGCACCCGCCGCCCGGTCGGAATTCCCAGATGGGTCGGCAGGAGGTCATCCAGGCGGCCCGGCAGTTCGGGAGGCAGACGGGCTTTCAGTGCCATGACCGGGTCGATTTGCCTTAAGTCGGCCAGTCGCTTCTTGCCGGCCAGGAAAGGCGCCAGCCAGACATCAAGCTCTTTCATGAGCGTCTGCTCGCTGAAATCCGGCCACTGATCCGGATCAATCGTGTGCGCCAGACGCGCCCGGGCCAGCCACTGACGGGCCGGCTCGTTCCATTCAAGTACGTCCAGGCCAAGGCGGCGTACCGCATCCAGCAGTCCGGCCTCCAGCAGGTCCGGCGCGAGGTCATCCACTGCTTGTTCTTCAAGGACCAGCTCACCCAGCCGACGTCGTCGGAAGGCCCGCACCATGCCGCGCGGCTCATCCCACTCGGCCTCCACCCGTTCCCGAATATGGTCTGCCAGGTCATGCTCCAGATCATCGCGCGACACCGCCGAGGCGAGAAATATTCTCGCCTGGCGCGCCTGTCCGTCAAGTTCGGCCGCAACCAGCCAGGGACTGCCGGCCAGCGGGTCATCCTCGAAGACGAAAGCACCGCGTCCGTTGCTCAGACGGAAATGTCCACGCGCCCCGCGCGCCTGCCCGATGCGATCCGGAAAGGCCAGCGCCAACAGACGCCCGATGTCGCCATCCTGATCGGTCTGACCGGACGCACCGCCATCCTGGCCCCGATGTAAAGACCGAGCCAGCTGGCGAACCTGCCTGAGACGGCCTCGATGCACGCCGGCGCCATCGCCAGAGACAAGCACCTGGTGGCGCAGCGCCAGATCGGCACCGGGGCGGTCGATGAGAATGTCGGGTTCGCTCAGCAACGCCGCCAGTTCGGCCGCCAAACGACCTCTGCCACGTTTGCAGCCAACCTGCACCATATGGGCCAGACGCGGATGCAGGCCAAGCTCGAGCATTTCGCGACCGTGGGGGGTGATCAGCCCATCGTCATCGAGTGCATCCAGCCATTGCAACAATGCCTTTGCCTGGTTGAAATGGGCCGTGGGCGGTGGATCCAGCCATTGCAGGGCAGAAGGATCGGTGCAACCCCAGTGAGCCAGTTCCAGCACCAGCGAGGCCAGGTCGGCCTGTTCGATTTCCGCCGGGGTGAAGGCCGGCAGAGTACGGTGTTGACCCTTTGACCACAAGCGGTAGCACACGCCGGGCGCCAGACGCCCGGCCCGGCCGCTGCGCTGCTCGGCACTGGCCCTGGAGACCGGTGTCGTGAGCAATCGACTCATGCCGCTGTTGGGATCAAAACTGGATCGTCGCTGCAACCCGGCATCGATGACCACTTGAATGCCTTCGATGGTCAGGCTGGATTCGGCAATCGAGGTGGCCAGCACCACCTTGCGACGCCCCTTGGCCGGCGGCGCGATGGCGGCGTCCTGGGCCTGGGCGGCCAGATTGCCGTACAAAGGAATCAGGTCGACATCGGCCGGCAGTTGTCTGTCCAGCCGCTGGGCCACTCGACGAATTTCGCCGGCGCCAGGAAGAAAGACCAGCACCGATCCCGGGTCCTCGCCGAGCGCTTTGAGCGCCGTGGTGGCGGTATGGACGAACACATCACGTTCGCGAGGGGGTGGACAATAACGGACCTCGACCGGAAAACTGCGGCCCGTGGCGCGAACCACCGGAGCCTCATCGAGCAGCCTGGCCAGTGGCTCGACATCCAGCGTGGCCGACATGATCAACAGGCGAAGATCCTCGCGCAAGGCCTGCTGGGACTCGCGCGCCAGCGCCAGCCCCAGATCGGCCTGCAGTGAGCGTTCGTGAAATTCATCGAACAGCACCGCCCCGTAATCCGAAAGCGCCGGGTCGGATTGCAGCAGGCGGGTCAGCACTCCCTCGGTCACGATCTCGATGCGTGTCTTGTCGGACACCCGGGTTTCCATCCGCACCCGAAAGCCGACTGTCTCACCGACCGGCTCATCCAGTTGCCGGGCCATGAACCGGGCCGCCGCCCGCGCCGCCAGCCGGCGCGGCTCCAGCATCAGCACCTTGCGATCATCCAGCCAATCTGCCCCCAAAAGCGCCGGCGGCACCCTTGTGGTCTTGCCCGCCCCCGGCGGGGCCTGAAGCAACACAGTATTGTGCTCCCCCAACGCCCCCAACAACTCAGGAATCACCCGATCTACAGGAAACTCAACCATTCAATCGGCAATCGGCAAACGCCTGTCCCGTAAACCGGAAACCGTTCTTCCCTAACCACTTCGCCACTTGATATTGCAGCCAATCGACGGCTTCTGCTCCCCGGCAACCGGCTTGCCATTCAACAAGGCATCCAGCGCGGCCCGAACATCCTTACCGGTGGCTGGAATGCCATTGCCCGGGCGCGAATCATCGAGCTGGCCACGATAGACCAGCTTGCGCTGACCATCGAAAACGTAGAAATCGGGTGTGCAGGCCGCATCATAGGCGCGCGCGGTGTTCTGGGATTCATCGAACAGGTAGGGAAACTCGAAACCGGCCGATTCGGCCAACTCTTTCATGCGTTCCGGTCGGTCCTGCGGATAGCCGGTGACATCGTTGCTGCTGATGGCCACCATGCCGATTCCACTGTCACGGTAGTCACGGCCCAGGCGCACCAGTTCATCGAGGACATGCTTGACGAACGGGCAGTGGTTGCAGATGAACATGACCAGCGTGCCTTTGTCACCGGCCACCTGATCAAGACCAACGGTGCGGCCGCTGACGGTGTCGGGTAACGCAAAATCAGGCGCCGGAGTTCCCAGGGGCAGCATTCGTGATTCAGTCTTGGCCATGTCGAAGTCCTTGGTCGTTAAAGAAATACTGAGTCGCTAAAGAAGTTCGTCGTAACGCTCTCGCCAGTAGGCCATGTCCTCGCTACGCCCAAGATTCTCCAGGGCTTTGAGCAGACTTTCAACCGCCTCGAGCGTGCGACGATGATCAACACCATAGCGCTCTTCGAGTCCGAGTACCGCCGTCTCGAGGACCTCGGCGGCCCGGTAATCATCCCCTGCAGCCAGCAGGGTTTGGCCCAGTCCGGTCCGGTAAATGGGCAGCACATCCTGGAAAACGGATTCGGACTCGGCTGTACTCACCACCCATTGATGGACTTCCAGCGCTTCACGATCCGCTCCGGTCTCGCGCAGCAGGTTGCCCAGATTGTAGCGAATCAGGACCGTGTTGAAGGCGGTACGACCGTGATGTTGACGGGAGATCTCGTAGGCGCTTTCCAATGCCTCCCGGGCCTGATCCAGTTCACCTTGCTGACGAAGACTGCTGCCGAGATTCGACAGCGCCGGCAGTGTCAGCGGATGATCATCACCCAACCGCTGGCGAGTCAGCGCCAGCGACTCACGCAACAAGGGTTCGGCATCGGCGGGGCGTTGCTGTTCCAGGTAGACGATGGCACGCCCGTTGAGACCATCGGACAGGTGTCGTCGGGCCATGGGTGAATCCCAGTCTCGCGCCAGCGCTTCCTGTTCACGGTAAGTGGTCTCGGCCTGTTCCATGGCGCCCTGCGCCTGGTAGGCTCGAGCCAGGGCGCTCAAACCACTGAGCTGAACGCCGATCATCTCGCCGGCATGTTCTTCACGAATCGTTTCCAGCACCGGTTCGATCGTCTCGCGAGCCTGTTCGGGCCGGCCCGTGTCGGCATACAGTGCGCCCAGTTGAACGCGGGTGTCGTAGTACTGAACTGGCTGAGCCGCAAGTATTTCTCGCTGGTCCAGAATTTGATCGTAAAGCGCCTCACTGCGTTCAAAGTCACGCTGATTCTGGTAGAGCAAGGCCAGAGAACGCTTGGACTGAAGAGCCTGCATGCCAAGATTTTCCTGACGACTCAGCGCCAGGCTTCGCCGCAAGTGAACCTCGGCGCGATCAAGGTCATTGAGGGCAACGTAGGTGGCGCCGATGATGCCCTGGATTTCGGCCTCGATGTCGGGATGGTCCAGCAGGACATCACCGGCCCGACGGGCCGCTGTGGCCAACAACTCCTGCATGACCATCAGATCGCCACTGGCGGCAAAATCGGGATCGATGGATTGCAGCATTTCGGTCACGAAATCCAGCGCCATGTCGGATCGCTCCATCTCGACCTGGGCAATGTCGCGCTGGGTACTGGCCTCCATCCATCCCCACACCGCCAAACCGAAGCCGGCGATCAGGGAGCCACTGACCAGGACGGCAAAGGTCGTCGCCAGTCGATGACGACGGAAGAACTTGCGCAACAGGTAGCGCCGACTGGGGTCGATGGCGCTGATCGGCTCGTTGCGAAGAAAGCTTTCCAGATCAGCGCCAAGAGCATCGGCCGACTGGTAACGCTGATCGACATCGTAGGCCAGCGCCTTGGCCACGATACAGCGTAGCTCATGGGGCAGATGGCGCGCACCGGCCACCAGGTCGATCAACGGGGAATCCTGACCCGAATCGGAAATTCGGGCCTCCGGCGGCAGACTGGAACTGGTCAGCTTTCGGTGCTTGAGTGAACGACACAACAAGCGAACCTGACTCTCGGCACGGCTGCGCGGCGGACGCTTTTCGACCAGCAACTCGAACAGAATCACCCCGAGGGCGTACACATCGCTGCCAATGCTGACGCTGTTGGGACGGTTGGACAATTACTCGGGGCTCATGTAAGCCGGTGTTCCAACCTGCATCGGACGGTGCGCCTTGCCATCCTTGTTTTCGCGCAGACTGGTGGCCACCCCGAAATCGATGACCTTGGGCATGGACTCACCATCCACCTGGCTGACCAGAATATTGGCCGGCTTCAGGTCACGATGGATGATGCCTCGATGATGGGCATGCTGAACGCCCTGGCAGACCCGCATGAACAACCGCAATCGCTGCTCGAGGCTCAAGTCATGCGATTGACAGTGCTTGGTGATGGGCTCGCCCTGGACCAGCTCCATCGCGAACCAGGGCATCTTGCCCGGCCCGGTGCCGGCCTCGTAAACCTGCGCGATGTAGGGGTGATGCAATCGCGCCAGGGTTTGTCGCTCGACATCGAACAGCGCACTGTAGAGACTGTCGCCACGCTTCCCACCGATCAGCTTCAGGGCGACCTTGCGCTGGACCGGCTCGGTCTGTTCGGCCAGAAAGACCTTGCCCATGCCGCCGGTGCCCAGTTCCCGGATCAGGCGGTAGCCGCCGATCCGTACCTCGCGTCGTTTTCTGCTTCGTGGTTCAGGCTCGTGATCGAGAACCCGGGTGGCCTCGTCATCGGGAACAGCCTTTTGCGGCGGTTCATTCATGAGTCCTGCTCGGGTGGTGCGTGATCGACGATTCGGATCGGAAATGGTTTGGTGGCTTCCCCGGCATACAGTGAGCGATGGGGGAACGGAATCTCGATACCGGCCTGGTCGAAGGCATCCTTGATCTCGGAGGTTATCCCGTTTCTGAGCGCCAGGAAGTTCTCACGCTTGGCCCACACCGAGAACTGGATCTCCAGCGCGGAATCACCAAAGCCGGTAAAGATGAAAAGCGGCACGGGCTCATCCAGGCACAGGGTGTTGGCATCCGCTACGGCCATCAGCACCTCGCGCACCTGGTTGATGTCCTCCTTGTAAGCCACCCCCAAGTGCAGATCCAGGCGTCGAATCGGGAAGCGTGTCAGGGTGGTCACTTCACTCTTGATCAGGGTTTCGTTGGGAATGCGCACGAACAGGTTGTCGAAGGTGCGCAACTTGACCGACAAGGCATCGATCGACAACACCTCTCCGGTGGTGTCGCCGACCCGGATGATGTCACCGATTTCGAAACTGCGCTCGCCAATCAGGAACAGGCCACTGATCAGATTGGAGGCGGTGGTCTGGGAAGCAAACCCCAGCGCCACGGTCAGTACGCCGGCCGCGCCCATGATGACGGCCAGGCTGAAACCCAGCTCGCGCATGGCCGAAGCGATGAACAATGCCAGCAAACCGTAAAACACGATGCGGCGCAACAGCTGCTGCATCTGGATACTTACGCGTTGCTGCAGCAATCGGCGGGTCAGGCGGCTGGTCAGTGAGGCCAGGAACAGACCGAGTATGACCAGAATGCCCGCCCGGAACATCGCCATCAGGGTCTCGGATTGAAAGCTGGACAACAGATCCTGAATCATGGTCAATGCCCGAACAAGAGGTCGAATGCGCGGGTCATGCCGGACCGCCCGGTATCCTGGCGCGGTTCAGCCAGTCGGGTCCATTCCGATCCGCCATCCGAGGCCTTGCTGTCAATCTGAATGGAAGCCATTTCACCCTGTTCCTGGCGGGTCAGGGTCACGGCCTGGGTCCAGAGCTTGCCTTGCTGATCACCATACAGGGCGAGCAAGGGCACCGGCAGACTGATCTTTTCCAGCGGCAGTGGACTGGCCGCCTTGTTGTGAATGGTCAATGGGGTAATGGCCCGGTGCGGACGGTCGGGCAGCTCGGCCGGATCATGGCGCGCCTGGGTCCTTCCGGCGTAGCAAAGCTCGCCCTCGCGAGTGGACGGACCGAACCAGGTGTCGGACAGCCTGAGTACCGGCAACTCCTTGAGCAGGACCGCTGGATCACCAACCTGGACCTGCAACCAGATCGGGGTCGACAGATACAGCGTGATGGTCTGACCGCTAAGCAGAAACACCGGCTGGCGCGGACGAATGACGACTGGCCGATCAGCCAACCGCGGGCTGAGCAGGACCTGGCCGGAATGTCCGGAGTGAACAAAACGTTCGTCGACTTCCTCGGACAAGCCCTTGACGATGCGAAACGATGCCTTGGCCTCGGCGTCCTCCTCGGCAATACCACTGCTGGCCAGGGTCCACTCATCCTTGCCGCGGCCAATGGTCAATGCCAGAGAGCCGACTCGGCACTCCAGTCGCTGGCCCGAGCCGACCTCCTGGGCTTCCCACCAACTCACCGGTGTCTTGGTCGAAGACTTTGTCATGGCTTCAGTTTACATCGCCGGACAGCACGCTGACCCGTTCACGCAGCAAGTCCGCCAGGCGCCGCCCACCGGGGCCGGCGGCATCGGGGTCGGCATGGACCAGGTAGAGCGTGGCCCAACGCTGTGCTCCCTCGACCAGGGGCAAGGGCTTGAGGGCTCCGGTCGCGAGTTCTCCGCGAATGATTTCTTCGGCATACCAGGCAAAGCCCAGTCCCATGCAGGCCGCACGTATCGAGGTCGCCTTGGCTGAAACTGTCCAACGCTGATCGGTCACACTCGGCGCCTGGTCACCGGCGGGTTGCAACCCGGTATCCCGGACCACCAGGTGACGGTGACCACGCAGGTCCTCGCGC
>PWWM01000010.1 GCA_003561495.1 Gammaproteobacteria bacterium
CCCTTTTCTCGCCGGCCTTTATGTGTTTGCCGTCCATATCAGCAACCGTTTTCTCGACCATGGGGCCAGCGCCTACAACGACCCGAAACGGGCTGCGTTTCTCTCTTCTCACAGAATCGCGCTGCTGGGTTCAGGAATCATCGCCGCGGCCGTCGGCCCCGAAGAGCTCTACACCGGCCAACGCCTGGCCGCCTCCTTCGAACGGACCCGCTCAAGACTGGTGGAAATGCAGAGCAAGGACTACCTCTCCCTCCCCCATAAACCCTGACCCCGACCTCTGAATCCTTCCCCCTGATCCCTCCTTTCACCTTTCACCTTTCACCTTTCACCTTCAAACATCCACCAGAGTCTCGATCACATGCTGTACATACTGATCGAAATCGGGCTCGTCGCGGTCCGGAACCAGCCCCTGTGCCTGGAGCTGCAGATAGCCCACATACGATGAATAAACCAGATTGGAGCGCTGGCGGGCGTCGCTGGCAGACAACCCCAACTCCTGGAAGGCGACGCTAAGGTAATCAATGCGACGACTGGTGACGCGCTTGAGCACCGGCCCGACACGCGGGTCATCCGGGGCAGCGCACAAGGCAGTATAGATGCGATGGGTCAGGGTCTGACGACTGGTGCGCCAGACAAATTGCGAAAGTCTTTCGGCCGGGTCCAGGTCGGCACCCAGGGCCAGCTTCAGGTGGTAACGATCCTGGCTTTCCCAGCGCTCCAGCGCCTTGTCCAGTAACTCATCCTTGCCCGGAAAATGCCAATAGAAACTGCCCTTGGTAATCCCCAGACGACGGGCCAGTGGCTCCACGGCCAAGGCACTGATGCCTTTTTCGGCGATCAGTTCCAGGGCAGCCTGCTCCCAGTCGGCTGGGGTCAATCGGCCGCGCTCGGCCCCGGAGCGGTTGTCAGGGGTGGAATTGGACATGGGTTGCCATCATACTCTCAAAAGCAGGGGTCCCGGCATCGGGTTTCAAAGGCTTGTTTCAACCCGGTCAGGGACCAATATCATCAACCATTGACTATCTGAAAGGGTAACCCCATACTCTGCCGTATGGAAGCTGTTCGCAAACTTCATGATGATATTCGACGCCGGCAGATCTGGACCGATGACGGCGTGCGTCTGAGCCTGCGCTACTACGGGGACGACCGAGCGCCCTGCATCCTGATGGCCCACGGATTCGGGCAGACCCAGTATGCCTGGGAGGACACGGGCCGGCGGCTGGCTGCAGCCGGCTGGCAGGCGGTCAGCTATGACGCCCGAGGTCATGGCGAGAGCGACCGCTCGCCCAGCGGCGAGTACGACTTTGAACAATTCGTGGAAGACTTTCGCCGGGTTTGTGCTTCATTGCCCAACCTCCCGGTGGTCATCGGCGCCTCCATGGGCGGACTGATTGCACTGCTGGCCCACTCGGAAAAACCCAAGGTGGATCTCAAGTCACTGGTACTGGTCGATATCGCGCCGCGCTGGGATGAACGCGGCGTTGCCGCCATGCTCGCTTTCATGCGCCAGAACCCCCAGGGCTTCGAGAGTCTCGAAGAAGCCACCGAAGCCGTCCGTGCCTTTCTGCCGCATCGCCGCAGCACCAGCTCGGTCAATATCGATCGCAACCTCCGCCAGGGTGCTGACGGACGTTGGTACTGGCACTGGGACCCAGCCATGCTTGCCCTGGCCGAAAAGAGCAGCAACCTGCAATCCCGACTGCAATCGGCCAGCCGCCGCCTCAAGCTGCCGACACTGCTGATTTCCGGCGGCGTCAGCGAGTTGATCGGAGCCGAGCATTCCAGAGAATTTCTCAAGCTCGCTCCCCACGCCGAGCATATTGAAGTGCCCGAGGCCGGCCATATGGTTGTCGGCGACTCCAATGATCGTTTTCTTACTGCAATCTCCCCATTCCTCAAGCGCCAGGCTAGCCAGGGAGCGTAAACCCCCATGATGACCCTCTTGTTTCTGATTTCATTGCTGGCGGTTTTCATCGCCTGCTCGTACTTCAAGACTCCGGTCAGCGTCTGGACCGGAGCTACTGCGGCGGTTCTGCTCGGCTTTTCCATCGCCGGGCAGCCCGGCTGGATCCTTCTGACGCTGTTCTGGCTTTTGCTGATTGTCGTTGCGGTGCCCCTGAACTATCTCCCGTGGCGGCGCCAATGGCTGACTGCTCCGATTCTGAGCATGTTCGAGAAGATGACTCCGCAGATCTCGGAGACCGAGAGAGTGGCACTGGAAGCCGGAACCGTCGGGTTCGAAGGGGAGCTGTTTTCGGGACGCCCCCGCTGGAGCCGCTTCATCAAGAAGCCACTCCATGAGCTCAGCGTTGAGGAGCAAGCCTTCATCGACGGCCCGGTCGAGGAACTTTGCGACATGATCAATGACTGGGAGATCAGTCATTACCGCGGCGGACTCTCCGACGAGGTCTGGGATCACCTGCGCAAGAGCGGCTTCTTCGGCATGATCATCCCGAAAAAATACGGTGGGCTGGAGTTTTCGGCCGTGGCTCACCGCGCGGTACTCGAAAAACTCGCCGGCCTGAGTTCAAGTGTCGGTTCCGTGGTGGCCGTACCCAACTCGCTGGGGCCGGCCGAACTTCTGCTGCACTACGGCACCGACGAGCAAAAGGACCACTACCTGCCCCGCCTGGCCAGCGGCGAGGAAATTCCCTGCTTTGGCCTGACCAGCACCACCGCGGGCTCGGATGCCACCTCGATCGCCGACTACGGCGTGGTCTGCAAGCAAAAGTGGAAGGGCAAGCAGACCCTGGGCATCAAGCTCAATTTTGAAAAGCGCTACATCACCCTGGCGCCGGTCGCCACCGTGGTCGGTCTTGCTTTCCGGCTGTACGATCCCGACGGCTTGCTCGGTGACACCAACGACATCGGCATCAGCGTGGCGCTGGTGCCTGCCGACACCCCCGGCATGGAGATCGGTCGTCGGCATTTCCCTCTGAACAACCCGTTTCCGAATGGCCCGATCATCGGCAAGGATGTGTTCATCCCGCTCGATTACCTGCTGGGCGGCGTTGAGCATGCCGGACAGGGCTGGCGCATGCTGGTCGAATCGCTATCGGTTGGGCGCGCCATCTCCCTGCCTTCATCCACCAGCGGTGGCGCCAAGGCGGCCGCCCTGACCACCGGCGCCTACGCCCGCATTCGCAAGCAGTTCAACCTGCCGATCGGTCGTTTCGAGGGCGTCGAAGAGGCGCTGGCGCGGATCGCCGGCCATACTTATGCCATCAGCGCCTTGAGCCGACTGACGGCCTCGGTCGTCGACGATGGCGAAAAGCCTTCCGTCCCGGGCGCAATCGCCAAGTATCACTGCACGGAGCTGAGCCGCGACATCATCAAGGATGCCATGGACGTGCACGGCGGCAAGGGGATTGTGCTGGGGCCCAAAAATTACCTCGGGCGTGCCTGGCAGGGTGCGCCGATCTGGATCACGGTCGAGGGCGCCAACATTCTGACCCGCACGATGATGATCTTCGGTCAGGGCGCGATCCGCTGCCATCCCTACGTACTCAAGGAGCTCGAGGCGCTTGAGATCAAGGACGATGACAAGCGCCTGGTCGAGTTCGACCGGGTGCTGTTTTCCCATATCGGCCACAGCATTTCCTGCGCGGTTCGCTCGTTTGTGCTGGGCTTGAGTTTTGCCCGCTTTGCCGCGGTGCCCGGTGACCGGCGAACTCGCAAGTACTACCGCAAACTGACCCGCTACAGTGCCGCATTTGCCTACCTGGCCGACATCGTCATGCTGACCTATGGCGGCAAGCTCAAGCAGAAGGAGAAGATCTCCGGGCGCCTTGGCGATGTGCTGAGCCAGCTTTACATCTGCTCGGCCATGCTGCGCCGCTTCGAACACGACGGCCGACCGGCCGCCGACCAGGCAATCCTGGCCTGGGCGTTTCATGACGCCATCTACAAGATTCAGGTCGCCATGCGCGGGGTGATCGACAACTACCCGTTCGCGTGGGTGCGCCCGTTCCTCAGACTGGTGATCTTCCCTCTGGGCCGCGGCGAACGAGCGCCCAACGATCGCCTGGGCCACAAGGTGGCTGCCTTGCTGTTGTCGCCCTCCGAGACCCGTAACCGCCTGACCCGCGGCATCTATATCTCCGATCGCACCGGCCACCCGGCCGGTGTCATGGAAAAACTGCTGCCGGACGTCATTGCGGCCGAGCCACTGGAACGTCGCAAACTCAAGGCGCTGCGCAGTGGCGAGATCAGCGGTTACACTTTCGAGGAACAACTCGAGCAAGCCCGCGAGAAAGGAATTTTCTCCGACACCGAGGCCGACTTCCTGCTGGATGTGCGCAAGCGCGTCCTTGAGATCGTTTCCGTCGACGACTTCGAGCTGGAGGAGCTGCAGGCGGGCTTGAGCAAGCGCGGCGACGAGATCCGCAAGAAGGCGGCCTGACCCCACCTTGCAGTCCCCGCGACAATCGTTATAATCCTCGCTGGACCCGGCCCTTCAGGCCGGGTCTTTGTTTCGCCGACAAGGTGCTTCGAAAGCAATTTCGGAGTGAAACGGGAAACCGGTGCAAGTCCGGTACTGCCCCCGCAACTGTAATCGGTGTCCACACGGACACGGTCGAATGCAACCACTCTGACCGCCCGGTCAGGGGAAGGATTCGACCTCGCGGCAAACGCCGCGAACGAAAGTCAGGAGACCGGCCTTGTCAGGATATTTGCTTGGGTTGCGGTGGGCAGCCGGAGTCGATCGGCCTGACCATTCACCGGCCATTGACTTCTCGCCAGTCCCGCCCCGCCCACTGACATGCGCGGGTGAGCGCGAGGAGTTGAAAAAACATGTTTCCAAGATTTCCTGGCCGGCTGGCCCTGGCCGGCCTAGTCGGCCTGTCTGCCCCCTTTTTATCGGCCGAGCAGGCCGATCCCGACGAACACATGGTTGTGACCGCCAGTCGCAGCGAGCAGGCACTGAGCGACAGCCTGGCCTCGGTGACATTGATCGATCGAGACCAGATCGAGATCAGCCAGGCGCCCGATTTGCTGGAACTGCTGCGCCACGAAGCCGGCGTGGACATGGCCCGCACCGGCGGGCCCGGCGGACAGACCAGCCTGTTTCTCAGAGGCAGCAACTCCAATCATGTACTGGTCCTGATCGATGGGGTTCGGGTCTCGGCGGCCGGAACCGGCGCCTTTGCCTGGGAACTGCTGGATGTCAACCTGATCGAGCGCATCGAGATCGTGCGTGGCCCGCGCGCGGCTCGCTGGGGCTCGGACGCCATTGGCGGAGTCATCCAGATTTTCACTCGTCAGGCTCGGGGTCTGGGCGTACGTGCAGGATATGGGCGCTACCGGGACCGCTCCATTGCCGCCACCATGGGCACCGGCCAGGCCGGCCTGACAATTGCGGGCCGCCAGGTCGGCGGATATTCGTCTCAGAATGAACGCGGCTTCGCCTTCGATCCCGACGATGATGGATTCGAAAATATCAGTGCAGCGACCAGCGGCAGCACGGCTGCCGGCCCGGGTCACCTGAACTGGAGTGCGCGCCTGGCGGCCGGGACATCGGAGTTCGACCAGGGCGAGTCGGACTTTCTCAACTATGCCGCGCGCCTGGAGTACCAGACCGATGGACAAGGGCCCTGGCAGTGGCTGACCAGTGCCGGCCTCTACCGTGATCGTCTGGAAACCGAAACGCCATTTGGCGAGTCCGAAGTCGTTACGCGGCGGGTGCAGACAGCATTTCAAGGACAGCGAAACCTTGATCAGGATAATCGCTGGATGGTTGGAGTCGATACCTGGAAGGAGTCCGGTGTCAGCCGAAACGCCTGGTCGGAACAGCGCTACAACGTAGGCATCTGGACCGGTATTGACGGGCGCGCCGGAGACATCGAACACGAAGTTGCGATTCGTCTGGACCGTGATCAACAGTTCGGCAATGCCGTATCGGGCAACCTCGCGGCAGGCTGGCCCGTCGCCG
>PWWM01000039.1 GCA_003561495.1 Gammaproteobacteria bacterium
CAGGCTCGGCCGTCGGCCACGTAGGGCCGACCCACAATCCTTGCTCCTTGCTCCTTGGGCCTTGAGCCTTGAGCCTTGCTCCTTTACCGGAACCCTGAACCCTGAACCCTGAACCCTGACCCCTTAAACCGTAAACCGAGCCCTTAGGAGTCAGGGGTTATTGGAAAAGACTAGGGCTTGCCTGGAGTTCAGAGTATGGGTTATCATTGTCCGGATTTGCCGAGCCTTGATGCCGGTGAAGTCAAATACACACGCTGATTGACACGTACCGCGGGGTTGCCCGGGGTGACCGAATCGGGAGTCCGATTCGCTATCCTCAAGGGTTCGCAGGTACAGAATCAGCGGAGGCCCAAACCCCGGACAAAGCGCTCTGACCAATCGGCCCAGAAGCCGTCGGCGTGATGTCCACATGCAAGGAAAGGAATACAAAATGCCCAACGTCAATATGCGCCAGATGCTTGAAGCCGGCGTGCACTTCGGACACCAGACCCGCTACTGGAACCCGAAGATGGAACCCTACATCTTCGGCGCTCGTGGCAAGATCCACATCATCAACCTCGAAAAGACCCTGCCGCTACTCAAGGAATCACTGGATTTCTTGAGTCGCATGGCCAGCCGTCGCGGCACCATCATGTTTGTAGGCACCAAGCGCGCCGCCAGCCAGTCCATTGCCGAGGAAGCCCAGCGCTGCAACAGCCCTTACGTTTCGCATCGCTGGCTGGGCGGCATGCTGACCAATTTCCGTACCGTGCGCCAGTCCATCAACCGCCTCAAGGAACTCGAGCAGATGTCCGAAGACGGCAGTTTCGAGCGGCTGGTCAAGAAGGAAGTCCTGCAGCTGACCCGCGAGCGCGACAAGCTCGAGCGCAGCCTGGGCGGAATCAAGGACATGAATGCACTGCCGGACGCCATTTTCGTGGTCGATGTCGGGCACGAATCCATTGCCGTGGCCGAAGCCCGCAAGCTCAAGATTCCGGTCGTGGCCGTGGTTGACACCAATCATTCCCCGGAAAACATCGACTACGTGATTCCGGGTAATGACGATGCCATTCGCTCGATCCGTCTGTATGCCCAGCTGGCGGCCGACGCCATTCTCGAAGGCCGCGCATCGGTTCCGACCGTGGGCGGTGAGGACGATGACGAATTCGTCGAGCTGGATGCCGACGGCAACCCGATCGAGAAGCCGACTGAAAAGCCCGATGGCGCCTCACGCAAGACGGCCAAGAAAAAGACTGCGACCCGCGTGACCAAGAAGACGGCCAAGAAAAAGACCGCCACCAAGAGCGCCGAGAAGGATGACGGCGAGCCGACCGAGCCTGCTACCGAAGACAGCAGCGAAGCGGAAGCTCCCAAGGCTGAAGCGGAGGCTTCCGTGAACGAGGCGGAAGAGGGCAAGGCCGAAGCTGAAACGAAGGTGACCAAGAAAAAAGCCACCAAGAAGAAGGCGGCCAAGAAAAAAGCCGCCAAGAAGAAAACAGCGGCCAAGTCCGACGATTGACGAACCCGGCGCCGAATGTGGATGCAGACGGCGCCCGGTTCCTGACGATGACAATCAACCCAAGTCTGTTTTTTTGAGGAATTCTGATCCAATGAGCATTACCGCAGCACAAGTCAAGGAACTCCGCGAGCGCACCGGCGCCGGCATGATGGAATGCAAGAAGGCCCTGGTCGAAACCAATGGCGACATGGATGCCGCCCTGGAGCACCTGCGCAAGTCCGGCCTGGCCAAGGCTGACAAGAAGGCCGGCCGAGTGGCTGCCGAAGGCGCCATCGTCCATGCCAGCGAAGGCGCACGTGCCGTGCTGGTGGAAGTCAACTGCGAAACCGATTTCGTGGCCAAGGACAACAATTTCCGCAGCTTCGCCGAGGAAGTGGCCGGCCTGGCGCTCTCGGCCGCTGATATCGATGCCCTCAATGGCATGGCCATGTCCGGTGGCGACAGTGTCGAAGACACCCGCCAGCAGCTGGTTGCCAAGATCGGTGAAAACGTGCAGGTACGCCGCCTGGCCCACCTCGATGCCGGAGACGGCGCCATCGGCACCTATATTCACGGGGGGCGAATCGGGGTGATGGTTGCCCTGACCGGCGGCGACGAGGATCTGGCACGCGACATCGCCATGCATGTCGCGGCGCTGAATCCCGACTACCGCGACGCCTCCGATGTGCCGGAAGATGTGCTTGCCAAAGAGCGTGAAATCCTGATCGCCCAGGCAGCCGACAGCGGCAAGCCGGCCGATATTGTCGAAAAAATGGTCACCGGTCGCCTGAACAAGCGCCTGGCCGAGATCACCCTGACCGGCCAGCCTTTCGTCAAGGATGGCGACATTACCGTGGGTAAGCTGCTCAAGCAGAAGGGCGCCTCGGTCAGCGCCTTTGTGCGTCTGGAAGTCGGCGAAGGCATCGAGAAGGAAGAAAGCGATTTCGCCGCCGAAGTCATGCAGCAGGCACGCGGCGGCTGATCATCTTCGGACCGAACTCGCTCAGCAGGGAGTCAACGCCATGACGAAACCGGCATTCCAGCGAATTCTGCTCAAGATCAGTGGCGAAGCGCTGCTGGGCGAGATGGATTACGGCATTGACCCCAAGGTCAGCTCGCGGATCGCCCGCGAGGTGGCCGAGGTGATCGATAGCGGCGTACAGATCGGCATCGTCATCGGAGGCGGCAACATCTTCCGCGGCGCAGGCCTGGCCGCCTCCGGTATTGACCGGGTGACCGGCGACCACATGGGCATGCTGGCCACGGTGATGAATGCGCTGGCCCTGCAGGATGCCCTGGAGCGGGCCGGTGTCACGACCCGGGTGATGTCGGCCGTGTCGGTGCGCGAGGTCTGCGAAGATTACATCCGCCGGCGCGCCATCCGGCACCTTGAAAAAGGTCGCGCGGTCATCTTTGCCGCCGGCACCGGCAACCCATTCTTCACAACCGATTCAGCGGCCAGTCTCCGGGCCATCGAAATCGGTGCCGACTTGATGATCAAGGCGACCAAGGTCGACGGCATTTACTCGGCAGATCCGAAGATTGACAGTCAGGCTGAACGCTATCGGCACATCGGGTACGATGAAGTCATCGAGCGCAAACTGGCTGTCATGGACACCAACGCCATCGTCCTGTGTCGCGATCAGTCCATGCCGATTCGAATCTTTGATCTGAACCAGGCCGGCGACCTGTCCCGATTGATCAACGGCGAGGAAATCGGCACACTGGTCAGTTGATCGCGTGCCCGGGGCCGTCGTGATGTGCGCCGGGCAGACGGTAAGGCTACAATCCGCGGCCAGGGGTTCCCCATATCAACGAGGTGGTTCATGCTCAACGAAGTCAAGAAAGACGCCGACACACGGATGAACAAAAGCATTTCGGCCTTGCAGGGCGAGTTGGCCAAGATTCGGACCGGTCGGGCACACCCCAGCCTGCTTGAACACATCACCGTGGAATATTACGGCACGGAAATGCCACTGAATCAGGTGGCCAACATCAATGCCGAAGATGCCCGAACGCTGAGTGTCGTTCCATTTGACAAGTCCATGGTCGGCAAGGTTGAAAAGGCCATCATGACCTCCGACCTTGGGCTGAATCCGGCCACGGCCGGCTCCAACATTCGGGTCCCGCTTCCGGCTCTGACCGAGGAACGGCGTGCCGAATTGGCCAAAGTGGTCCACAATGAAGGTGAACAGGCCAAGGTGGCGATTCGCAACATTCGGCGCGACGCCAATCATCAGCTCAAGGAACTGCAAAAGGACAAGGAGCTGACCGAAGATGACCTGCGCCGTGGTGAAACACTGATACAGGAACTAACCGATGCTCATGTCGGCAAGGTCGACGAGCTGGTGGCCGCCAAGGAACGGGATTTGATGGAAATCTGAAACGAGTGGACTCGAACTCTCCATTACCCCGACACGTTGCCATGGTCATGGATGGCAACGGGCGCTGGGCCCAACGCCAGGGCAAACCGCGATCACACGGCCACCAGGCCGGCAGCGAGGCACTGAAGCGTGCCGTGGAGCGCATCTTGTTTCATGGCATTGGGCACATGACGGTCTATGCCTTTTCCAGCGAAAACTGGAGCCGACCCAGCATCGAGGTCAAGCAGCTCCTGGACCTCTTCATGAAGGCCTTGAATCGCGAAGTTCGTGAACTGAATGACCATGAGGTGTGCATTCGCTTTGTCGGTGATCGTTCGGCGTTCAGCCGTCCACTTCGCGATGGGATGAAACGGGCCGAAAAGATCACCCGGAACAATCGCAAACTGATTCTCAACGTGGCCGTCAACTATGGAGGTCGCGCGGACATCACCCAGGCTGCCCGGCAACTGGCTACAGCCGTTCAATCCGGCCAGCTCAGCCCGGCGGACATCAATGAAGATCTGTTCGATCGCCACCTCTCCCTGCATGACGACCCGGCACCCGACCTGCTGATTCGTACCGGCGGTGAAAAGCGTCTGTCCAATTTCCTGCTCTGGCAACTGGCTTATACCGAGTTGCACTTTTCCGATGTCCTTTGGCCGGACTTCGATGCCGAGCATGTCGATGCGGCTCTGCACGATTTCGCCAGTCGCGATCGACGCTTCGGCGGGTTGAGTCGGGTGCAAAGTGCTTAAGACGCGTGTTCTGACCGCACTGGTCGTCACCGCGATCGGCGTGTCAGCCCTGTTCGGTCTGCCACCCGATGGCTTTGCCATATTCGCCGTTGTGGTTCTGCTCGCACTGGGCGGATGGGAAGGCGCCCGGCTGGCCGGCATATCCGGCAGGGCAGCCCAGATCATTCTTGCTGCGACCCTGTCGGCCGTGGGTATCGGCATCCTTCTGACTCACCCCGGAAATTACATTATTTTCTGGTTGGTGCCGGTTTGCGTGGTCTGGCTGGGCCTGTTTGGCTGGCTGGCGGCGCCCGAACTGGGTAAGCTCGACACCACCGGGAATCGCCTGGCCAAGCTGGCGATTCTGGCGGTCATTCTGCTGGGTGCCTGGTTGGCGGTCAGCTGGCTGCAGTCCGGATCACCCTGGCACGTTCTTCTGTTGCTGGTCACCATCGCCTCGGCCGATGTCGGCGCCTATTTCAGTGGTCGCTATTTCGGAGGCACCAAACTGGCGCCGAGAATCAGCCCGGGCAAGACCCGGTCCGGTGCAATCGGAGGCTTGATCAGTGCCGGTGTTCTGACCGCACTGGCGGCTTCCTTGATCCCGTCCAGTCCTTTCTTGCCCTGGCAGGCCGGATTGCTGGCACTCGCGCTGGCTCTGGTATCGATCGGTGGTGATCTGTTCTTCAGCCTTCTCAAACGCCAGGCAGGGATCAAGGATTCCTCGTACCTGCTCCCCGGTCATGGGGGAATCCTGGATCGGCTCGACAGCATCGGCTCGGGACTGCCATTTTTTGCCGTGGCGGTCGTCTTGTGGGGTCAGTGATCGAACCAAACACCGGATTCATTGCCGATACAATACTGGATGACTGAATGTTTGGTTGACTGCTGGACGGTCAACCCAAACCTGAGCACACGCCATGATGGAATTCCTGGGTCCCGTAATCTGGTTGATCGTTGCCCTCGGGCTATTGATCACCTTTCACGAATTCGGCCACTTCTGGGTGGCACGGCGTTGTAATGTCCGTGTGCTACGCTTTTCTGTCGGGTTCGGAAAAGCACTCTGGTCGCGCCACGGCGCTGACGGCACCGAGTACCGCATCGCCGCCATCCCTCTGGGTGGCTACGTCAAGATGCTGGATGAGCGCGAAGCCCCGGTTGCTCCCGACCAGCAAAATCAGGCTTTCAACCGCAAGCCCGTAGGGCAAAGAATCGCCATCGTCGCCGCCGGGCCAATCTTCAACCTGATCTTCGCGGTGGCTGCCTTCTGGCTAATGTTCGTGGTCGGCATTCCCGAAACGCGCCCCGTGGTCGGTCAGACCAGCGGCATTGCCGCCGAGGCCGGCCTGCAGGAAAAAGACATGATCATGCGTGTGGAGCAGCGTCGCACCGAAAGCTGGACCCATGCACTGCTGGGATTGATGCCGCCGGCCCTGGACCGGCGACCCGTCACCATCGAAGTCGAGGATGAATTCGGACAGCGGCGGGAACTGACCCTGCCCCTGGATCAGCTCGGCCCTGACTTTCGGGAAGAGGACACGCTGCGATTTTTAGGCATCGAGCCGTGGCGTCCCGATCTGCCCGCCGTGATCGGCGAGGTCTCCGAGGGCTCTCCGGCCGACCAGGCCGGCCTTCGCAATGAGGACCGGGTCATCGCCATCAATGACGAATCCGTGCAGGGATGGCAGGATATTGCTCGCCTCATCCCCGAGCAGGCCATGCGCAATGACTCGGTCAATGAGTTGAACCTGGACATCGAGCGGGATGGCAGGCTGCTTTCGTTGACCGTGACACCGCGCCTGGAACAAGGGCGCCCGGTCATCGGCATTCAGGCGCCACCGCCGGATGCGGAGTTACAGGCCGAATTCGACCGCATGTTCACCATCATCCGCTTCGGCCCGATCGAATCACTGGGCCAGGCCACCGGGGAAACCTGGCGACTGACCACTGCCACGCTCGGCATTCTTGGGCGCATGATTACCGGCAAAGCCTCACTGAGCAACCTGTCCGGACCGATCACCATCGCCCAGATGGCGCATTCCTCGGCTCGGCTGGGGCTGTCCAGGTTCCTGTTTTTTCTCGGCTTGATCAGCCTGTCGCTGGCCATCATCAATCTGTTGCCGATCCCGATGCTCGATGGGGGCCACTTGATGTATTTCCTGGCCGAAATCATCAAGGGCTCGCCGGTCTCGGAGAGAACCCAGATTCTGGGCCAGTACATCGGCCTGCTGATAGTGATCGGTTTGATGAGCCTGGCCATATTTAACGATATATTACGCCTGATCCCCTAAACTTCGACGGCTGACTCAAGGCCGGTACTACCGTGAACGATTACCAAGGTTTTTCATGAAAAAGCTTCTCTTGCTGCTCTTGCTTCCAGTTTTCTTCAGTCCGGCTGCCGCCGAGACCTTCGATATCGAGGATATCCGGGTCGACGGACTGCAGAGAATCTCTGAAGGCACGGTGTTCAGTTTCATCCCGGTTGAGCCCGGCGATACCATGACCCCGACACTGGCCCGCAGCACCATCCGGGATCTGTATCGCAGCGGTTTCTTCGAAGATATTTCGCTGGCTCGCGAGAACAATGTTCTGGTGATCTCGGTCAGTGAACGGGCCGCAATCTCGGCCATCTCGATTTCCGGTAACCGTCAGATTTCCAACGACGATCTGCTGCCCGCACTGGCCGCCATCGGAATTGCCGAGGGCGAAATCTTCAACCAGATGGCGTTGGATCGTGTCCGTCAGGAATTGATTCGCCAATACTTCAGTCGCGGCTATTACGATGTCAGCGTGGAGTCCCGGGTCAGACGACTGGACCGCAACCGGGTCAATTTGACCATTGAAGTCGCTGAAGGCAGTCAAGCCAGAATTCGACACATCAACATCGTTGGAAACGAGACATTCAGCGAAAGGGAACTACGTTCGGATTTCGAGTCCTCGGATCGTCGTGGACTCATGTTCTGGCGGGGTCGAACCCAGTACACCCGTGAAAAGCTCTCCGGCGATCTGGAGGCGCTTCGATCATTTTACCTGGATCGCGGCTATGTCGATTTTGCCATTGAATCGACCCAGGTCTCGATCAGCCCGGACAAGCAGGACATTTTCATTACCGCCAATATCCGTGAAGGCGAGGTGTTTACCGTCAGCGATGTCATGCTCACCGGTGAGCTGATTCTGCCCGAACAAACCCTGATGCAGATGGTCATGGTCGAACCGGGAGATACGTTTTCCCGGCGCGACCTCGAACAGAGCATGGAAAACATCTCCGCGATCCTGTCCAACATTGGATACGCATTCGCCAATGTCAATCCCATGCCGCGCATCGACCGTCAAAATCGCGAGGTCGAGCTGAATTTCTTTATCGAACCGGGTCACCGCGTCTATGTCCGACGCATTCACTTCAGGGGCAATGAACAAAGCAAGGACGAGGTCTTGCGTCGTGAAATGCGTCTGTTCGAAGGCTCCTGGTTTTCTCAGGCTGCACTGGACCGATCGAGAATGCGAATTCAGCGGCTGGGCTTTTTCGACAATGTCAACATCGAAACCGAGCCGGTCGACGGGACCGAGGACCAGGTGGACATCATTGTCAGTGTGGAAGAGCAGCCCTCGGGCAGTTTCCAGATTGGTATCGGGTATTCGCAGTTCCAGGGCATGATCGCATCGATCTCGGTCGATCAGGACAATTTCCTCGGAACCGGTCGCCGTGTCGGGTTCGCCATTCAACGCAGCCGCATTCTGACCCAGGCCTCGGTCAATTACACCAACCCGTACTGGACACCGGACGGCGTCTCACGCGGGTTCTTCCTGCGCTATACCGAGTTCGACACGATTGGGCCGCGCGCCAGTAATGTCTCGCAGTTCTCGACCAGTCAGGCAGCGGGCGGTGTCAACATCGGTTTCCCGATCACCGAACTCAGTTTCCTGCGCTTTGGCGTTTCAGGTCAGTCGGTCGAGCTGAATCTGCCTGGGGTCCGACGATTGCTCGACCCGGATGACCCGGAATCTCCGATCGTGCTGGCGCCGGCTCCCTACCGACCCCTGGCAATCACCCTGGACCGGGACGGAAGCCAGCTGCTGTCGCGACAGGATCGCCGAGTGAGAACCTACCGGGTCGATGCCACCTGGTCGCGTGACAGTCGCAATCACTTTCTCAACCCCACGCGCGGATCGCTGAACCGGTTCAATGCGGAAGTCGCCCTGCCGGGCAGTACTCGCGAGTTTTACAAGTTGACCTACCAGTTCCGCAAGTTCTGGCCCATCGGTCGGCGCATGGCGTTCGGGGTGCGCGGTGATATTTCCTACGGTGACGCCTACGATGACTGGGATGACGATCTCGACATCCAGCCCGTGGACCCGGTCATACAGCCGGGCCGAAATTGCGATATTGAAGAAGTCGTGACACTGGACAGAGGATTGCCGTTCTACGAGCACTTCTATGCCGGAGGAGTTCAGGATGTTCGCGGCTTCGATGATTTCTCCCTGGGACCCAAGGATGAGTTCTGCCGCTCCGTGGGCGGAGATTTCAAGGTCACCGGCGGTGTCGAACTGGCTTTCCCGATTCCTTTTGTCGAGGCGACCGGCACGCGGCTGGCCCTGTTTGTCGATTTCGGGAACGTCTATCGTGACCTCGATGACTTCGATGCCGACCGCTTGCGGGCCGCAGGCGGAATCTCGTTGACTTGGCAAGCACCTGTCGGGCCGATTATCATCAGCCTGTCTCAACCGATCAGGTCGCGCGAGGGCGACAGAACCCAGGCGCTGCAGTTTACCTTCGGTCAGGCGTTTTAGGAACGGCCAATACAGGTGGTGGATGCTGAAGCTGGCTCCGATGAAGCATTACCAGGACCGTCCCGGGGTACACGCTATCCCGGTGGCCTTGGTGGCATATTGGATCATCGGAATGCTGTTGGCCGGCCCGGCGCTTGCGCAACAAGGCGTACAGATTGGCTACGTGGACATGGAGCGACTGTTCGACAACGCGCCCCAGGTCGTAGCCGCACGCGAAGCGCTGGATCAGGATTTTCGGCCGCGTAATGAATCCCTGCTTGCCGACGAAGCCCGTCTGGACCGGATGCGACAGCGGCTGGCCGAGGCCGAAGACCTGGATGCTGAAGCACGCTTCGACATGGAACGCGAAATACG
Source organism: Gammaproteobacteria bacterium (assembly GCA_003561495.1). Classification (GTDB taxonomy): domain Bacteria; phylum Pseudomonadota; class Gammaproteobacteria; order Xanthomonadales; family Wenzhouxiangellaceae; genus Wenzhouxiangella. The sequence continues at coordinate 9,717 of PWWM01000039.1, forward strand.
CAACCTGAGCCGCTCAATCGATCGGCGACGCGAGGATCTGAGCGAGGAATTGCGTTTTCGCACCAATGCTGAAAAGAAGGCGCTGGAAGAAACCATAGAACTGGCCATTCAGGAAGTCGCCAACGATGGCAGCTACGACCTGATCCTGAGTAGCCCCGTCGCTTACGCCTCTCCCGCCATCGATATCACCGATCAGGTCCTGGATTGGCTCCGGGAGGACTTTCCGGAGAGCAATCAACGGAATCGACGTTGAGCACCTCGTTGCCACTGGGCGAAATCGCCGATCACATCGGCGCGGATCTGCGCGGTGACGCCAATACCTGCATCAGTCATCTGGCCACGCTGTCCGGCGCCGGTCCCGAAGACATCGGTTTTCTGGCCAACCCGGCCTACCTGGGTCAACTCGCAAAGTCACGCGCCGGCGCGGTCATTCTCGCCCCTGAACATGCCGAACGCTTCGCCGGCAATCGCTTGATCAGCCGGCGTCCTTATGTGGATTGGGCACGAGTTGCCAGTCTGCTGCACCCGGCGCCGCAGCCAAGGCCCGGCATTGATTCCACTGCGGTAGTGCAACCTTCGAGTGCGATTGCCGACACCGCTGAGGTCGGTCCACTGGTCAGCATTGGCGCCAATTGTCGAATCGGCGAGCGCGTCATGATCGGGCCCGGTTGCGTGATCGACGATGAAGTCGAGATCGCTGCCGACTGTCGACTGATCGCCCGCGTTTATCTTGGCCGGGGCACTCGGCTGGGCGAGCGTGTCCAGATTCACCCCGGCGCGGTCATCGGCGCCGATGGATTCGGCCTGGCGCTGGATCACGACCACTGGATCAAGGTCCCGCAAGTCGGCGCAGTCGAGATCGGCAACGATTGTGAAATCGGCGCCAACACCACCATCGACCGCGGGGCCATTGAAAATACGGTGCTGGAGGACGATGTGCGCCTCGACAACCAGGTCCAGATTGCGCACAACGTTCGAATCGGCGCACACACGGCCATTGCCGGTTGTGTCGGAATTGCCGGTTCCACCTCAATCGGCCGGTATTGTATGATCGCGGGCGCTTCCGGAATCGGCGGCCACCTGAGAATTTGCGACAAGGTCGTCATTACTGCCATGAGCACGGTGCTGGAATCGATTGATGAACCCGGCCACTATGGTTCGGGAATCCCGTCACGACCACACCTCGCCTGGAAACGCATCCTGGTCAGGCTGGGACAACTCGATGACTGGGCCAAACGACTGGCCCGGCTGGAAAAGAACAAACAGAAATCGGAATGATGAATTCATGAGTGAATCGGCGCCCGTCAATATCGAAGAGATTCTCGAACTGCTCCCCCATCGCTATCCGTTCCTGCTGGTCGATCGCGTCCTGGACTACCAACTCGAAAGTCCACCAAGGATCCGCGCCCTGAAAAATGTCACCATGAACGAACCGTTCTTCCAGGGGCATTTTCCCGGCCATCCCGTCATGCCGGGCGTCCTGATCCTTGAAGCCATGGCCCAGGCCGCCGGCTGCCTGGCTCACCTGGCCCGCAAGGCCGATGGCGCCGAAGACCAGCTCTACTACCTGGTCAAGATCGACAAGGCCCGGTTCAGCCGGGTCGTCATCCCCGGTGATCAGTTGATCTTCGAGGTCAGTCAGAAGCGTCTCGTCCGAGGCATGGGGCTGTACGAAGCCACCACCCTGGTGGATGACAAGCCGGTCGCCCGCGCCGAACTGTTGTGCGCGGCCCGCCCCAATCCGGCAGCATGATCGACCCACGCGCCATCGTTGCCGACGGCGCCAGAATCGCCGAGGATGTCAGCATTGGACCGTTCTGCGTGATCGACGCTGAGGTCGAGATCGGACCCGGTTGCCAGATCCATTCCCACGTGGTGATCACCGGCCGAACCCGGATCGGCAAGAACAACCGGATCTTCCAGTTCGCCTCCATCGGTGATGAGCCCCAGGACAAGAAATATGCCGGTGAGGACTCGAGCCTGGAAATCGGCAATGACAACACCATCCGCGAATCTGTCACCATCAATCGGGGCACAGCCGACGGCGGCGGAATCACCCGCCTGGGCGATCGCAACTGGTTGATGGCCTATTGTCATGTAGCCCATGACTGTCAGCTCGGCTCGGACATCATCATGGCCAACGGGGCCACGCTGGCCGGTCATGTCAGCGTGGGCGATCACGTGATTTTTGCCGGCTATTCCGGCGCCCACCAGTTCTGTCGGATTGGTGACCATGCCTTCCTCGGCATGTACGGTGGCGTCAGTCAGGATGTCCCGGCCTACGTGATGGTCTCGGGCCAGCCGCCACGGCCACGCGGCGTCAACAGCGAAGGTTTGAAAAGACGGGGTTTTTCATCCAGGCAAATCCGCAATATCCGTGAAGCCTACCGCACCATTTATCGCAGTGGACTCAAGCGTGACGATGCTCTGGATCAATTGCGCCAGCGCCTGGCCGACCAACCCGAGCTCGAGCCCATGATCGAGTCAGCCGCTCGCAGCGAGCGCGGCCTGTTGCGCTGAGGCGGCGGGATCATCGCATGCGCCTGGTTCTGAGCGCCGGCGAGAGATCCGGTGACCATATCGGCGCCAGACTGGCCCGTGCACTCAAGGAAATCCACCCCGACATCCAGCTGGCCGGCCTGGCCGGGCCGCAGATGATTACCGCCGGAGTCGAGCCCTGGCACGAGCTGGATGAGCTCAATGTCATGGGCCTTTTCGAGGTCGTTTCGCACCTGCCCAGGCTGATTCGGCTGCGCCGGCAATTTCGAACTCGGATCGTGGACTGGAAGGCCGATGCCTTCATTGGCATCGATGCCCCGGACTTCAACCTTGGCCTGGCCCGACAAGTCAGGCGTCGCGGCATCACAGCCATGCATTATGTTTCGCCATCGGTTTGGGCCTGGCGCAGCCATCGCATCCGAAAGATCTCACGCTCGCTGGATTTGTTACTGACGTTGTTCCCGTTCGAACCCGAGCTCTATCGTCCACACGGTCTGGACGCGCGCTTTGTCGGCCATCCGTTGGCCGACGAGCTTCAAACCGTAACGGATCGTGGCGACGCACGCGCTGAACTGGACATCGAGGCCGACCAGACCCTGATCGCGCTGTTGCCCGGTAGCCGCAACGGTGAAATCGACCGGCATGCGGAACTGCTGGCGTCTACCGCACTGCGGCTTCGACAACGCTTGCCGGATGCGGCCCTTGTGATGCTGCTCGCGGCCCCGGAACAACATCACAAATTGAGGGCAAGGGCAGGGACGACACTCGACCAGGCAGACGTGAAGGTCATTTCCGGAATGACCCGAACCGGGCTGGCCGCTGCCGACCTGGCCCTGGCCGCTTCGGGCACTGTGACTCTGGAAACCTTTCTGCTGGGTTGTCCGCAAGTGGTTTATTACCGCTTGCCGGGCGCCACCTACTGGTTGGCCCGCAGCTTGAAACTGGTCAAGAGTCGCCACGTGTCACTGCCCAATATCCTGTGCGAGCAGGAACTGGTGCCCGAACGCCTGCAGCATCAGGCCAGCGCTGATCGGCTGGCCGGCGACTGCCTGGACTGGCTGGGACAGCCTGAGCGCGTGCACAACTACCGGCAAACAGCCAACCTCTGGCTGCATCGCCTGGCGATCGACTCGGCGCGCAGCGCCGCCAAGGCCATCACCGAAAAACTCGGTCGTGGCTGAAATGAACACTCATATCGCCGGCGTCGATGAGGCCGGACGCGGACCATTGGCCGGGCCGGTGGTCGCGGCCGCGGTGATTCTGGATCCCGCCCACCCCATTGCCGGCCTGTCCGACTCCAAGAAATTGTCTGCTCAACAGCGTGAACGGCTGGCCGGGCACATTCTCGAGCGGGCAGTTTCGGTGGCGGTCGCGATCATTGAACCGGATGTCATCGACCGGATCAACATCCTGCAGGCCAGCCTGGAAGCCATGGCCCAGGCCATCTCCCAGCTGGAGCCGGTTCCCGACCTGGTGCGCGTCGATGGCAATCACGCGCCACGCAGTGCTGTTCCGGTTCAGACCATGATCGGTGGCGATGGTCTGGATGCCGCCATCGGCGCGGCCAGCATCATTGCCAAGACCCGCCGAGATGCCCTGATGATCGAACTTCATCAGCACTACCCCGACTACGGCTTCGACCGCCACAAGGGTTATCCCACCCGTGAACATCTCGCCGTTCTGGAAAGACTCGGCCCCTGTCCGGCACATCGTCGGAGCTTTCGGCCGGTTCGTCAGCTTGGGTTGTTTTGATCGGGTTGGGCACGCGAACCTGGCAGCGGAGAATGATTCAGCCTCGACCGTCGGGGACGTAGCCCCGACCTGCGGGATCCCTGGTCGCTGCCCTCGAAGTACTCGCAGGATCCATCAAGGAAGTCAACCCGCAATTTGCACTTCATCACATTTTGTTTTATAGTTCGGGGACAGTGGGGCTGTAAATCGCTTAAAAGAGAGGAGAATTTCAACAATGTTAAGACTCGCCAAGGCGACCTGCCTTCTTGTTTTGCTACTAACATTCGGTAGCGTATGGAGCGCCACCGGGGTGGCATTCGTCCACGGCACCGGCAAGCAGACCGATGCCCTGAATGACTACTGGACCACCTCCATGGTCAATTCGGTACGTCAGGGACTGGCCAACCAGAACAACTACGTGGTCATCAACTGCGACTTCGAGCAGTACATGTGGAATGCCCAGGCCGCTGGTTGCCTGGCAGGAGAACTGCACTCCTTCATCAACCAGCGCGGCATCACCGACCTGGTGGTGCTGACCCACTCCAACGGTGGCAATGTCATGCGCTGGATCATGTCCAATCCGACCTGGGACAGCCGTTACCCACTGATCATCGACCGGTTGCGCTGGGTCAACGCACTGGCGCCTTCCAGCCTGGGCACCCCGCTGGCTGACGCCGTCATGGCCGGCAACGTTTTCGAGGCCTCGCTGGGCTGGCTGCTGGGCTACCAGAACGATGCCGTGCGCATGCAGCAGACGAGCTGGATGGCTCACTACAATGCGCACTGGCTACTCGGCACCGCCGGTCGTCCCAACCTCCCGAAGGGCTTCTGGAACGTGGTCGGCAGTGATGTGCATGCCGCGATCTGGAACGGCGCATCCTATTGTGGGGGCTATCACTATCAGGTCGGCCTGGCGGTGACCCAGTGGTGGCTGAACTCATGCTCGGACGGCTTCCTGGAATGCTCCAGCCAGAATGGCGCCGGTTCCCTGTGGTTCTACGATCACTGGAGAACGCAGAGCGGTCGCAAACTTTCGCATCATCAAAGCCGGCGCGACTGTTTCGGCCTTGATGTCATTCTGCGTAACGATCTGTAATAGGGAGAGCCACCATGAAAGCATTCAATACCTTCATCGCGCTTGCCCTGATTTCAGGCAGCGCCATCGCCAGCAACAACATCGAATGGCTACCCGCCGCTGATCGGGATCTGATCGCCACTGACTTGACCGTGGCAACCGATGCCATTCCCGACAGTTTCCACTCCGAAACGGCCTCCTTGAGCTATACCTGGGCGGCCACGGAAAGATTCCCGACCGATGCGGCCATGCAGGGTGCTGTCGTTGAATCCCGGCAGTACTGGGTGGATGTCAGCGCTCAGGCCCTGGAACGTGGCGTCAAGCTGCCGATCAGCGCCCCGGGAAGCGTCATCCGCGTTTCTGCACTGGACAGCGGCACCGGACTGCAACTGGATCCGGGCCGGCTCGAATTGAGCATCAATGGCCAGTCACTGGACCGCAGCGCCGTGGAGACCGCTTCCGGTTCGCAAATGCGCCAGCAAGGCATGCGGGTGCCACAGGACTCGCTCGCCTTTCGTCTGCCGATCGATTCTCAGGCCGGCAGCCTGGAAATGCGCATGACCGACACCGCGATTCAGACCCCCATGGTCATTCACGTCTACGAGCCCGAAAGCCCCTGGGTGGCCCGCATGAGCGCCGCCCGCAGCAGCTTCCTGAGCGATCAGCCGATCGAGCTGGAGTTGGTTCTTGACGACGGCGGCAAGACCTTCAGTGTCGATCAGGTCAGCGCCATGTTGGTGTCGCCGGATGCGGACCAGATGATCGATCTGTCGCGCTCCGACGATGCCGGCAAGCTGCAGGCGATTGTCCCGATCAGTGTCGTGTCCGCCGCTCCGGGTTTGCATGAAGTGCATGCCTATGTCGAACACAATATTGACGGCATGACGGTCAAGCGCGACCTCAAACTGGCCATTGGTGTGGCCCCGCCATCGGGGCGCTTCACTGGACAGGTCGACAATCTTTCACCACTGGGCCTGAACCTGAATCTCGGCGTTGAAGTCGCCGTGGAAGGTCGCTACCAGGTCAACGCAGAGATCTTCGGCACCAACGAGCGTGGCGAACTGGAGCCGCTGGCGTTCACCCAGTCGGCAGCGGTCCTTGAGGCCGGTTCAGGCCGGATCGGCATCGGCGTGGATGCCGACATCCTGCGTACCAGTGGATTGAGCGCCCCGTTTGAAATCCGTAACCTGCAACTGATGGACCAGGGCCGGATGTTTGTCCTCGAGCATCGTGAGCAGGCATTAACGGTTCGTTTTCCGACCCGGGAATCCGGACGGGATCTCCGCATCGAACGGTAAGCCGAGAGGCCTTTTAACCGTGGAATGAATCGGGGCCTTTCAAGGCCCCGATTTTTTTGAGCTGCCTGAGCGGCAGCGCATTCTTTGTCAGCCGGCCACGAATCGATCGGACGGAGTGGTTGATGCCGGGACCTCCATTGGAACGACCTCCTCGACGCGAGCGGCCGCTGGCCCCTGGTGTAGCCACTGCTCCAGTTGATCAAGAGCCTCCGGTTCTCCATGCGCAAGCACCTCAACCCGTCCATCGCTGAGATTGATGGCGTGACCCGTCAGGCCAAGGGGTTCGGCCTGGCGCCGGGTGGAATCGCGAAAGAAGACGCCCTGGACACGCCCGGAAATCAGCCAGCGTCGGGTTTCAGCCATGCTGCTCGATCCATTCGGTAATCATGGTGCTGGTCACCGGGCCAATCCAGGTATGGACCTTCTCGCCGTTGGCATTGACCAGGAATGTGGTCGGCAAGGCACGCGGTGCGCCCAAGGCTTCGGGTGGATCGTAGACATCCACCAGCAGAATCGGGTAGCTGGCCGGGAATTGCTCCAGAAAGCGTTCAAAATCCTCGACCGAAGTATCCTCGAATGCCAGCCCCAGGACGGTGATGTCGGAACGGGCATCGTGCAACTGTGACAGGTCGGGAATTTCCTTGCGGCATGGCGCGCACCAGGTCGCCCAGTAGTTGACCACCACCCAGTCACCGCGATAGTCGGCAAGCCGGTACGCGTTGCCGTCAAGACCCTCGAGCTCGAAGTCGATTTCGGCCGCTGCCGTGCCGGCCAGCAAAAGTACCAGCAGGACCCAGGTTGATTTCATGATCGATCTCCACGCATTTCCACACCCTCCTCCTGACTGGGTTCGAACTGAAGCAATGACTTGACCGAACGATTCATCAGGGCATCGGCCTTATGGTCGATCGGTCGCAATCCTTCCAGCAAAGCCCGATCCCAGTGGCTGTCCACCGGCAGGCTGTCCAGTTCGCCTACAGGCAATATGAACGATCCGCTGCGATAGAGTTCCGCGATGCTGATCTCGTCCAGATCGGCAGACAGCAGCCAGTCACCGTCATCATCGCGATGAATCATGCCGGCATCATGGAAATAGCCCAGCAAGCGCTGTAACTGGATATCGCTGGCGGCTGACTCGCGGCGCAGCAAATCGCCGTTCGACAGGGCCCGACCGCGTCGCTGGGCCTGCCAGAAGTGGCCGAGCAAGCGGATCGCCAGCAGGAATTCATGACGCGGCGGCCACACCCAATCGGCACGATGATAATTGAAAGTCGTCAAGGCGGCGGCCACGCTGGCGCCCAGCAACACGACCACCCAGGAAACAAAGATCCAGACCAGAAAAATCGGGATGGTGGCCAGTGCTCCATAGAGTCGTTCATAGGTCGGAAAATTGGTGACATACCAGACAAAGCCGCCCTTGGCCAGCTCGAACAGGATCGCCGAGATCAGGGCGCCGGCCAGCGCATGGCGCCAGAGCACGCGGCGATTGGGCACGATTATGAAGATCAAGGTAAAACTGACCAGGGCGACCACGAAAGGGGTCATGTTGAGAACGGCCGCCTGAAGCACCCCGCGCACCAACTCCGGCGCCAGCAATGGCAGGGCAGCCAGATAGGAAGTCATCGCCAGGCTGGCGCCCATCAGCAACGGACCCAGGGTCAGAACTGCCCAGTAGGTCACCAGGCGGCCGGCGGGCCGCCGTTGCGCACGGACCCGCCAGATTCGGTTCAGACTCTTTTCGATGGTGGCCATCAGCAAGATGGCCGTGACGATCAGGAACACCGTGCCCGCCCCGGTCAGGCCGGCGGTGCGGCCGACAAATTCCTGCAGGTATTCGCGGACCTGATCGCCGGCGGCGGGCACGAAATTGGCGAAAATGTAAGCTTCGAGCTCATCGGCCCAACGGTCAAAGACCGGAAACGCGGAGATCACTCCGAACATCACGGCCATCAACGGCACCAGGGCCAGCAGGCTGGTATAGCTCAGCGCGCCGGCCGCTTCCAGGCTGCGATCCTCGCGAAAGTGCTGAATGAGATGACGACCAAAGGCCTTGAGCCAGCGCGGATCGAACAGTGCCTGCAACGGTGTCGGGGTCTGAACCGTGGCCCCGGTCGGGGTAGACTGCTCCCCTGAGTCCCGTTTCAACCGCTTCCTGGAATCACTCATGACTGTCACTATCTACCATAATCCACGCTGTTCCAAGTCTCGCCAGACCCTGAGCCTGCTCCGAGACCAGGGAATCGAGCCCGAGGTGGTCGAGTATCTCAAGACCCCACCTGACGCTCACGAACTCAAGCGTATCATTGCCATGCTCGGCATCACAGCCCATGCACTGATTCGCCGTGGCGAAGCCGAGTACCGTGAATTGGGCCTGAACCCGGACAGCAGCAACAAGGAATTGATTGAAGCCATGGTTGCTCACCCACGTCTGATCGAACGCCCGATCGTGGTCGTCAATGGGCAGGCGCGCCTGGGGCGCCCTCCTGAGCAGGTCACGGAGATTCTGCCATGAGTGACATTCTCATCCTGGTGCACTCAGTGCATGGCAATACCCTGGCGATGGCCCGCGAGATTTCACGAGGGGTGGAGCAGGTTGAAAACGCGCAGGCACGTCTTCGGGCGGTGGCGCCGATCACCTCGGCGCTTCAGCCGGAACAGAAGTCCGTTCCGGACGATGGGCCCTCCCTGGTCGAGCCCGAGGATCTGTCCGAATGTGGCGGCCTGATCATGGGCAGTCCGACCCGTTTCGGCAACATGGCCTCGGCCATGAAACATTTTCTGGACGGCACCGGCAGTGAGTGGTTTTCCGGCACCCTGACCGGCAAACCGGCGGCCGTATTCACCTCGACCTCCACCCTGCATGGCGGCCAGGAGTCAACCCTGCTCAGCATGATGGTCCCGTTGCTGCACCATGGCATGGTGCTTGTGGGCTTGCCCTACTCCGAACCTGAATTGACCAGAACCCGATCCGGTGGCACACCCTATGGTGCCAGCCATCTGGCCGGGCCTGACAGTGACCGATCACTGGATGAAGATGAACGCAGGCTGTGCCGGGTGCTGGGGCGAAGAGTTGCCGACATTGCGATCAAACTGAAATGAAGTGGATTGATCCCGCCTGGTGCCGCTGGTCACTGCTGGGCCTGGTGGTATTACAGCCGGCCTGGTTCGGCGGCTTGTACAATCCCGGCATGCCGCTCGTTCTTGTCGTGCTGGCAGTAGCCGTCGCACCCTTGCTGGCGGTTTTACCCGGAGTCTGGCAACTCAAACCACGCAGCCTGGTTGTCGGCGGATGCATCCTGCTGTTGTATTTCTGCTTTGCGGTCATGGAGGCGTGGATGAGCCAATCGGCTCGAATCCTTGCCCTGATCCAGGTCGGCCTGATCAGTCTGTATTTTGCCGGCCTGGCGATGATTCGAAAGTCGTCGGCCAGGAGCGGTTGAGCCACTTGAGCATGTCGAGCTTTTCCTGGCCGTAATCGAATTCCGGGGCAGGCTGGCCGGACTCGCGCAACAGTGCCGGAAGGGCCAGCCAGTTCTCGCGCAAGCGTTCCATGCGTTCGCGCCCAAGCAAGGGAACACTGGCCATGGGCTGCCCGGCATCACGCATCTGACGGACCCGCTCTCGAGTCAATAAACCGCCCTCACCGCTGAACGCGGATCGAATTCCATCGTCATGACGCAACAGGCGCGGATAGTGCAGCTCGA